>NZ_CP034881.1 GCF_005081945.1 Buchnera aphidicola (Brachycaudus cardui) | reverse complement strand
AATAACTAATTTAATCGATTAAGGCAAGATTGTCTGTTTTTATTTTTGTAAAAAAAAAATAGGACATAATATTTAAATACATAAAGAATATGTTAAATAGATTGATACTAATAATTACTTAAATAAAAAAAAATAATAACAATTAAATAAATACATATATATATATATATTTGTTTTTTTTTAAAAGAAGTTAATGTTTTTTTATTTTATATAGTTTTTTTATTATACAGCGTTGATAGTAGGGACAGTATATTCTAATCATATCTATACAGAAGTTATCCCCAGACTTATGAACAAGTTAATAACATCTCTTGTTTGGGGTATACATAAAAAATAAATATATATAAAACATATAGTTACATAATTTTTTTTATAAATATAATAGAAATTATACAAATTTTTTAATAAACTTATACACAGAAATTGTGGATAACTTTTTTTTTAAAATACTATTATTTTATGATGAAAATTTAAAAAAAATTTTAATCCTATTGTTTATTTTCTATTAGGTGTTATTGATAATCTTTTATACCTGAGCTCTAAGATATTTTTATATTGCATTATCGTCAGTTTGTTATCATGAATATTTTGTATATAAAGAGATATCTGTTTATTTGTTCTTTAGATATTTTTCAAAATATATTTGACTGAACAATTTATGATGGTTCTGCTGCAGAACAGTTGAATCAAAAGCGATAGATAGAGAAATTTTTTTAATAATATTTTAATTAAGTGTTAATTTAACTAAAATTGATTGAACTGGTCAGAATAATATATCGCCTGATTGCACAATGGACAAGAGTAAAGAGAAACTCTCTACTTTGTTGATTGAAAAACAATTTATAGGTTAGATGATGTTTTTCTTGATCCTGAAAGGAATAAGGAAGCTTATAAATTTATTGTCATGATTGAAAGATTATTAAGTATATTGAAAATTAATATCTTTTTTATATCTGATATTTTTTAGTGATATATATTTTATAATAGAGTATTGTCTATTGTCGAAATATATTTTAAAGATGCCCAATGAATAATTTGTTTTAATATTTGATCCCCACAAGTGGTTAAAATAGATTCAGGATGAAATTGAAACCCACATACATGATCTAGATCATTTCTTACAGACATAATCATTTTGTTAAAAAAAGAATTAATTGTAAAATGATCTGGTATTTTGTTACAGATAAGAGAATGATACCGAGCAACAGCAAGTGGTTGAGATATCCCTCTAAACATCTCTAAACCATCGTGATTGATTAAAGACGCTTTTCCGTGGAATATCTCACCTGCATATCCAATCATGCCTCCATAAGCTTCTACTATTGCCTGATGGCCTAAACAGATTCCTATTATAGGGATATTGCCTTTTACTTTTTTGATCAACTCTAACATGCATCCAGCCTGTCGCGGCAAACCGGGTCCAGGAGATAACATCAGTATGGGATTTTTTATCTTTTTCAATGTTGATAAAATAATTTTTATATCGACTGTGTTACGATAAATTAAAACTTTGTTGTTTTGTTTTCTCAATTGTTCAACAAGATTATAAGTAAAGGAATCTATATTGTCTAATAATAAAATATTTGCCATTTTTTAAAGAGTTCCTCTTGAATCATGTGCTTTTTTTATCGCATTTATTACCGCTTGTGCTTTATTTAAGCTTTCATTCACTTCATCTTTAGCTACAGAATTAAAAACAATACCTGCACCTGCTTGAATAGTAGCGATATCTTTTTCTACATATGCTGACCGTATCGTTATACACGTGTCTAAATTTCCTGAACCAGTAAAATAACCTATAGCGCCTCCATAACTGCCTCTTTTTTGTTGTTCAGATTCAGCGATCAATTGCATAGCTCTAACTTTAGGAGCTCCGGTCAGCGTTCCCATGTTCATGCATGCAGCATAAGCATGCAGAGCATCTAATCCACTTTTTAATTTGCCAACTACTTTAGAGACTAAATGCATTACATGTGAATATTTATCAACCTTAACTAATTCTGAAACATATCTTGAACCCGGTTCACAAATGCGCGCAAGATCATTACGAGCTAAATCTACCAACATTAAATGTTCTGCAAGTTCTTTATGATTAGTTCTCATCTCAAGTTCAATTCTACTGTCTAAATCTAAATCTAACGATCCATCTTTTTTTCTGCCTCTAGGTCTAGTCCCTGCTATCGGATATAGTTCAATTTGATGTGTTTTTGAATCAAATTTTAAAGAGCTTTCTGGTGATGCACCAAAAAGTTTAAAATCTTTATCTTGCATGAAAAACATATAGGGACTAGGGTTGCTTTTTTTTAATTCTTGGTAAGCAGATAGTGCATTGGTGCAGGGTAAAAAAAATTTTCGAGATGGTACAACTTGAAAAATCTCGCCTTTTTGAATCAGTATTTGTAGTTTTTGGATTATATTACAATATTGCAAATCACTCATGTTTGAAGTTAATTCAATATTTTTAATTTCATGTTTCGGAATAATATTTAATTCTTCTGCAAGTTTTTGTTCTATTTCTATTGCTCTTTGTTGAATTCTTTTTTTTTCATCTGTGTTTGTAGTAAAAATACTATTTTGAATCAAACATGTTTGCTTTTGATGGTCTAAAACTAATAAAGTTTCAGCTAAATAGAAACAAAAGTCTGGACATTTTTGTTTGTTCTCTAGTCTCGGCAATGATTCAAAACTAGAAATCAGATCGTAGGAAAAAAGACCTCCAAAAAAAATTGCTTTATTTTTTTTCTTGGTATCGTTAAATATATTCATAATGAATCTAAATGCATCAAATACTGATAATGAAAAAAGTTTTTTGTCTTCATCCAGATTGTTTTCAATAGCAGGAAAAATTATATTGATGCTTTGTGAAGATTCAAAAAATTTAAGTTTTTTGTCTTCATCTAGATTATTTTTTAACATACATAAAATATATGCACCATTATCAGAAAGTGCAGTTAATTGTACAGAATTATTTTGAGCAGAAATGCGTATTGCACTATCAATAATCATTATACTTTCTAAATCATTTTTTTTATTCACTTCTGCTGTTTCAAGTAATAATGTTGCTGATTTTGATCCGCAAAGATGATTAAAAATGGTTGTAGGATCTAAATGATAGCGGGCTTTTCTTTGAAGTATTTCAATTTTACATGCATTATTTCGCATTAATTACATCTCTTTTTTCAAAAGAAATCATTTCACTTTTTTTCAT
>NZ_CP034880.1 GCF_005081945.1 Buchnera aphidicola (Brachycaudus cardui) | reverse complement strand
TATTGTATAAATTTGTTTTATTATTTTTTTTTATATAATTTACATAAATTATTATATTCAATATCTATCTTTTTTTTCAGACCTTTAGGACCTATTTTTGTTAATTGGCTAGCGCTATAATAGTTAATTAAGGCATTTAAAATTTTATTTCTAGCAGATTTTTCATCTAATTGTGATATCATTTCTATATCTGATAAAGAAATAAACATTTTTTTTTCTTGTATGTTTGATTTTTGAGAAAAATTTATTCGTGAACATAAATAATTATTAATCTTTGACTCCGAGATATCAAACAACATAAAAAACATTGGAGTTAAAGATATTTTTTTAGGTATATAATTACTCATTGATTTACTTTTTTCTCGTTTACATTTTATAAAACCCATAGGTTCTAAAAACTCATTTATTAATCTTGATGCACGAGTAATAGATTTATTGCCTGAATCTGAAAAAGTAGATAAACCACATTCATCTGCTAATGTTTCAATAGAAGCTTGAACTAAATTAGAATCAATATCAAAATAATATAACATAGCAAGTACTATAGCTCTCATAGCACATGCTCGATGTTCATTTAATCGTCTAAATCGAGGTAAAACATTACCAGTTTTAGGATCTATAGGTAGCAAAGTATAATTTAAACTACTTCTAGCAACGTCTATTTCTGATGCTTTTTTCATAGCATAACAAATAAATTTAGATCTTTTTCTCTTATTATGAGTTGGATTAAAAACTGGTTTAGGATTATATATATAATTTTTTCTAGACACTAAATACACTTGATTAAGTAAAATTATTTTTTAAAAGAAGAATTTATGATAAATTGAGATATTAAATTTTTTAAAAATTAACATAACAAGAATTAAATAAGTTTAACTTATTATTGATTTTAATAAAAAATTAATGTGGAAGATATTTTTTTTTACTCATTTTATCAATATACGCCATACCGAAAGCAGATAATACAAATGTTAAATGAATTATAACACATAACATAATTTTATTATCTAATATTTTTTCAGCTTCCATAAAAAGACGTAAAAGATGTACAGAGGATATAGCAACTATTGATGATGCAACTTTATTTTTAATTGAATTTACATCCATAGTACCCATCCATCCTAATCTTTTTTGATTGTCTTCCATGTCCATTTTAGAAATAAAATTTTCATAACCAGAAAACATTACCATTACTAATAGTCCACCCACTAAAGCAATATCGATTAATGATAAGACAATTAATACTAATCCAGATTCTGACATAGCTAAAATATCTGGAATAACAAATATAATTTGTTGAAAAAATTTTAGTGTTAATAATATAAATCCAAATGATAGACCTACATACACAGGAAACATTAACCAACGAGAAGCATATATAGTTTTTTCAATAATTTTTTCCATTTTTATTATTCCTAATGTTACTATATTTTAAATAAAAATTATAAAGTTTATTTTTTTATATATTAATGTTAAAAATATTCTAAAAAATTTTAATAAGTTATATTGAAAATAATTAAAATTTATGATAAGAATATCCGTATCTTTTATAAATTATATTTATTCATAAAAAAAAATAAAAGTAAAGTACATATTCTTATATATAAAAAATTTAGGTCATAAATAAAACTATCTTTTTTACATTTATCAATATAAAAAATAACTTTCTTCTACTAATTTAAAATACTACGTTATGCAATCAAGAAAATGTTATATAAATAATCCGAATCCGATTTTTATACCACCTAAAAATAATAAACGTCGACCTTCTTTTATTTGTTATGCAATGAAAAAAGCATCAGAAATAGATGTTGCACGATGTGAATTAAATTATATTTTACAAGCTAAAAATATTAAAATTGGATTACCTTTAAAAAGATTTAGACAGTTAAACGAACATCGGGCATGTGCCATGAGAGCTATGGTCTCAGCTATGATTTATCATTTTAATATTTCTTCTGAATTAGTTCAAGCATCTGTTGAACAATTATCTGATGAATGCGGTTTATCTACAGTATCTAAAGCTGGAAATAAATCTATCACACGAGCCTCTAGATTAATTACAAATTTTATGGAACCTATGGGTTTTGTTACTTGTAAAAAAACTTGGGATCGAGTATTAGGTAATTATATGCCTAAAATGATTACACTTACGCCATTATTTTTCATGTTATTTGGTGTTTCTGAACAAAAACTAATAAATGCTAAAAAACAACAATTAGGTTGGATAAATACTAATCTAATCAGCAAGGGTTTAAAACCTATTACAATGAATGATGCTAAAAGACGTTCTAAAGATACTCAGATTAAAAATATCTTTAAATATAGAATTTCTAGACATGCTTTTTATAAGAAAAAAAGAAATGCTCAAAAATTAATAAATTTAGATGAAAAAGAAGCTAGACAAACAATTCTTCGTGCTTTAGTCGCTAAGTATACTGTGAGTGAATTAACAAAATTAGGACCTAACGGTTTAAAGAAACAAGTTAATATAAGCTATTATTATTTGCGAAAAATAGCTACAAATACATATCCTGATAATTAGTTATAATAAAATTTATAAAATTAATACGTTTTTTACGTAGACTACCTTATTTCTTATTTTCCTTATTTTCCTTATTTTCCTTATTTTCTTGTTTACTCCCTCCCTTTTTTTAAAATAAATCTTATATATTTTTTATTTAAAGTATTTTTTTTATCTTTCAAAGAACTTTTTATTGAAAAAAACATATAAATGCATGTTATTATTTTTAATAAATGCTTCTTATTATATAAATGCAAAATAACAAGGTCTTTTAAAACTTATATAAAAAGATAAATAAACATAATTTTTTTATAAAAAAAAAGCGAAAGTTTTATTAATAAAACTTTCGCTTTTTTTTTATAAAAAATAAAAAATTAAATATAAGAACTAAATTTTCTTCTACCTATAAGACAACTAGAAATTTTATCTTCATAATCTTGTATTTTATCAGAATATTTCATAGTTAAATCAATATTATCTAAATTGTTTAATAAACATGTGCGACGAAAATCATCTAATTGAAATGAAAAAGAACGTTTATTTACAATAATTTCATTATTTAATAAATTTACATTAAAAGAAATACCTATATTCATCTTAACAACATCAAAAAGAAAATTAATATCTTTTTTATCTAATGTAATTAGAAGAAGTTTATTATTAAAACTATTATTATAAAAAATATCAGCAAAAGTAGATCCAATTATCACTCTAAAACCATAATCTAATAAAGACCATACAGCATGTTCTCTTGATGATCCACAACCAAAATTCTCTCTAGTTAGTAAAATACTTGCATTTTTATAAACTTCTTTATTCAAAATAAAATTTTTATTTTTTTGTAATTGCCTAGTATCTAGAAAACGCCAATCATGGAATAAATATTTACCAAATCCAATTTTACTTACCTTCTGCAAAAATTGTTTAGGAATTATAGTATCAGTATCAATATTAGCTATATCTAAAGGAACAACAACACCTGTATGTTCAGTAAATTTAAACATTTTTAATTATTCCCACTATTATCTAATTTTCTAACATCAAAAAACTTACCATGTAAAGCTGCAGCTGCAGCCATAATAGGACTGACTAAATGAGTTCGACCCCCCCTACCTTGTCGACCTTCAAAATTCCGATTACTAGTAGAAGCACAACGTTCACCATTACTTAATTTATCATTATTCATACCTAAACACATAGAACATCCAGGTAAACGCCATTCGAATCCGGCATTAATAAAAATTTTATCTAAACCTTCACTTTCAGCTTCTCTTTTAACTAAACCTGAACCAGGAACAACAATAGCTTTTACATTTTTAGAAATTTTTTTATTTTTTAATACATTAGATGCTGCTCTTAAATCTTCTATTCGAGCATTAGTACAAGATCCAATAAATACCTTATCAACTTTAACATCTGTTAAATACATACCTGGTTTTAAATTCATATATTTACAGGCAGATTTAGCTAAATCCTGTTTAACTAAATTATCAAACAAATTAAAATCAGGTATTTTTTCATTTACTGAAATAACCTGATCAGGATTTGTACCCCAAGTAATTTGAGGTGAAAGATTTGATACATTAATAACAAAAGTTTTATCAAAAATAGCATCTTTATCTGTTTTTAATGTTTTCCAAATATGTAATGATTTGTCCCAATATTCACCATATGGTGAATACATTCTGTTTTTTAAATACGCATATGTAATTTCATCTGGTGCTATTAATCCAGACTTTGCACCCATTTCAATTGCCATATTACAAATTGTCATTCTTTCTTCCATACTCATGTTTTCAACTACACTACCACAAAATTCAATTACATATCCGGTACCCCCTGAAGATCCTAATTTTCCGATAATTGATAGGATGATATCCTTAGCAGTAATAAATTTTTGCATAATACCGGATATTTCTATTTTCATAGTTTTAAAACGTTGTTGTTTTAAAGTTTGAGTAGCAAGTACATGCTCTACTTCTGAAGTACCTATACCAAAAGATAATGCACCAAATGCTCCATGAGTTGATGTATGAGAATCACCACACACAATTGTCATACCAGGTAAAGTCATTCCTTGTTCAGGACCTATAACATGTACAATTCCTTGATTAGGATTATTTAAATCATATAATGGAATATTAAACTCATTACAATTTTTTATTAATTCCTCCATTTGTATTTTTGCCATCGAACCAGATGCATTAATATCTTTACTTTCTGTTGAAACATTATGATCCATAGTAGCAAAAGTTTTTTTAGGTTGTCTAACTTGACGACTTTTATTACGTAATGAATCAAAAGCTTGAGGTGATGTAACTTCATGAAGTAAATGTAAATCTATATATAAAATAGATGTATTATTTTTATCTTCATATATAATATGTGAATCATATATTTTGTCATATAATGTCTTTTTCATTTTTTCATTCACCATTAATTAAAAAACTGGTAATAATATCACCCATTTGATTTGTATTTAAATAATTTTTACCATCAGATATATCTATAGTTCTATAACCTGCTTGTAAAACATTACTTACTGCTTTATCAATTTTATCTGCTATAAAATCTAATTTCATACCATATCTAACTAACATAGAAACAGAAAGAATTTGAGCTATAGGATTAGCAATATTTTTACCCTTAATATCAGGTGCAGAACCACCAGCCGGTTCATATAAACCAAAATTTTTTTCATTTAAACTTGCTGATGGTAACATACCAATAGAACCGGTAATCATAGCACATTCATCTGAAATAATATCTCCAAAAAGGTTAGAACATAATAATATATCAAATTGTTTAGGATCTTTAATAATTTGCATACAAGCATTATCAATATATAAATGAGATAAAGTAATATCTGGATATTGTTTTGAAACATTTTCTACTACTTCTCTCCAAAAAATAGAACTTTGAAGAACGTTTGCTTTATCTATTGAACAAACCTTTTGTTTTCTAGAACGTGCTAATTGAAAGGATAAATGAGCAATTCTCATAATTTCAGATTTATGATAAATCTCTGTATCAAAAGCATATTCAGAATTATTTTTTTTAATACGACCCCTAGGTTCTCCAAAATAAATTCCTCCTGTTAATTCTCTAACACATAATATATCAAAACCATCTTTTACAATGTCGGAACGTAAAGGAGATAGAGATTTTAATACTGGATATAATCTTGATGGTCTTAAATTAGAAAAAAGATTAAAATGTTTTCTTAAAGGAAGTAAAGCTCCTCTTTCAGGACGTTTTTCTATTGAAAGATTATTCCACTTATCACCCCCTACAGATCCAAATAAAATTGCATCAGAATTTTCACATCCCTTTAATGTGTTTTTTGGTAAAGCAACACCTTCACGATCAATGGCTATACCACCAATATTAAATTCCTTTGTTTCTATTGGTAATAAAAAATGATTTTTTAAAACATTTAAAATTTTATATGCTTCTTTCATAACTTCAGGTCCTATTCCATCACCTGGTAGTACTGCAATAAAATATTTTTTTTTCATGATAAATTTTTCTCTTTGATAAAATATGTTATTTTTTTTTAAAATGTTTTAAAATTTTTAGTTTTTTATTAACTTCTCGTGCTTTCCATATATTATTTAATACATTTACCATTGCCTGAGCTGATGATTCAATAATATCAGTAGCTAAACCAATTCCATGAAATTTACGTTTTTCATATTCAACTAAAATATCGACTTGACCAAGAGCATCTTTACCCTTACCCTTAGCTACAAGTTGAAATTTTTGTAAAATTATAGGAAAATGTGTAATTCTATTTAATGCTTGATAAATTGCATCTACTGGTCCATTACTGGTTGTAGAAGATTCCGTATGTATTTCTTTACCACATAATAATTTTACTGAAGCAGTTGATAAACCATTAGAAATAGATTGCACGCTGAAAAATTTTAAAGAAAAATATTCAGGCTGATCTTGTTGTTTATTAATAAATGCTAATGCTTCTAAATCATAGTCAAACACTTGTCCTTTTTTATCTGCTAATTTTAAAAATGCAGTATAAAGTTCATCTATATTATAATCACTACTTGTATAACCCATTTCATCCATATAATATTTTACTGCTGCTCTTCCAGAACGAGAAGTTAAATTAAGTTTAACTTCTTTTAAACCAATAGTACTAGGATCTATAATTTCATAATTTTTTCTATTCTTTAAAACTCCGTCTTGATGAATTCCAGATGAATGAGCAAATGCATTGCTACCTACTATAGCTTTATTAGCCGGAATAGGCATATTGCAAATTTGACTAATAATTTGACTAGTACGATAAATTTCTTTATGATTTATATTTGTAGAAACACCTAAAATATCTTCTCTAACCTTTATAGCCATAATTACTTCTTCTAAAGCTGTATTTCCAGCTCTTTCGCCAATTCCATTAATAGTTCCCTCTATTTGTCTAGCACCTGCCTGTATAGCTGATATTGAATTTCCTACTGCCATTCCTAAGTCATCATGACAATGTACTGAAATGATAGATTTATGAATATTAGGTACACGTTCAAAAAGATTTTTAATAATATAAGAAATCTCATTAGGTATAGTATATCCTACTGTATCTGGTATATTTATAGTTTTTACACCAGAATTTATTAATTTTTCTACAATACGACATAAATTATCTATTGTAGTTCTACTAGCATCTTCACAAGAAAATTCAATATCATCAGTATAACGTAAAGCTTTTTTTACTGAAAAAACAGCCATATCTATAATTTCATTAAAATTTTTTCTTAATTTAGATTCCATATGAAGCACAGAAGTAGCTAAAAATATATGTATCCGAAATGAATCAGAAGAAGACATAGCTTGACCAGCGGCATCAATGTCTTTTTCTACACAACGAGCTAAACTACATATTCGACTATCTTTAATATTTTTTGATATTGTTTGTACAGATTTAAAATCTCCTGGAGATGAAATAGGAAATCCTACTTCAATGACATCTATTCCAGATTTTTCTAAAGATAATGCAATTTGAAGTTTTTCTTTAACACTCAAACTTGCTTGTAATGCTTGTTCCCCATCACGTAAAGTTGTATCAAAAATAATAACTTTAGAATTCATAACAATTTTCTCGACATTAATGAAATGATTTATTAAATAAAACAAATTTATACAATA
>NZ_CP034879.1:553362-643931 GCF_005081945.1 Buchnera aphidicola (Brachycaudus cardui) | reverse complement strand
GTTATGACATTAACTAACTGTGTACAATTAGTGATTTTCATACGGATAACTTTTTTATATGTTATAATTTTAAGCTAAATTAAATAAAAAATTATTAATAATGAAATTCACTATTGCATTCAAGACAAAATTTTAAAAAAAAAATTATATTTTAGTTAAAATAGTAATATTAATTAGTAGTATTAATATAAAAAATTATTAATTTATAAAAAAATTAATATATATCATCTGAAATCAAAGAGAATCAAATGTTCAATTTTTTTAAAACAAAAATCATATTTTTTATTATATTTTTTATTATTTTCAGTATAATTTTATGCTATTGGAAATATTCCTTTAAAACTGATACAAATAATTTAAATCCATTACAATATGAAAATATTATAAAAGAAATCAATATAAATAAACCCACAAACTTAAATAAAGCTGAAACATTTATCATTCAAAATAAAAATATTTATGGTACTTTAACTGCTATGTTTCTAGCAAAAAAATATGTGTTAAAAAATGATTTCCAGAAAGCTATTATTCAATTAAATAATAGCTTAAAATATACAAAAGAAGAAAATTTAAGAAATATTTTAAAAATAAGAATCACTAAAATTACAATACAACAAAAAGAATATAAAAAATCTATAAATATACTTAAAACTATTAATGATCATAACTGGTCTAATATAATCGAAAATATAAAAGGTGATATTTTTTTTAAACAAAATAATAAAAAAGCAGCAATAAAAGCTTGGGAAAAGAGCTTATTTCTTGAAAGTTCTAATGCATCTAAAGAAATTATTAATATGAAATTAAATGAATTAAAATAATAAATGCAAAACTCGCACATAAAACTATTTCTTTCATTTATACATACAAAAAATTTTTAAAAAGAGTATATATACTTAAAATGACACCTATTATTGTATTAATCGGTCGTACTAATGTAGGAAAATCTACTATATTTAATTGTTTAACAAAAAGCAGAAATGCATTAGTCGCTAATCATCCAGGCGTGACTAGAGATAGACAATATGGATATTGTAAATCGGAAGACTTGAATCGAAAAATAATTTTAATTGATACAGCAGGTCTAGATATAAAATCAAATGAAATAGAAAAAAAAGCATATGAACAAACACTTATAGCTATACAAGAGTCGCATTTAATTTTATTTATAGTAGATGCTCGTGACGGCTTAATGCCTCAAGAATTTGAAATATCTAAAAAAATTAGACAATATGAAAAAAAAACAATTCTTATTATTAATAAAATTGATGGTATAAATAATACTTTTAATATTAATGAATTTTATTCATTAGGATTTAATAAAATACATAAAGTTTCTGCTAGCCATAATCAAGGTATCAATACTCTTATTATAAAATATTTCATTCCTTGGATAAATTTAGAATTTAAGAAAGAAAAAAAAACAATATTAAATTATCAATACTCTGAGATAAAAAAGTTAGAAACTAAAATAGCCTTTATAGGTCGCCCTAACGTTGGAAAATCTACTTTAATTAATAGTATTCTAAAAGAAGAAAGAATGATTACATGCAATACACCGGGAACCACATTAGATAGTGTTTCAACACCTATTAAATACAATAATAATAATTATATTTTAATTGATACTGCAGGAGCATCTAGAAAAAATAAAAATCTTAGTATTATTGAAAAGTTTTCAATAATTAAAACATTACAAAGTATTGAAAAATCAAATGTAATTCTATTAATGATAGATGCATGTAATAAAATATGCAGTCAAGATTTATTATTATCAGATTTTATTTTAAAATCTGGGAAAGGAATTGTTATTGTTATAAATAAATGGGACCGATTAAATTATTCAGAAAAAAAACAATTTAAAGAAACAATAAAAAATAAACTAAAATTTCTTTTTTTCTCTAGAATACACTTTATATCAGCACTATATCAGAAGGGAATATTTCAATTATTTAAATCCATTCATGAAGCTCATGAAGATTCTAAAAAAACAATTAGTACCTCAATACTTACAAAAACCATGCATATGGCAATTAAAAAACATCAACCACCAATAATTAAAGGACGTCGAATAAAATTAAAATATGCACATTTAGGAAGTTCTCATCCTCCTAAAATTATTATACATGGTAATCAAGTTACATACTTATCTTCACCTTATAAAAGGTATTTAATTAATTTTTTTTATAATAGTCTTCAAATAAAAGGAACACCAATTAAAATACAATTTAAAGACAATATAAATCCTTATACTAAAAAATAAAAATCAATATTCTGTAATAGAATTGATATTATATAAAGGTATTTCTACTTCAATATCCATATTTCCAATAATTGCTTGGCAACTTAAACGACTTTCAGATTCAAGACCCCAAGCCTTATCTAAAATATCATCTTCTTTTTCAGACCATCCTGAAAGAGAAAGAAAACCCTTTCTTATAATACAATGACATGTACTACAAGCACATGATTGTTCACATGCGTGTTCTAATTTAATATGATTACGTAATGCAACATTTAATATAGTTTCGCCTTCTTTTGCTTGTAATTTAGCACCATTAGGTAATATAATTTTATGTGGTAAAAATATAATTTTAGGCATTATTTATTTCTCTTTAAATAATTCGTATTTGAAAAGGAACTGAAAGTTTTTTTAAGTTGCAATGAAAAAAAGTTCTTACTAATATCTTCTAATTTTTTAATATTTAATTTTATAGAAAAAAAATCGTCTTCATCAATAGATTTTTCTAACTTCTTCTTTTGAAGTTTTATTTTATTTAATTCTTCTTCTGAAACTAATCTTTTATTATCTCTCAAAGCAGTGTTTAAAATATCTAAAATATGTATTGCTTCCATTTTTTTTTCTGTTTTTACTCTAAAAAAATAGTCCTTTTTAGCATATACTAATGAATCTTGAACTACTTTAGCAACATTAATATTTTGTAATATCATGTTACTATCAATTTGAATACGTTTATGTTGATTACTATATTTATCTAATACTTTTACATCAATTAATCCATCTGTATCAACTTCAAATGTAACTAAAATACGAGTAACTCCTGCTTTTTGAGGTTTTATGTTTTTTAAAATAAAACGAGATAATGAAATACAATCTTTTACTAATTCTCTTTCACCTTGTAAAACATGTATAATAATAGAAGTTTGATTATCTTTATAAGTAGTAAACTCTTTAGTTTTAGAGATAGGAATTGAAGTATTTCTAGAAATTATTTTTTCAACAAAACCACCCATTACTTCAATACCTAAAGAAAGCGGCATAACATCCAATAATATTGTTTTATTTTTGACATAACTATTATTAATTAGCATATTTGCTTGTATTGCAGCACCTATTGCTACAACTTGATCAGGATTAATAGAACTTAATGGAAGTTTTTTAAAAAAGTTTAAAACTTCTTGATAAACTAAGGGTACACGAGTTGAACCTCCTACCATTATAACTTCTTCTATTTTATCTACTGATAAATTAATTTCTTCAAGTAATTGAGAACAAATCAATAAAGTTTTTTTTACTAAATCAATAATAATAATATTAAATTCATCACGAGTAATATAACTTGTCCAACCAAAAAACTGAATCTCTACTTTATGATAGATAGTTAATTTGACTTTAGTTATTTTTGCAATTTGTAATAATGAACATTGAAAAAATTCATTGCATGTATCTTTTATATTGCATTTATTTTCTATATTATATTTTTTAAAAATATAGTTAGCTAAAGCGTAATCAAAATCATCACCTCCTAAATTAGAATTTCCACTAGTCGCTAATACTTCAAATATTTCTTTATTTAGTTTTAATACAGATATATCAAAAGTACCACCTCCTAAATCGTATACAATAATTATACCTTTCTTTTTTATTTTTAATCCATATGCAATAGCAGCAGCTGTAGGTTCATTTAATAATCTTATTAAATTAATTTGTGATAAAAGAGCTGCTTCTTTAATAGCTTTTTTTTGAAAATTATCAAAATACGCTGGAACTGTAATAATGCTTGCATCTATTTCTTGATTAAATAAAAAAAGAGCTCTTTTTTTTAAACATTTTAATATTTCACTAGAAACATCAATAGGAGTTACAACACCAGTATTTGTATGAAAAATAATATTGCCATT
Source organism: Buchnera aphidicola (Brachycaudus cardui) (assembly GCF_005081945.1). Classification (NCBI taxonomy): domain Bacteria; kingdom Pseudomonadati; phylum Pseudomonadota; class Gammaproteobacteria; order Enterobacterales; family Erwiniaceae; genus Buchnera; species Buchnera aphidicola. The sequence continues at coordinate 639,788 of NZ_CP034879.1, read as the reverse complement.
TTTTTCCTCTATAAGGTATGGTAGAATAGGAAATTCTTTTTTTATAAATTCAATAGAACGACCTAATAAGCGCTTTACAGAAGTAATAGTATTCATAGGATCTTTAATAACATGTTCTAAAGCATCCCAACCTACTGATACAGTATTATTTTTATAAGACACAATTGATGGCAATAAATAGCGTTTTTTATTATCTAATAATAAAATAATTTCTTCTTTTTTTACAGTAGCTGCTAAAGAATACGTAGTACCAAAATCAATACCTAAAAATAATTTTTCACTATTATTTTTTTTTGTAACGACCATATACTATACCTTAATTTATATATCCTAAAAAGATACCTTCTTCTTTTTTTAAATTAGTTTTTATTTTTTTAAAAAATAAAAATTTTGATATAATTTGAACTGTCTTGTCATAATTATTATTTTTAAATTCAATATCAATCATGATTTTATAATTTTCAATTTTTTTTTCTATTTTAGTTAAAAAAATATTTAATTTTGTTTTATCAAAATTGTTCTTTTTTAAATCATCTAACTCTTCATATAAAGAAAAGTATTTTATTAAAAAATCTTGATTTTTTAATAAAATAGTTTCTTTACTAATTTCAAAACCATTTAGATATAGTAGATATATTGCTCTGCTTGAAGAATGTTTTAAAATTTTATAACCTTTATTGATTTTAATTGATTGTTCTAAAACTATTTTTTTCTTTAAAGAACAATCATTCATAAATAAATCAGGATGGAATTTTAATTGTAACTTATAAAAATTTTCAGTCAGTATTTTTTTATCAATATTAAACTGTTGTGGTACATTTAATAATGTAAAATAGTTCATATATATCACCTATACTAAATAAAATATAAAAAATTAAATTCAATGTTGAAAGAATAATTTCTTTCAACACTAAATACTAAACTATTTCTTTTTACTGTTATAATCAGCAATAGCTGCTTTAATAGCATCTTCTGCTAAAATAGAACAATGAATTTTTACCGGTGGAAGTTCTAGTTCTTCTACTATGGTAGTATTTTTAATTGATGCAGCTTCAGTGATAGATTTACCTTTTACCCATTCAGTGACTAATGAACTAGACGCAATAGCAGAACCACAACCATATGTTTTAAAACAAGCATCTTCAATAATTCCTTTATTGTTAACTTTAATTTGTAATTTCATAACATCACCACAAGCAGGTGCGCCAACTAATCCACTTCCTACATTAGTATCAGAATTAGAAAAAGATCCTACATTACGAGGATTTTCATAATGATCCATTACTTTTTTACTATAAGCCATTTTTTAATTACCTTAGTGTTGATATTATTATTAACTATGATCCCATTCTATACTATTTAAATCAACTCCTGCTTTAAACATTTCCCATAAAGGTGAAAGATTACGTAATTTATAAATAGCTTGATGAACTAATTTTACTGTATGTTTGATTTCTTCTTCTGTAGTAAATCGACCTATTGAAAAACGAATCGAACTATGCGCTAGTTCATCTTTAATTCCTAAAGCTTTTAAAACATAAGAAGGTTCTAAACTAGCAGAAGTACAAGCAGAACCAGAAGAAATAGCTAAATCTTTAAGTGCCATAATTAAGGATTCACCTTCAATATAGTTAAAGCTAACGTTTAAAATATGAGGTACACCTTGCTTTAAATCACTATTTAAATATACTTCTTCAATATTTTTAATACCATCCCAAAGAGAATTTCTTAATTTTGTTGTATGAATAAAATCATCATGTATTTTATTTTTAGCTAAGATAAATGCCTCTCCCATTCCTACAATTTGGTGAACAGCTAAAGTTCCTGATCTCATACCTCTTTCATGTCCACCTCCATGTATTGACGGTAATAAACGGACGCGTGGTTTCCGACGAACATATAGACCACCAATTCCCTTAGGACCATAAACTTTATGAGCAGAAAACGACATTAAATCTATAGATAATTTTTTTAAATTAATAATAATTTTGCCAACACCTTGAGTTGCATCTACATGAAAAAAAATACTATGATCTCGACAAATTTTTGATATATTATCAATATCTTGTATAATACCAATTTCATTATTCACATGCATTATAGAAACAAGTATAGTATCTTTTTTTATACTTTTTTTTAAATCATTTAAATCAATAATACCATTATTTTTAGGAGTAAGATAAGTCAAACGAAAACCTTTATTTTCAAGATATCTACAAGTATCTAAAACAGATTTATGCTCAGTTTTACTAGTAATAATATGCTTACCTTTTTTTTGATGGAAAAAAGCTATACCTTTGATAGCTAAATTATTTGATTCAGTCGCACCAGAAGTAAAAATAATTTCACGAGAGTCTGCTCCAATTAATTCTGATATTTGATTACGTGCAATATCTACAGCTTCTTCTGCTTGCCATCCAAATTTATGAGAACGAGATGCTGCATTCCCAAATATTCCATCTATTGTTAGATAATTCATCATTTTTTTTGCAACTTCGCACTCTACTGGTGTTGTTGCAGCATAATCTAAATAAATTGGAGTTTTCATAATCAATATTTACCTTTGAATAATATTATATGTCTAGAATGTATATTCTATCATTTTAATAAAATTTTATATCTAAAAATCATAAAATATATACTAGACTTTTATTCTTATTCAGAATATAATCTTTATTAAAAATTAAAAATATCATTAGGGGTGTAGTTCAATCTGGTAGAGCATCGGTCTCCAAAACCGAAAGTTGTAGGTTCAAATCCTTCCACCCCTGCCAAAAAATCACTAGTTGAAATTTTTTTGTCATTAACCTAAAAAAATTAATCAATATCAATATTATATCATTTACATCAAAAACATCATCATTCCTTCTTTTTAAATTTCAATAAATTTTTTTAAAAATATATTATGTTTAAAATTTTTTTAATAACTAAAAAATTTAGTTAATGAATAGTATTCATTTTAAAAAAATATTACTTTTTGAGGTAATCTAAAGTGCCTAAATATCGTTCTTTTACAACTACACATGGTAGAAATATGTCTGGAGCAAGAGCGTTGTGGCGTGCTACAGGTATGACTGATGAAGATTTTAATAAACCAATTATTGCAGTAGTAAATTCTTTTTCTCAATTTGTTCCAGGACATATTCATTTACAAGAAGTCGGAAGACTTATTACTAAAGAAATTCAAAAATTAGGAGCTGTTGCAAAAGAATTTAATACAATAGCAATTGATGATGGAATAGCAATGGGACATGGTGGAATGTTATATTCTTTACCATCACGTGAATTAATTGCCGATTCGATAGAATATGTAATTAATGCGCATTGTGTTGATGCAATGATTTGTATTTCTAATTGTGATAAAATTACTCCAGGTATGTTAATGGCATCGTTACGTTTAAATATACCATCAGTTTTTGTTTCAGGCGGACCTATGGAAGCAGGTAAAATACAAAAAAATGAAAACGTAATAAAAATTGATTTAGTAGATGCTATTATTCAAGGAGGAGATACTAACAATTCGGATAATTTTATTAAAAATATTGAACTTTCTGCTTGTCCTACATGTGGATCTTGTTCTGGTATGTTTACAGCTAACTCTATGAATTGTTTAACAGAAGTTATGGGATTAGCTCTTCCTGGAAACGGTACATTACTAGCGACTCATATAGATCGTAAAAAATTATTTATAAACTCAGCTAAAACTATTGTTCAAATCACTGAACAATATTATAAAAATAAAAATAAAAACGTATTACCTAGAAGTATTGCTAATAAACAATCTTTTGAAAATGCTATGACATTAGATATTGCTATGGGAGGATCAACTAATACTATTTTACATTTACTAGCAGCAGCGCAAGAAGCTAAAATTGATTTTAAAATGTCTGATATTAATAATTTATCTAAAAAAGTACCACATATTTGTAAAGTTGCACCAAGTACTTCTTTATATCATGTAGAAGATGTTCATCGTGCTGGTGGAGTTATGAGTATTTTAGGAGAGTTAAATCGTGCTAATTTACTGCATAAAAATACAAGAAATGTATTACAACTTAATCTAGAAGAAACATTAAATGAATATGATATTCTAGTTACAAATAATCTTGAAATCATTAAAATGTTTAAAGCAGGACCAGGTGGAATACGCACAATAGAACCATATTCTCAAAATTTTAGGTGGAATGAGTTAGATAGTGATCGTAAAAATGGTTGCATTCGATCTATTCAACATGCTTATAGTAAAGATGGAGGATTAGCTGTTTTATATGGAAATTTAGCGAAAGATGGTTGTATTATTAAAACAGCTGGAGTAGATAAAAATAACTATATTTTTTCTGGAATTGCTATTGTATATGAAAGTCAAGAAGAAGCTGTAAATGGTATTTTAAACGGTCAAGTAGTTTCAGGAAATGTTGTTGTTATTCGCTACGAAGGTCCAAAAGGTGGTCCTGGTATGCAAGAAATGTTATATCCTACCACATATTTAAAATCTATGAATTTAGATAAAACATGTGCATTAATTACTGATGGTAGATTTTCAGGTGGTACTTCAGGGCTTTCTATAGGACATATTTCACCAGAAGCAGCAAATAAAGGTATTATTGCTTTAGTGAAAAACGGTGATATTATTAATATTAATATTTTCCAAAGAACTATTCATTTAAATATTACAGAAAAAGAATTATCTAATCGTATTTTACAAGAAGAATCAAAAAAATTTTTATCTTACACACCTCATAATCGAAAAAGATATGTTTCTGATGCATTAAGAACATACGCATTTTTTGCAACTAGTGCTGATAAAGGTGCAGTAAGAGATAAAAGTAAATTATCTAATTTTTAAAAATATAGGATATATTATTATGAATTATTTTAACACCTTAAATTTTAATCAAAAAATTAATCAAATAAAGAAATGTCGTTTTATGAAAAGAGAAGAATTCAATAAAAAAAATGATATTTTAAAAAATAAAAATATAGTCATTGTTGGTTGTGGAGCTCAAGGATTGAATCAAGGTTTAAATATGAGAGATGCAGGATTGAACATTTCTTATGCACTCAAAAAAAATAGTATTCTAAAAAAAAATCAATCTTGGATGAATGCCACTAAAAATAATTTTATAGTAGATGATTACGAAAAACTTATACCAAATGCTGATTTAGTAATTAATTTAACTCCTGATAAACAACATAGTGCTGTCGTTAAAGAATTACAACAGTTGATGAAAAAAAATTCTTGTCTAGGTTATTCTCATGGTTTTAATATTGTAGAAGTCGGAGAAAAAATCAGAAAAGATATTACTGTAATCATGGTTGCTCCAAAATGTCCTGGAACAGAAGTACGAGAAGAATATAAAAGAGGATTTGGTGTACCTACACTAATTGCAGTGCATTATGAAAATGATCCTAAAAAAATAGGATTAGAAATAGCAAAAGCATGGGCTTTTTCTACTGGAGGACATCGTGCAGGTGTTTTAGAATCATCATTTGTAGCTGAAGTAAAATCTGATCTGATGGGTGAACAAACAATTTTATGTGGCATGCTTCAAACGGCTTCATTAATATGTTATGAAAAATTAATTGAAGAAAAATATAATCCAGATTATGCAGGAAAATTAATACAATATGGATGGGAAACTATTACAGAATCTCTGAAGCATGGCGGAATTACTTTAATGATGGATCGATTATCTAATTCATCTAAAATAAGAGCTTATCATCTATCTGAAATTATTAAGAAAATATTATCACCCTTGTTTCAAAAACATATGGATAATATTATCTCAGGTAAGTTTTCTACAGATATGATGCAAGATTGGAGTAATAAAGATAAAAAATTATTAAATTGGAGAAATCAAACTAAAAAAACAACTTTTGAAAACTCTCCTGTTTATAAAGGTAAAATATTAGAACAAGAATATTATGATCATGGTATATTGATGATAGCAATATTAAAAGCTGGTATTGAATTATCTTTTGAAAAAATGATAGATACAGGTATTATAGAAGAATCTGCTTATTATGAATCATTGCACGAATTGCCATTAATAGCTAATACTATAGCAAGAAAAAAATTATATGAAATGAATATAGTAATTTCAGATACAGCTGAATATGGTAGTTATCTTTTTTCTGAATCTGCATATCCTATTTTAAAAAATTTTACTAAAAATATTGAAAAAAGTGATTTAGGTTGTGCCCTTTCTCAAAATTCAGTAGATAATCTAGAGCTATATAAAATAAATGAGAATATTCGTAATCATCCAGTAGAAATTATTGGACGTAAGCTAAGATCTTATATGAAAAAAATGAAAGCAATTATAGTCGCACAATAAAAAATTAGAATACTGATTTTTTAAAAAATAAAAAAATACATTTCATTAATTAAACATTGTTGATATTTTTATGTCTCTTAATTCTGCTCAAAAAAAAGCTATTGAATTTATTAATGGTCCCTGTTTAATATTAGCAGGGGCTGGTTCTGGCAAAACAAAAGTTATTATTAATAAAATAATTTATTTAATTAATCATTGTAAATATAAAGCTGATAATATTACAGCTGTCACTTTTACTAACAAATCAGCTCATGAAATGAGGGTTCGTCTTTCAGAATACTTAAATGTTTTAGAAATAAAAAAAATAATTATTTCAACTTTTCATTCATTAGGATTAGAAATTATCAAACAAGAAATCAATGCATTAAAATTTAATTCTAATTTCACTCTATTTGATGAAAAAGATCAAATAATGCTATTGAAAAAAATATGTCATAAAGATAAAAATATAGAAGATGATATCCAGTCTTTAAAAAAGATAAATATTATGATTTCTTATTGGAAGAATCAATTTTATACTCCATTACAAGCAGAATCATTAGCAAATTCTCATTTAGAAAAAAAAATAGCATATATTTATAAAAAATATAATGATTATCTTTGTGAATCTAATATATTAGATTTTGATGATTTAATTTGTATACCTACATTATTATTGAAAAAAAATCAAAAAATACAGCATTATTGGCAAAAAAAAATATCTTATTTATTAGTAGATGAATATCAAGATACTAATAATAGTCAATATGAATTGATTAAAATGCTTACTAAAATCGATTCCAATTTTACGTTCGTTGGAGATGATGATCAATCTATTTATTCTTGGAGAGGAGCAAATCCTGAAAATCTCTTGTTGTTAAAAAAAGACTTTCCAAGTTTAAAAGTTATAAAAATGGAACATAATTATCGTTCTTCAGGAAGAATATTAAAAGTTGCAAATAGTCTTATTTCTAATAACATACATTTTTTAAAAAAAAAATTATTTTCTAATTTAGAATATGGAGATTTAATAAAAGTTATAGTAGGCAAAAATGAAGAGAATGAAGCAGAAAAAATAGCTAAAAAAATTTTATATCAACATGCTATAAAAAAAATAAAATATCAAGACTGTGCTATTTTATATAGAGGTAACTATCAATCAAAAATTCTTGAAAAAGTTTTAATAAAAGCCAACATACCATATAATATTTCAGAAAATTCATCATTTTTTTCTCGTCCGGAGATTAAAGATTTAATAAGTTATATACGTGTAATAATCAATCCAAATGATAATTATGCTTTTATGAGAATCATCAATGTTCCTTCTCGAAAAATAGGATTAATTACATTAAATAAATTAATACAATGGGCAGATAAAGAAAATAAAAGTCTTTTTCAAATAAGTGATGATATAGAAGCTAAAAATTTATTAACAGAAAGAACAAAAAATAAAATAAAAAAATTTATTATTTGGATAAAAAAAATTACTCAATTGTCTTATTTACAACCATCTGATATTTTAGATATCATCATCAATGATATTAAATATGAAATGTGGTTATCAAAAATCTTAAAAGAACCTAATCAAATTAAAAATAGTATTGATAATATACATACTTTATCGACATGGTTTAAAAATATGCTTCAAGGAGATGAATTTGAACAACCTATGACTCTATCACAAATTGTTACACGAATGACACTACGTGATATTTCTAATAATATTAAAAAAAATAAACGAGATAAAGTTCAATTAATGACATTGCATGCTTCTAAAGGTCTTGAATTTCCAGTAGTGTTTATGATTGGTATGTGCGAAGGTATTCTGCCTAATCATAAAAGTATCTATCATAATAATATAGAAGAAGAAAGAAGATTAACTTATGTCGGCATAACTCGAGCAAAAAAACAATTATTTTTCACTTACTGTTGTCAACGTATTCAATATGGTCAGATTATGCATATGTCACCTAGTAGATTTTTATTTGAATTACCTAAAGAAGATTTGCACTGGAACACTTATATATCTTCAGTTAAATCTTTACAAAAGATAGAAAAAAATAAATTAAAAATATATCATATACGAAAAATATTAAAACAATATAAGAAATTAAAATATGAATAAATTTTTTTAATTTTAGTTTTAAAAAAGTCTTAAAAATGATACTATCATCTCACATACTTTTAAATTATAAAAATTTAAATTTTATTTATTTCAAACCTCCTTAATATTGAGTAAATGTATAAAAATGAATAAAATAATCAAATTAACAGATGAAAATTTTCAAGAAAAAGTTTTACAAAAAAAAGGTTTTATATTGGTTGATTTTTGGGCTCCATGGTGTAATCCTTGTAAAATTTTAGCACCAATTTTAGAAGAAATTTCACAAGAATATAATGATAATGTAGTTATTGGAAAATTAAATATTGAAGAACATCCAAATACTGCTCCTGTATATTCTATTAGAAGTATTCCTACATTATTATTATTCAAAAATGGACAAGTTCTTTCAACTAAAGTTGGAGCACTTTCTAAGTTACAACTTAAAGAATTTTTAGATGAAAATATTAACTAAAATAATAACACAGTTAATTTAAAAAATATTAAAAATTCAATTTCATTTAAAATTTATTAATAAATATCAGTAAATTTTAATATTATGTCATAATTTTTATTTCGAGATTTACCCCGATTTTACTAAGAACCCACCATTATGAATCTTACCGCACTTAAAAATATGCCAGTTTCTGAATTAATTACTCTTGGTGAAAAAATGGGGTTGGAAAATTTAGCGCGTATGCGTAAACAAGATATTATTTTTGCCATCCTTAAACAACATGCAAAAAGTGGAGAAGATATATTTGGAGACGGAGTTTTAGAAATATTACAAGATGGATTTGGTTTTCTACGTTCTGCTGATAGTTCTTATTTAGCTGGTCCTGATGACATTTATGTTTCACCAAGTCAGATTCGTAGATTTAATTTACGTACAGGTGATACTATTTCTGGAAAAATAAGACCTCCAAAAGAAGGTGAAAGATATTTCGCTTTACTTAAAGTTAATGAGGTAAATTATGATAAACCTGAAAATGCAAGAAGCAAAATATTATTTGAAAATTTAACACCATTACATGCTAATTCTAGATTAAGAATGGAGCGCGGGAACGGATCAACTGAGGATCTAACAGCAAGAGTATTAGATTTAGCATCTCCTATTGGAAGAGGGCAGCGTGGTTTAATTGTAGCTCCTCCAAAAGCTGGAAAAACAATATTACTTCAAAATATTGCACAAAGTATTGCTTATAATCATCCAGAATGCGTTTTAATGGTTTTATTGATCGATGAGAGACCAGAAGAAGTTACTGAAATGCAAAGATTAGTTAAAGGAGAAGTTGTTGCTTCTACTTTTGATGAGCCTGCATCAAGACATGTTCAAGTAGCTGAGATGGTTATTGAAAAAGCAAAAAGATTAGTAGAGCATAAAAAAGACGTTATCATTTTGCTAGATTCAATTACCCGTTTAGCTCGTGCTTATAATACAGTAGTACCAGCATCAGGAAAAGTCTTAACTGGAGGTGTTGATGCTAATGCTTTACATAGACCTAAACGATTTTTTGGGGCTGCACGTAATGTAGAAGAAGGAGGTAGTTTAACTATTATTGCCACTGCGTTAGTTGATACTGGTTCAAAAATGGATGAAGTGATTTATGAAGAATTTAAAGGAACTGGAAATATGGAACTACCATTGTCTAGAAAAATAGCAGAAAAACGTGTATTTCCAGCAATTGATTACAATCGTTCTGGAACAAGAAAAGAAGAATTATTAACTTTACCAGAAGAACTTCAAAAAATGTGGATTCTGAGAAAAATCATTCATCCAATGAGTGAAATAGATGCAATGGAATTTTTATTAAATAAACTCTCGATGACGAAAACAAATGATGAGTTTTTTGATATGATGAAACGTTCATAAATATTAAATCACTATGAATAGATATATTATATATTTATGATAATACTTATTTTTAATACATAAAATATTATATAAATATTCTTATTTCTTTTTTTATCTAAAGTTTTTTAAAAAAAAGCTGGACAATAAAGATTATTAATTTTAAAATCTAATTTGTTTTTTTATATAGACGCGCGCTCGTAGCTCATTTGGATAGAGCACTACCCTCCGAAGGTAGAGGTGTCAGGTTCAAATCCTGTCGAGCGCACTTGTTTATAAAAAATAACTTTAAGTGGTGGCTATAGCTCAGTTGGTAGAGTTCTGGATTGTGATTCCAGTGGTCATGGGTTCAAATCCCATTAGCCACCCCAAAAAAAATCATAAAAATTCGGCGAATAGCGCAGCTTGGTAGCGCAACTGGTTTGGGACCAGTAGGTCAGAGGTTCAAATCCTCTTTCGCCGACCAAAATAGAAAAAATTATTTTTTTTAAAGTATTCATGTTTAATTATTCTTAATAAAGATTCATTGTGAGCATGTTTAGCAACTATAATGTTTTTCCATCCTAAGTGTTTTGCTATTTTTGACAATCTATTACTTATAACAAAAACTTGACATTGTAAAAGCCATTCAATCTGATCTTGATCAGAAATAATATTTTTTAATTGATATAAAATTTCACCACTTGTTGCTATTAAAGTATTTATTTTGTTTAAACGCCATTTTTTTGCTTCTATTCTACTATCGAAACTTTTTAAAACTCTTTTATAACATTCTAATATACAAATATTAAAACCTTCTTTTTTTAAATGATCTTCTATAAAATTTCTTCCATTTTCCCCTTTTAATAAAATAATTTGATCATCTTTTAAAACATTTTTATACAAAATTTTGAATAAATTTTCACTATTTTCTTTTTTAGGAAAAACAATTTTTTTTTAACATATTTATGAAGGAACATAGCTGTACTTTTTCCAATAGCATAATATTTTGCATCAGACGGCCATTTTAAATTATTTTTTTTTAAATATAAATTAGTATAATAAATAGATTTTTTTGAGAAAATAAGAATTACATTAGAGTGATATAATGAATTAATCTTATTTGATAAACTTATTGAGCTCATACTCGGAAAAAAATCAAATAAAGAAAAATGCCAAGAATCTATACCTATTTCATTAAGATTTTTAACTAACTCTTCTCCTGTCGGTGAAGGTCGCATGACTAATATTTTCATAGATAATAAGATTGTTTTATATGAAGATCATTTAGAATATTTTGAGCACCATTATCAAGCAATTCGTCAGCAAGTGAATATCCCATTTTTTCTCCTGTATTATAGCAACCTATTCTTTCTCCTTTTAATATTATTTTTCCATTTGGTGAGCCTATTAATCCTCTTAACCAAATTTTATTTTTTTTTAAAATAGCATAACTACCAATCGGAATCTGACATCCTGATTCTAACTTTCTACAAAAAGCACGTTCTGCATTAATTTCAATAAAAGTATTGATGTCATTAAGATGAGATAAAAAAAACAATATTTTTTTATCATGTAATCTAGATTGAATTCCAATTGCACCTTGACCACAAGAAGGAAGAGATAATTCAGCAGGTATAATTTGAGTAATTCGATGTTTTAAACTTAATCTATTTAATCCTTCAGTAGCAAGAATAATGGCATCATATTTACCTTGATCTAATTTAGCTATTCTTGTTTCTACGTTTCCTCTTAAAGGAGAAATAATTAAATCTGGTCTATAAGTAATTAATTGACATTGTCTTCTTAAGCTAGATGTGCCAACTATTGCACCATAAGGTAAGTGATTAATTGATTGATAATTGTTAGATACTAGTGTATCTAAAGGATTTCCTCTTTTACATATACTAACTACACATAATTCTTTTGTAATATTTACTGGAAGATCTTTCATCGAATGAATTGCAATATCTGCTTTATTTTCAAGGAGGGCAAGTTCTAATTCTTTTATAAATAATCCTTTTCCTCCAATTTTTGAAAGAGATTTATTTAAAATATTATCTCCATGAGTGACAATAGGTACTAATTTTATATTTAAATCTGGATATAAAGACAGTATTTTTTTTTGAACATATTTTGTTTGTTGTAATGCTAAAGGACTTTTTCTAGTAGCAATTCTTAATGTTTTATTTTGCATATTACTATTCGTTTTAATATAGATATGTTTTTTATAATGTTTTAATCTAAAAAAAGATACAAACCTTATCATATTTTTTATTTTTATATATAAAAATTTTTTTTGTATTTAATTAATATTATTTTTTATAAAAATAATGTTTTTATTTGATTGAACAGAACATGCATATTGAAATATTTCCCAAAAATTTTTATTGCTACGATTACAAATCCATTCATTTTCCCTATAATTAAAATGATATCCATTTACTGTTGTAGCTAGCCATATTTGTTGTAATAGTTCTTGTTTATTAATAATAATAACACTTTTATTTGCAAAAGTAATAGTCATAACATAATCTTGAATTTCATAATCAATATCAATATCATGATTATCATATAAATTTAAATTATCTTCAATTTTTAGAAATAATGCATCCACTAACATATAAAAATTATTAATATTTTTTTTCATTTGGATTACCACTTTTAATTCGTTTTATAATAGACTTTAAATATAAAAATTACGAAATTAATATAATTTACATAATATTTTTTCTTAAAATAATTAATTTAAATTATATTTTATATATCATGAAAAATAACACTCTTCTTTCTAAGAATATAAAAAATATCATTAGGTAAAAAAAATGTTTTCATATCCTAAATACAAAAAAAAAATTTATTTTTCTAAAATGCATGGTTTAAGTAATGATTTTATGGTTGTTAATTGTATCAATCAAGATTTTCATCCAACATCTATAACGATAAAAGAATTATCTAATCGATATACTGGAATTGGTTTTGATCAATTATTACTTGTAGAAAAAACACATAATTCTTTATTTGATTTTAATTATCGAATTTTTAATGCTAATGGAAATGAAGTGGAACAATGTGGAAATGGTGCTCGATGTTTTGGTCTTTTTCTTTTATTAAAACAATTAACTAATAAAGAAAAAATATCTGTTAGTACTAAAAAAAGACGCTTAATAATTTATTTTATCAACAATAATTTGATTAAAGTTAATATGGAAGAACCAGATTTTAAACTAGATAACATAGAATTGTCAAAAAATATTTTATGTAAAAATTTTTCAGTGAATATTTTAAATGATAGCTTAACATGCAGTATAGTATCTATTGGTAACCCTCATTGTGTTATTACAGTTCAAAATATTAAAAATGCTCCGGTAAATATTATTGGTAATACTATAGAAAAAAAATCAATTTTTTTACAAGGAATAAATGTAGGTTTTATGCAAATTATAAATAGAAATTATATTAAATTAAGAGTTTACGAACGTGACGTAGGAGAAACACAATCATGTGGAACTGGTGCTTGTGCTGCAGTAGCAGTTGGTATTGCAAAAAATTTACTTGCAAATAAAGTAAAAGTAGATTTATTAGGTGGTACATTAATTATAGAATGGAAAGGTCTTGGACATCCTCTTTATATGATAGGACCTGCACAACATGTTTATGATGGATATATATATATCTAAAATTGTTTTATTAAAAAAGAAGGAATTATATTTTATGTTATCAAAAGACAGAAAAGACATACTACAAAAAAAACAATACATAAAAAAAAATACACAAAAATTTAATCAAGTTTTTCTAGCTCTTTTTTCAGGTGGTTTTTCTACTTTTTCTATTTTGTACTGTGTACAATCTATCTTACCAATATTTTCTAAACAATTTTATTTAACTCCAGCAGAAAGTAGTTTTGCTCTTTCTGCTGCAACAGGTATGATGGCTTTAGGAATGATTTTTACTGGACCATTATCTGATGTGATTGGTAGAAAAATCATCATGTCTATTTCTTTATTTATAGCAGCAATATTAACAATAATATGCTCAATGATGACTAGTTGGAGTTCTATTGTTTTATTACGTGCTTTAACTGGTTTAGCATTAAGTGGTGTTGTTGCTGTTGCTATGACATATATTAGTGAAGAAATACATCCTGATTCTTTATCTTTTTGTATGGGTCTATATATTAGTGGAAATACTATAGGTGGATGTTCAGGAAGATTAATAAGTAGTATTTTGGCTGAAAAATTTTCATGGAATATTTCATTAATGGTAATTGGAATTTTTTCTTTAATATCATCTTGTTTTTTTTTATATTTTTTGCCTCAATCTAAAAATTTTTATTCTGTTTCTATTAACTTACCTAAATTTTTAAATCGTTTTTATTTCCAATTAAAAAATCCAGCATTATTTGTTCTTTTTGTAATAGGTTTTATATTAATGGGAAGTTTTGTTACTATTTTTAATTATATTGGTTATCGTTTGATATTAGAGCCATTTTTTCTATGTCAATCCAGTATAGGACTACTATCTATCATTTATTTAACAGGAGTATATAGTTCTCCTAAAGCTGGTATATTAATTAATAAATATCATAGAAATAATATTTTACTTATATCATTATTTTTAATGGTAATAGGTATATGTATTACTCAGTTTAATCAATTATTAATAATTATTTTAGGCTTAATAATATTTTCCGGTGGTTTTTTTGCATCTCATTCCATTGCTAGTAGTTGGGTAGGTTCTTATACAAAAACTGCAAAAGTTCAAGCTACATCTTTGTATTTATTTTTCTATTATTTAGGTTCTAGTGTATTTGGAACATTTGGTGGATTTTTTTGGTTTCATCTAAAATGGCCTGGAATTTCAATTTTTATTTTAATTATGTTATTTTTAGGAATATTTCTATCTTTTAAATTAAAAAAAAATCAAATTAAATAATAAAATTTTTTTATATTTTTCTATAAAAATACTATTATAAATAGTATGATATAAATAATATTCATATTTTACTTTCCTCAATCATAGTTTCTCACAGATAATAAGCTTAATTCAATTCATCAAAATGGCTTAAAGATTATGCTATATTTATTTTCTTATTCTGATTTGAATCAAAGTTTATTTGTTTTTTTAGCTTTGTTTTTTGTGTTATTTTATGAAGCTATTAATGGTTTTCATGATACAGCTAATGCAGTATCGACTTTAATTTATACAAGAGCTATGTCTGCAAATATTGCAGTTATAATGTCTGGTATATTTAATTTTTTAGGAGTTGTACTTGGTGGTTTGACTGTTGCTTACGCAATTGTACATTTATTACCAAATGATTTATTATTAAATACTACTTCAAAAAATGCTTTAGCTATGGTTTTTTCTATGTTATTAGCAGCAATACTTTGGAATTTATCTACTTGGTATTTTTGTTTACCTGCATCAAGTTCGCATTCTCTTATTGGAGCAATTATTGGAATAGGTTTAACAAATGCCATCGTTACAGGTTCATCTTTAGTAGATGCGCTAAATATTCCCAAAATGACTAATGTATTTTTATCCCTTATCTTCTCGCCTATTGTTGGATTAATAGTCGCTGGAAGTTTGATTTTTTTATTAAGATTTTTTTTAAAAAATGATAAGAAGTTTTGTCGTATTCATATGACACCATTAGAACGTGAAAAAATAGATGGAAAAAAAAATCCACCATTTTTAATTCGGATAGCATTAATTTTATCATCTATTGGAGTAAGTTATGCTCATGGTGCAAATGATGGTCAAAAGGGTATTGGATTAATCATGTTGGTTTTAATAGGAATTGTGCCTTCTTCTTTTTTAGTTAATTTAAATGCTGATAAATACGAAATTATTTGTACAAAAAACACAATTAATAATTTAGAAAAATATTATCTTAAATATAATAAAAGTATTTTACAAAAAACGAATAATAAAAATATTATTAATCATTTAAATATAACTGATCCCTTTTATAATATTATAAATAATATTAAAAAATCTAAATTTTTATTAAAAAATACTTCTAATTATAATACATTAAATATTAAAAAAAGATTTGAATTAAGACATGTTTTATTATGTATTTCTGATCTTATTGATCAAACATTAAGTTCTTCTAACATTAATTCTCAAGATAAATATTTCTTAATTAAAAGTAAAAAGAATATACTTAAAACTATTGAATATGCACCAATGTGGATAATATTAATTGTTGCTTTATCTTTATCAATAGGAACAATGATCGGTTGGAAAAGAATAGTTATTACTATTGGTGAAAAAATAGGTAAGAAAAGAATGACATATGCACAAGCTATGTCAGCTCAAATAACAGCTTCTTTATCTATTGGAATAGCAAGTTATACCGGAATACCCGTTTCCACTACGCATATTCTTTCATCTTCTGTAGCAGGTACAATGCTAATCGATGGTGATGGTATTCAAATGAAGACTGTTAAAAATATTGCATTAGCATGGATATTAACCTTACCTGTTTCAATTTTTTTATCTAGTTTTTTATATTGGATCGCATTATTTTTAATATAAAATATAAATTTTTATGATATTAATCATATTTTTTTAATAGGGGTACGTCTACAAAATATGTACTCCTGTTTTTATTTAAAGAGGATTATATACATCAAAACGATGTTTTTTCCCTAAAATAACAAAACTGATTTTTTCTTTACATAAAGATTTTGCATAACAAGGACGTTTTACAACAACTCTTTTTTTTGCTTTTTTTTGAGCAATATTTAGTAACTCTTTAGCATCTGTATCTTTTCCTATTAGTTTTCTAAAAATTTGCATATATTTTTTTGGTAAAGATTTTTTTTTATTGATAGGATACATAGGATCTAAATAAACGACATCTGGTTTTAAAAGAGGTATTTTTAACATATTACAACTATCATTTAAAATTAAATTTAATCTTTCCTGAAGCCATGTTCCTATTTTTTTATCTTTGTAACCTCTGTATAAGCCATCTTTTAATAAAGCAAAAACTATTGGATGACGCTCTATCATAGTTACCTTACAGCCTAAAAAAGAAAGTATAAAAGCGTCATTACCTAATCCTGCAGTAGCATCTAAAACAACAGGAAAATAAGCTTTTTTGATCCCCACAGCTTTATATAAAATTTCATGTTTTTTTCTAAAAAAATGACATCTATAATTATTTTTTTTTGAAGAAAAATCAACTTTTATAGCTTTTTGATTAAGATTTTCACGATTATATAGTTCTAAAGAATTAGAATTTATTATTAAACCTGTTGAACAATGTTCATCATGTGTTAAATTTAATGAATTAATTAAATTACATATCCTTTGATTGTAATGTTTAAATGATAAGTATACTTTCATATTTTGATTTTTTTTTATTTTTTAAAATTAATAATTGACTTTTAAATAAATTTAATTAAAATATAACTTGATGATTTTTTATATACTTGATGTAAATAATATATTAAAAATCGTTGCTAAAGTTAATTTTTAAAATTTTTTTATATAAAAATTTAAATTATTAATTTTTTTTGTTATATAGATTTAATTTACATTTATATAACAATTTATTCAATTAAAAAATAGTAAATTAAAAAAAGGACAAAAATTATGTCATCTAATTTTGCAATTCTTCCAATAGACATAACAGAGAAACATTCTAAAAATCAAATAAATATTGATCCAAAATACATTGAAAAATTTTTAAAAAAACAAAAAGATCTTGAAAATCATAATAATAAAACACATAAAATTTCTCAAGATCCAAAAAATTCAATAAATTTAGAAAAAGCATATAAAGATTCTCTATTTTTATTAGATCTTTTAAATAAAAATGCAAAAAAAAATATACTAGAAAAGTATGATATCAAGAATAATTTACTTATAGAAAAAAATTCTCACAACATCATTAATAATAGTCAAAATGATATTATTAAAAATATATTGATGAAAAAAAAATTCTAAATAATTCTTCATATTTTCTTAATAACACATTAGATGCGTCTAATAAAAAATTTTTTGGTTTTAATATTTTAAAAATTAGTGAAGATATTCTTGAGACAATAAAGAATACTGTCATAACAACTTATGAAGCCGTAAAAAAAGAAGCTGTAGAATTATTTAATGGTACAACCATTAAGAGAATATTTTTTGCAGATGAGCAATTAGATCCTAATAATATAGAATCCATTGATGCTTTAGCCAAACATGTTGAAGATCTTAAAAGAACAATTGAGTCTTCAAAAGTTTTTATGAGAGCTATCATTGATAAAATTCGTTATCAAGGTAAAATAAAAATTGTTAATGAATTAAATAATAATCCCAAACACCCTGAATTTCAAAGTTCCTTTCCTGATCTTTTCAATTTTATACCTAAACCTAATAACGCAAATAACTTTTATCCCTTAACTAGATTTGATGAAAATTTTGATTCAGAAGGAAGAAAAGATATCTTAAAAATAGATAAAAATTTTAAAGAACGAATGAATAAAAGTGTTCAAGAATCTTATTATAATGATTTTGTTAATCATGATTTATGGCAAGTCTCAGATCAATCAAATTCTTTAGAAAACATTAAATTTACAATTAAAAATTTTCAAAATAATTATGAAAATTTAAAATCATCTAATGAATTAGATAATCAATTTATGAATGATTCTTATCAATCTCTTTTTATTGTAAATGAGAATATCATTACATTAAATGATAGAAGAAAAATGATACAAGATTTTAAAAAAATAATACCAGAAGTTGAACTTCAAAAATTAATTTCTACATATGCAAATCAAAAATTTTTATATCAATCTTATCTTCAATTAATTTCTGAAACACCAGAAATTAATGAATATCAAATAAAAAATTCTAGAAATATTTATAAAATAGATAAGTTAGATGATGGTTCTATTAAATTAGTTGCAACTAATCTATCTGATTTAGATATAAAAAATAATAACAATATTTCAAAATATAAATCTTTTGGAATACGTGCTACTATTGTCATACCACCAAATGATTTACCAATAATGAAATATTCACATTTTATAAAAAAATAGACATTATATTTTTTATATTATTAGTAAATATGTATTTTTGAATTGAAAATAATAGGGTGTATAATTACACCCTATTGTTTTAATAAGAAAAATATTTTACTTTTTTGAAGTAATATTGAGTTTTTTCAATAATGCAAAATGTACTTCTTTCGGAAGATACGGTTTAATATCACCTTTATATTTAGCTATTTCTTTAACGAAAGAAGAAGATATAAAAGAGACTTCTTTAGAAGATAGCAAAAAAATACTATCTAAATCTGGATAGATCTGTTTATTTATAGCAGCTAACTTTATTTCGTAATCAAAATCAAATATTGTTCGAACTCCTCTAATTAAAACATTAGTATTTTCTTTTTTTGCTAAATTAGCTAATAAATCATTAAATCCAAGTATTTTTTTAACGTTGGTAAGATGCAATGTAGCTATTCGAGTTAGTTCTATTCTCTCTTTTAAATTAAAAATAGGTTTTTTTTTTAAATTATTAGAAATTGCAATAGTTATACTATCAAATATTTTTGTTGCACGTGTTATAATATCTAAATGTCCGTATGTAATAGGATCAAATGTACCTGGATATATTGCAGTTTTATTCATAATTTATTGTATTTTTTTAGTAGTTGATTTAAAACTTATTTTTTAAATATATATTTTTTATTATTCAATAATAAATTTTTAAAGAAAATCGATATGAATCAAAAAAATTTTTGGAAACCTTGTGCGCCAATTAAAAATTTAATTAAAAGATCAAAAATAATTTCTGATATTCGTTTATTTTTCTTAGAACGTAATATTATGGAAGTAGAAACACCTATTTTATCTCGTTCGACAGTTACTGATGTGAACTTAATACCTTTTAAAACAAATTATTTTTCATTAAATCACGTGGATAAATTAAAATTATGGTTAATAACTAGTCCAGAATATCATATGAAACGCTTATTAGCAGCAGAAAGTGGGCCTATATACCAAATATGTCATAGTTTCAGAAATAAAGAATTAGGAGAGTATCATAATCCAGAATTTACTATTTTAGAGTGGTATCAACCTTATTATTCAATGAAAAAATTAATAGCAGAAATAGATACTTTGCTGCAAAGAATATTAAATTATAAAAAATCAGATAAAATTTCTTATCAAAAGATATTTATAAAATCTTTACAGGTAGATCCTTTAAATACTAATTTATTAGAACTACGTCAATTATCTAAACAATTGAAATTAGATCATTTAACAGATTCAGAAAATGATTTAAATAAATTAATACAATTGTTTTTTACTCTAGAGATAGAACCTAATCTTGGTAAAAAAAAACCTTTATTTGTTTATCATTTTCCTGCAGAACAAGCATCTCTTGCTGCAATTAATGCTAAAGATTCTCGTATATCAGAAAGGTTTGAGTTTTTTTTTCAAGGAATAGAATTAGGAAATGGTTTTTATGAGCTTACAGATTTTAATGAACAGAAAAATCGTTTTTTACAAGATAATAAAAGAAGACAATCTATGAATCTTCCTGTTCAAAAAATCGATACTTATTTTTTAAGTGCTTTATCCTATGGATTATCTCCTTGTGCAGGCGTTGCTATAGGTTTAGATAGACTCATTATGTTGGCATTAAATGAAAAGAGCATTAGTCAAGTAATATCTTTTCCATTAGATCGTTGTTAAATTGTTATAAAAATAATTTACCAATAATTTTCCATAGTAATATGGCCTCTTTTACGACGTAAGTGTTTTCTCATGTTTCTGTTATTTTGAAGATATAAATAAGTATCTTTAACCATAAAAGGATTGCCACATAACATAACATGTGAATTTTCGGAATTTATTGATAAACCAATTTTTTTTTCTAATATTTTACTATCAATTAAAAAAGGAATTCTGCCAGTTAAAGACTTTTTATTTTGTTCTCTACTAATAACAGTCTGTATCTTTAATTTTCCTTTATATTTATGACATAGTTCTTGCATAAGAGGAAGATAATTTAATTCATTTTGATATCGTACTGCATGTACTAAAATAATATTATTGAATCTATCAAGATTTTTTCCTTCTTTTAAAATAGAACAATATGGACCTATAGCCGTTCCTGTAGCAAACATCCATAAATTTTCGCAATTAGGTATTTCATCTATAATAAAAAAACCACATGCTTTTTTTTTAATAAAAACTTTATCACCGTCTTGAAGATTATATAATAAATTACTTAATTTTCCATTTAAAACACGAACAATATAAATTTCTAAATTTTCATTACTAGGCGCATTAACATATGAATATGCTCTTTGAATTTTTTTTTTATATACACTATAAGTGGTATCATATAAAGCTAATTTAGTAAATTGTCCTGCATAAAAAGATTCAATGGGAGCATGTAAAATAAGACTAAATAAATTACTAGTCCATCGTTTAACGTGTAGAATGTCTGCATTAATCCAAGAATTCATTATGTATTCTCAATCATGATAATTTTTTTAAATCATTGTACTCATATAAAAATAAGTACAATGATTTTTTTAATGTTAAAAGAATTTTAATATTTTTCTTTAAATTATTTTCAATTTTATTTTTTATCAATTTTTTTCGTATCATTCGGTATATTAATAGAAATTTTTTTAGGCTTTTCTTCTTCTGGAATATGACATTCAAAATATAATTTTAGTAAGCCTAAAGATAGCTCTGCTTTTTTTACCTTAACTTTATGATCTAAATTAAAGTTTAAAGAGAAATTATTAAAAATAATTCCTTTATGTAGCCATTTGCTAGTTTCTTTATTATGCTGTTCTTTTTGATTCTCTTTTCTTCCTTGAATAGATAATTGATTATTGTGTACAGATATATCTAATTCTTTTTCTTCATAGCCAGGAATATTAAGTGTTAATTCATATTCTACTTCATTTATTTGATAAAGATTATATGCTGGTGTATCAGATATTGGTTTTTCTCCTGTTAGTGTACTAAACATTTTATCAATTTGATTGAATCTATTTGAAAAAATATCATGATCATTAAAATTTGGAACAAATGAAAGAGAGCGATAAGACATAAAAATACTCCTTATTAGTTATATTTTATGATGATTATATCCAATCGTGGAAAATTTTTTGTTTTTACTTAACTAAAAGATAAAACAGTTTCTTATTTCATATAAGGTCTTATTTTTTTTTTTCAATACTATTTTTTATAATTAATTTTTTGATTGATATATTAATATAATTATTTTATGAAAATATTCATCCATTTTAGATGAATATCATCATGGATAAATATTTTAAAAAACTTACTTATAAAATAAAACGACTAAGATCTTCATTAGATATTAATTGATCTAAATGTTGTCCTACATATTTTGAATCAACAATAATAGTATTACCCTTATTTTCAGTAGCATTAAAAGATATTTCTTCCATTAACTTTTCTAATATAGTATGCAATCGACGAGCACCAATATTTTCCATAGATTCATTAACTTTCCAAGCTGCTTCTGCAATATTTCGTATTCCTTCTTTAGTAAATTTTATATAAACACCTTCTGTTTCCATGAGTGCTTGATATTGTACAGTAATAGATGCCTTAGGTTCAGTTAATATTTTTTCAAAATCATTGATGGTTAGTGCTTGTAATTCAACTTTAATTGGAAGACGTCCTTGTAATTCAGGAATTAAATCAGAAGGAGTAGAAGTCTGAAAAGCACCAGATGCAATAAATAAAATATGATCTGTTTTAACCATTCCATGTTTAGTAGATACAGTACAACCTTCAACTAGTGGAAGTAAATCTCTTTGAACACCTTCTCTAGAGATATCTGGACCAGAAGAATCACCTCTTTTACATATTTTATCGATTTCATCAATGAAGACTATACCATTCTGTTCTACTGCATGAATTGCTTCTTTTTTAATTTCTTCTTGATTAATTAATTTAGCAGCTTCTTCTTCTGTTAATAATTTAATAGCATCTTTTATTTTAAGACGTCTGCTATTTTTTTTATGACCTCCTAAATTTTGAAATAAAGATTGCAATTGACTAGTTAGTTCTTCCATTCCTGGAGGAGCCATAATTTCAACACCCATAGTAGTTGCTAATACATTAATTTCTATTTCTTTTTCATCTAAAACTCCTTCTCTTAATTTTTTTCGAAATGTTTGAATAGTATTTAGTAAACTTTCATTTTTTTCATTTTCTTTCCAATTTTTATTAGGCGTAGGAACAAGTACATCTAATATTTTTTCTTCTACAATTTCTTCTACACGTATTTTATTTTTTTCAATATTTTTTATTCGTATCATTTTTATTGCAGCATCAGTTAAATCACGAATAATTGAATCTACTTCTTTTCCTACATATCCTACTTCAGTAAATTTAGTTGCCTCTACTTTAATGAAAGGAGAATTAGCTAATTTAGCTAAACGTCTTGCAATTTCTGTTTTTCCTACTCCAGTAGGACCAATCATTAAAATATTCTTAGGAGTAATTTCATGTCGCAGTTCACTATTTAATTGCATTCGACGCCAACGATTTCTTAATGCAATAGATACAGCTCTTTTTGCTTTTTCTTGCCCAATAATAAATTTATCAAGTTCAGAAACAATTTGAGGAGGAGTCATTTCAGACATAGAGATATTCCTTATTTTTCTGAAAATAGTTCTTTTATAGTAAAAGTATGATTTGTATAAATACAAATATTTGCTGCAATATTTAATGATTTTTTTACAATTTGATTTGCATCTAAATCTGTATTATCTAGTAATGCTCGAGCAGAAGATTGAGCATATGCACCACCTGATCCTATAGCTATTAAGTCATCTTCAGGTTGTATTACATCTCCATTACCTGTAATTATTAATGAAGTTTCTTTATCTGCTACTGCTAGTAATGCTTCTAATTTTCGTAACATTCGATCAGATCGCCAATCTTTAGCTAATTCAATTGCAGCACGTTGTAATTGACCTTGATACATCGCTAATTTTTTTTCAAACATTTCAAATAAAGTAAATGCATCGGCTGTACCACCTGCGAAGCCAGCAATGACTTTTTCATGATAAAGAGATCTAATTTTTTTAACATTACTTTTCATAATGGTATTACCTAAAGTTGCCTGTCCATCACCTCCAATTACTACTTTGTTTTTTAATCTTACACTTAATATTGTGGTCACAAGAAAAGCCTCTTTAACATAACGTGTTTATTTTTATACATTTTTATTGTGTATAAAAATATGTTATATAAAATATAGTTTGCTATTTTTATTATAAGTAAATAGCAAGTTATTGTTAATTTATTTATATTTATTAAAAATCATTTATATAAATATTTTTTTAATTTTATTAAATATTAATTATTGAATGAAATTTCTTAAATAATTATATGTTTTTATAAACTTTCTAATTTTCGAATATATGTCCATTTTTCTTTTGGTTTAGGAGGTAATACCTTTTCGTTTTGATGATGTTTTATTAATATTTTATCTTTTTTAGAAAAATGTTTTAAATCTATATTGAAAAAAATCAGGGAAATAAACATAGATGTTAAAATAAAAAATACACATACGTGCAATTTTATCTTTTTTTTATGTTTATTATTTTTTTTAAAATACATAGAATTAATTTTATTTTTATCATCATACATATATTTTATATATATCATTAGTCTATAAGAATATAAATTGCTAATTTTTTAGTATTAATTTGCTAATAATTGTATAATAAGGTAGATATTTTAATTAATTTAGGAATATGTTTTATGAAAAAAAAAATTCATCCTCACTATTCTAAGATAACAGCTACTTGTTCTTGTGGAAACATAATTGAAATTTTTTCTACTATTGGTCATAATTTACATTTAGATATATGTGCAAAATGTCATCCATTCTATACAGGAAAGCAAAGAGTTATTGATACTGGAGGTCGTGTTGAAAGATTTAAAAAACGTTTTAATTTGACTAAAAAAAAAATAATATAAAATTTTATTTAAGCATCTAACATAAATATGTTTAGATGCTTAAAAAAAATATATAAAATTTTATTTAAAAAATAGTTTGATATATTGATGAATCAAAACTCCAAAAAATAATTTTTTAAAGCTAAATAAATAGATTTAGCAATTTTATTTTGGTAATCTGTTGTTCTTAGTTTTTTTTCTTCTAAAAAATTTGTAACAAATCCAGTTTCAATTAATATAGCAGGTATATTTATACAACTTAATATTCCTAAACTAGCATAATTTGGATGTATTTTATGTAATTTTATATTTTTTTTAAGCTGTTCAAAGATATGTTTGGATAAATCTAACTCTAGTTTTTGAAAATTATTAAATTGTAAATCAAGAATAGTTTTTTTTAAAAATGTATCATATTTATTTTCATTAAAGATATTCTGAATATTTTTAGAAAAACATATTATAGAATTATTATTTTTTAAATAATTATTAATTTCACGATGCATTCTAGTATTAGAAATTATCCATACGGATGCTCCGGATACATATTGTTTTTTAGAAGAATCTGCGTGAATAGAAACTAATAAATTTATGTGATTCTTTGTAAGAAATTGTCTTCTTTTTTTAAGTGAAAGATAAGAGTCATTGTTACGTGTTAGAATTGCATGAAACATTCTATTATTATTTAGTAATTTCTTAATTTGAAGTGCGATTTTTATATTAACTGTTTTTTCTTTTAATCCTGTATAACCTATTGCTCCTGGATCTTGTCCTCCATGTCCTGCATCTATTGCTATAATTATTTTTTTTAATGAAATATTGTTTTTATTTTTTGTTGTATAATTTTTAGTTATTAATTTTTTTTTAGAAGAATAAACTACTTTAGTTTTTTTATTTTTTTTTCATATTTTATTAAATTTATTATTTTTAAAAAAAATAAATGATTTTTTTAAACTATCTTCTTTTTTATTACTAGCTAGAATTGGAAATGTGATTAAAAAAATAAAAAATACTATCCATTTATAAGAATTATAAAAAATCATATTTTTTCCTTAATTTTTTTATATATTTCTATTGAATATTATTTTTTTTGTTTTTTTAAATAAAGTGTTGTTTATTAAAACAAAATTTTTTGATAATATGATTGGAGCGGGAAACGAGATTTGAACTCGTGACCCCAACCTTGGCAAGGTTGTGCTCTACCAGCTGAGCTATTCCCGCAAAAATTACAAGTGATAATTCATATTTTTAATATAAATATATTTTATATATATAAAATATATTTTTCAAGCTTTCTTTTATAAAAAATTATTTTAGTGGTAATTTAATAAAATGTTTTCTATAAAAATCTAATTCTATTATCGATTCATAAATATCTTCTAGTGCTCTATGAGAGTTATTTTTTTTTAATTTATTGTGAATGATAGGATTCCAACGCAAAGATAATTCTTTAAGAGTACTAACATCTATACATCGATAATGAAAATAATTTTCAAGTTTAGGCATATATTGAAATAAGAATCTTCTATCTTGGCCAACACTGTTTCCGCATATTGGAGATGATTTTATAGAAACCCATTTTTTTAAAAAAAGTATTGTTTCAATTTCTGCTTGACATTCGTTATATAGACTCTTTTTAACTCTTTCAATTAATCCATTCTTTGTATGAACGTTAGTGTTCCATTGATCCATATTTAAAATATCTTCTTTTTTTTGATGTATAGAAATGACTGGACCTTCTGCAATTATATTTAAGTTAAAATCTGTAATTAATGTTGCGATTTCAATAATACGATGTATTTTTGGATTTAGCCCAGTCATTTCTAAATCGATCCAAATAAGGTTTGTTTTTCTACATTTCATAATACTTTTTATATAACCTACAGGTTAGTTTTTTTATATCTATAATCATTTTTATTAGTAAATAATAATATTTTTATTTGAGTCTTATTTTTTTATATAACTTTTTATATAAAACATTTAGACTAAAAATATTATTGTTTATTAAAATAAAGACATTAAAAATTTTTTTACAATATAAAAATTTTTATTTACAACATAGTATCATATTTATTATACATTCAAGAGAGATAAATTTTTCATGAAAAATATTAATTTTAATAATACTCAATCTTATAAAGATCTAAAAAATCATTTTAAAAAAATAAAAAATGTTCATTTAAGAGATCTTTTTTCATCAGATATAAATCGATTTAAAAAATTTTCAATATTATTTAAAAATCAAATATTAATTGATTTCTCAAAAAATCGTATCAATGATAATACTTTGATGTATTTATTAAATTTAGCTAGAGAAACTAATGTAAAATCTGTTATAAAAGAAATGTTTTCTGGAGTTAAAATTAATCAAACAGAAGATCGTTCTGTTCTGCATATTGCATTACGAAATAGAAGTAATATGCCTATTATAGTAAATAATTCTAATATTATGTTAGAAATTAATGCTGTACTTGAAAAAATGAAGTATTTTTCAAATGATGTTATCAGTGGAAAATGGAAAGGTTATACTGGAAAAACTATTTCTGATATTGTAAATATTGGTATTGGTGGATCTGATTTAGGTCCATATATGGTCACTGAAGCATTGAAAGCATATAAAAATCATTTAAATATGCATTATGTTTCCAATATAGATGGTACTCATATTAGCGAAGTTTTAAAAAAAATTGATCCTGAAACAACACTTTTTTTAATAGCTTCTAAAACATTTACAACAGATGAAACAATAACTAATGCTTCTAGTGCAAAAAAATGGTTTTTACATTATGCAAAAGATGTTAATACGTTAGATAAACATTTTTTTGCTTTATCAGCTAATGTAAAAAATGCTTTAAATTTCGGCATTCATATCAATAATATTTTTAAATTTTGGGATTGGGTAGGTGGACGTTTTTCTTTATGGTCTGCAGCAGGTTTATCTATTATATTATCAATTGGATTTAATAATTTTGAAAAATTTTTAGATGGTGCTCATGATATGGATAATCATTTTTATGATAGTGATTATGATAAGAATATTCCAATATTATTAGCTTTAATTAGCATATGGTATGCTAATTTTTTTGGTTCAGAAACAGAAGCTATTTTACCATATGATCAGTATATGCATCGTTTTTCTGCATATTTTCAACAGTCAAATATGGAATCTAACGGAAAATCAATTAATAGAAATGGAGAAAAAATATCTTATCACACTGGTCCTATTATTTGGGGAGAACCTGGTACTAATGGTCAACATGCATTTTATCAATTAATGCATCAAGGAACTAAATTAATTCCTTGCGATTTTATTGCTCCAGTACTGTCACATAATAATTTAGGTAATCATCATATAAAGTTAATATCTAATTTTTTAGCTCAAACGCAAGCATTAGCATTTGGTAAATCTAAAAATGAGGTATTAAATGAATTATTATTATCTTCAAAAGATAGAGCTAGTATCAATAAAATTCTTCCTTTTTATATATGTGAAGGAAATCGTCCTACTAATTCAATTTTAATTCGCAAAATAAATCCTTATAACTTAGGAGCATTAATCTCTCTATATGAACATAAAATTTTTGTTCAGGGTTATATATTAAATATATATAGTTTTGATCAATGGGGTGTGGAAATAGGAAAGAAATTATCTCAAAATATTTTTAGTCATTTAAATAATAATATTCCAGATAAAGATTATGATTCTTCTACTAAAGGACTGATTCACTTTTATAAATCTTTTATAACGTAAAAATGTTACTATTTTAAATTAATAACACATTTAAATTAAAAAATCAATTAAACATTAATTATTTAAATCATTAAATTGATAATTCTAATTATCTCGAATAAAGGTGGTTATTATGCTTTCATTCATTAAATTAAAAATCCAAAATTTTGGTCAATTTTTAAGTAATATGATAATGCCTAATATAAGTATTTTTATCGTATGGGGAATTATGACTGCTTTATTTATCCCATTGGGCTGGCAACCTAATAAAATTTTAGAACAGTTAATATCACCAATTATTTTTTATTTATTACCTATTTTAATTGGATATACTGGAGGTCGTTTAATTGCAGGTGATAGAGGAGGATTAGTAGGCAGTATAACTACAATAGGAGTTATTACTAGTACTAATATACCAATGTTATTAGGTGCAATGATTGTAGGTCCATTAGGTGGTTGGATCATAAAAATGTTTGATGAAATAATAGAAAATAAAGTAAAAAATGGTTTTGAAATGTTAGTAAATAATTTTTCTATTGCTATATTTGGAGTATTATTAGCAATAATTTCATTTTTCACTATTGGTCCTTTTATTGAGTGGAGCTCTCGTATTTTAGGAGATTTAATAAAAGTTATAGTATCTTATCATTTATTACCTTTTATTTCTGTCATAATAGAACCAGCTAAAATATTTTTTTTAAACAATGCAATTAATCATGGTATTTTTTCTCCATTAGGAATACAAGACGTATCAGAAAATCATCGATCCATCTTTTTTTTAATTGAATCTAATCCAGGTCCTGGATTAGGTGTATTAATCGCATGGTTTTTTTTTGGAAAAGGAGAACTATCTAAATCATCAGGAGGAGCTGCAATAATTGAGTTTTTAGGAGGAGTTCATGAAATTTATTTTCCTTATGTATTAATTAAACCAAAATTAATTATTGCTTTAATTTTAGGTGGTATGTCTGGTATTTTTATGCTTGTCTTATTAGAAGGAGGTTTGGTTTCTGCAGTATCACCAGGCTCTATTTTATCTATCTTGATTATGACACCTAAAGGTTGTTACTTGTCCAATATTGCTGCTATTTTTTGTTCCTTTGTAATTTCTTTTCTCAGCGCTTCTTTATTGTTAAAATTTAATCTATATAACACTACAATAAACGATTTGGAAAAAAATAAAGATTTTTTACATTTAAAAACGTTACAAGATAATCATAATATTTACACATCTAGCTTTTTAAGTAGCGTTAAAACGATTATAGTTGCTTGTGACGCAGGAATGGGATCGAGTGCTATGGGTGCAAGTATTTTACGTAAAAAAATAAAAAATGCTAATTTAAATCATATTTCTGTATTAAATATGGCTATTAATTTATTGCCTAAACATGCAGATTTAGTCATTACACATCAAAATTTAACTCATCGCGCTAAAAAATATGCTCCTTATGCTAATCATATATCTTTAAAAAACTTTCTTAATAATAATTTTTATGATAATTTAATAAAAAAATTAAGAGAAAATATAGTCTGTTTAGATAATAGTAATTCCATTTCTAGTATAAAAAATAATATCGACGATAAAAATACATCAGATAATCTATTCCAGTTAACAGAAAAAAATATTCTACTTAATCAATATGCAGCTAATAAAGAAGAGGCAATTAATATTGTAGGTAAGAATTTAGTAAAACAAGGATATGTTAAGCTTGATTATATTCATTCTATGATAGAAAGAGAAAAAATGTCTTCAACTTGGTTAGGAGAATCAATAGCATTACCTCATGGCACTATCGAAGGGAAAAACTCTGTTTTAAAAACAGGTATCATTTTTTGTCAATTTCCAAAAGGTGTTCATTTTGGAGAAGATATAAATGATATTGCTTATCTTGTAATTGGGATAGCTGCTAAAAATAATGAGCATATTATGGTAGTCAGTAGTATTACTAATGCATTAGATAATCAAGATACGATTAAAAAACTATCTAAAACAACTGACGTAAAAGAAGTTTTATCGATTTTAAGTAGTGAAAAATTTTAATTTACTATTAAGTCTTCATATACATTTTTTGGAACTAATTATGAAAGCACTCCATTTTGGAGCAGGAAATATTGGACGCGGTTTTATTGGTAAAGTATTATCAGAATCAGGTTTTAAAGTAATTTTTTCTGATATAGATCAAAATCTTATAGATTTTATTAATAGTAATAAAGGATATTCAGTTAGAACAGTCGGAAGTAATCTAGATAACACTGTGAATGTTAAAAATGTTAGCGCTATTAATTCTAATAATCCAAAGATTATTCCAATGATCGCTACAGTTAATTTAATTACCACTGCAGTTGGTCCTATTGCATTAGATGCAGTTGCTATGATTATTGCACAAGGAATTATATTAAAAATTAAAACACAATCTATTCAACCATTAAATATTATTGCTTGTGAAAATAAAATTCAAGCGAGTTCTTTTTTAAAAAAAGCTGTACTTGAAAAATTATCTACGAAGTATTATGATTATTTAAATCAATATATTGGTTTTATAGATTGTAGTATTGATACTATCATACCTATTGTTCATAACAATAAAAATTATTCATTTTTAATTACTGAAGAATTTAAAGAATGGATTGTCAATACTAATCAGTTTAAAGGAAATTTGCCAAAAATAATTAATATGACGCTAAGTAACAATTTAAATGCTTTTATAGAAAGAAAGTTATTTACGTTAAATACTGGTCATGCGATAGCTGCATATTTAGGTTTAATAAAAAAATATAAAACTATAAAAGATGCGATTTTAGATAAAAAAATACGTTTTATTGTTCGCTGTGCTATGGAAGAAAGTGGGGCAGTATTAATTAAACGATATAATTTTAATAAAAAAGATCATTTATCTTATATTAATAGTATTTTTGTTCGTTTTGAGAATCCATTTATATCAGATACACTTGAACGTATAGGACGAAATCCTTTACAGAAATTAGCAAGAAATGAACGTTTAATCAAACCTCTTTTAGGTAGTATAGAATATGGACTGCCTTATTTTAATTTAGTAAAAGGTATTGCTGCAGCATTTCATTATAAAAATAAAAATGATTTAGAGTCAATGAAAATTTCTTCTTTAATTAAAAAACAAGGTATTAAAAAAAGTTTGATTGACATTTGTAGTTTATCTATAAATAGTAAAGAAGTATATTCTATTGTCTTAGAATACGAATCTATTCTTAAAACAATTATATAAAGATAAAAAATAATCATATATATAAAAATAATTAGTCGTGAATATACTTTATTCAATTATATTAATTGAGAGCATTAGGTAATGACTATTCATATATTACCAACTGATTTATCAAGTCAAATTTCTTCTGGAAAAATTATTGAACGGCCAGCTTCAGTGATTAAAGAAATAATAGAAAATAGTATTGATGCTGGTTCAAAAAATATTAATATTGCAATTGAAAAAAGTGGTCTTAAATCTATCATTGTAAATGATGATGGCTACGGTATTAAAAAAAAAGAATTATTACTTGCAGTTACTAGACATGCTACTAGCAAAATTAATGTATTATCAGATTTAGATTCAATTAGTACCTTTGGATTTCGAGGTGAAGCTTTAGCTAATATTAGAGCTGTTTCAAGATTAACTTTAATTTCTTGTTATGATTCAAAAGAAATTGGTTGGAAGATTTATTCAGAAGGCTTTATGCATAATAAAGATATTATTTTACAACCAATAGCACATCCTAAAGGTACTACTATTATAATAGAAAATTTATTTTATAATATTCCAGTGCGTCTTAAATTTATAAAAAATGAAAAATTAGAATTTATACAAATTTTTAAAGTAATTAAAAAAATAGCTTTGTCTCATTTTCATATAAACTTTTCATTAAAACATAATAAAAAATTAATTTTACAATATAATGCTGTTAAAAATAAAAAAAATAGATTAAAAGATGTATTAAACACTTTTGATATAAATAAAATGATACAAATAAAGTCAAACATAAATGATATTTTACTATTTGGATGGATATTGTGCCCTGAAAATTTTCAACTATTAAATAATATTAAATATTTTTATATTAATAATCGATATATTCATGATCATGCTATTATTAATATCATTCGATCTGCTTATGAAAAAATAAAAGAAGGTAGAGATATATCATTTATATTGTATTTACAAATACCATCTAATAAAATTGATATTAATATTCACCCTACTAAAAATGAAATTAGATTTCATGATTCTCATGAAATTCATACATTTATTTATGAAACTATTTTATTTCATCTAAACAAATTTCAAAATAAATATTTTTTTAACAATCCTATGTTTTATAAAAATAATTTAGCAACATATAAAAAAAATAAATTAAATTATTTTGAATTACTTTATTTGAAATTTTTTATATTAATATCTTCGTATTTTTCTAAAAAAGATTTTGTTTCTCAAAAAAAAAAGATTTAATAAAAAAAAACAATTTTACAACTAACATTTGTATAAAAAAAGATTGTTTTTCTTTTGGAAGATTGTTAATGGTATTTCAAAAATATTATGGTTTAATTTTTCATAATGATAATTTCCTATTGATTTCATTCCCTTTTGCTGAAAGAATTGTGAAAAAGCATCAATTAGAAGTTAAAATTAAGCAAAAGATAATACCTGAATATTTTTTAACTAATATTAAACTTGATCTGACTTCTAAAGAATATATTATTTTATTTAAAAATAAAAATGTTTTATATAAATTAGGATTTAATTTAGTCTTTAAAAAAAAATATATTATTTTAGTTTCCATTCCTTGTTTTTTTAAAAAAAATAATATTAATGAACTAATATCAAAATTTTTTGTATTTTTATTTTTTAAAGAAATAGTTTTCATTTCAGATGCAATAAATTGGTTTTATACCTATATTTTTATGGAATCAAAAAGTTGGAATTATACAAATGGAATTTCAGTATTGTTAGAGCTTGAATACTTTTTTCCTTTATTAAACAATCTTCCATCTAAACTATTACAAAAAATTAATATAAATACAGCGTTATGTATGTTAAAAATATGAATTTCAATTATAAAAAAAAATTGCCTGTAGTTCTTTTTTTAATGGGCCCAACAGCATCTGGAAAGAGTCAATTAGCTATTAATCTTAGACAATACTTACCAATAGAATTGATTAGTGTAGATTCTGCTTTAATTTATCGAGGAATGAATATAGGAACAGCTAAACCTAGTTTTTTAGATTTATGTCATCATCCTCATCGTTTATTAAACATTAAGGATCCAAGTGAAAATTATTCAGCTGTAGAATTTCAACAAGATGCTTTAAAAGAAATTAATAAAATTATTAATTTAGGTAAAATACCTTGTCTTGTTGGTGGGACCATGTTTTATTATAATGTATTATTACATGGAGTATCTATTTTACCACCAGCTAATGTCCAGATTCGTGAATATTTACTTCAAAAAAATACTAAAAAAAATTTTTTATATAAAAAATTAGAATCAATAGATCCTATCTCTGCTGTTCGAATTCATAAAAACGATTTTCAAAGATTATTAAGAGCTGTAGAAGTTTTTTATATTTCTGGAAAAAATTTAACAGAACTAAAAAAAAATAATCACTATAAATTACCATATACTATATTGCAATTTGCTATTATACCTCCGAATAAAGAATGGTTAAATAATAACATTGAGCTTCGTATTAAAAAAATGTTGATGTTAGGTTTTCAAGAAGAAGTAGAAAATCTTTTTTTTAGAGGAGATTTACATATAAATTTACCTTCTATTCGATGTATAGGATATCGTCAAATGTGGGAGTATCTCGAATATAAAATAAGTTACAAAGACATGTTTGACAAAACAATTTATGCAACAAGAAAACTGGCTAAAAATCAATTAACATGGTTAAAAAAATGGAAAGATCTTAATATAATATTATCCAGTTCTCCTATTGAGATTTTAATTCAAAAAGTATTAGATGTATTTCAAGAAAAAAATAATTTATCTACATAAATGTAGTAAAATATATATAAGAAATTAATTTTAAGTTTTATAGGATGTATTATTTGTATTCATATTTTTTATAATCTGATTATAAATACATATAATTATTAAAGTAATTTTTTAACAAACATTATATAAAAACTAATTAATGAGGTATAAAATGGTCTGGAACAAGCCTAATGATAATAAATCTGAACCTGATCCATGGGGGGATAAAAACAGTGACAACAAAAATAGTCCAGACAATAAGAACCAAAAAAAGAAAACTTTATCAGATATAAAACATTTTTTATATAGTATAAAAAATTTTTTTGTTAAAACAT
This sequence comes from Buchnera aphidicola (Brachycaudus cardui), assembly GCF_005081945.1. Classification (NCBI taxonomy): domain Bacteria; kingdom Pseudomonadati; phylum Pseudomonadota; class Gammaproteobacteria; order Enterobacterales; family Erwiniaceae; genus Buchnera; species Buchnera aphidicola. The sequence goes on along the minus strand of NZ_CP034879.1, from coordinate 604,481 downwards.
CTAATTCATCTAATTCATCTAATTCATCTAATTCATCTAAAAAAACCATTCATCCTTATATTATAATAATATTTATAAGTTTTTTTATTTGGTGTATGAGTGGTTTTTATACTATTAAAGAAGCTGAACGTGGTGTAATTACTCGTTTTGGTAAATTTAGTCATTTGGTTCAACCAGGATTAAATTGGCGACCAATTTTTATTAATGAAGTAAAAGCTGTAAATGTTGAAAGTGTACGTGAGCTAGCAACTTCAGGAGTTATGCTTACTTCAGATGAAAATGTAGTACGTGTAGAGATGAATGTACAATATAAAATAACAAATCCTGCTGACTATCTCTTTTCTGTTACTTATCCTGATGATAGTTTACGTCAAGCAACAGATAGTGCGTTACGTGGAGTTATTGGTCATTCGACTATGGATCGAGTATTAACAGAAGGAAGAACTTTAGTGCGAAGTGATACTCAAAAAGAAATTGAAGAGACAATTAAACCATATAAAATGGGAATAACTATATTAGATGTTAATTTTCAAACAGCGAGACCTCCAGAAGAAGTAAAAGCTGCTTTTGATGATGCAATCGCAGCTCGTGAAAATCGTGAGCAATATGTACGTGAAGCTGAAGCTTATTCAAATGAAGTAGAGCCTAAAGCTAATGGTAAAGCCCAAAGAATTTTAGAAGAAGCACGAGCATATTCATCACGTATAATTTTAGAAGCGCAAGGAGAAGTTGCTCGTTTTTCTCAAATCTTGCCTGAATATAGAAAATCTAAAAAAATAACTTTAAGACGTCTTTATATTGAATCGATGGAAAGATTATTGAGTAAAAATAAAAAAATATTTATTGATAAAAATAACAACAATACAAGATTGTTTTTATCTTTAGATAATTTTTTTTCTAATAGAAAACTGATAAGTAAAAATTTTTCAAAAAATATTAATTTTAGTAAAAATAATCCTTATTTTTCTAAAAAAGATAAACATATTAATTACTTCTCTTCATTATCTCCTAATAGTATTTTAGAGCAACGTCGTATTGATTCTATGCGAAATGATGTCAAGAATTCAGAGAGAGAATGAATATATGAATAAAGTGTTTATTTGTCTATCAAGTATTTTATTATTTTTATTTTCTTCTTCTTTTTTTGTTGTTAAGGAAGGGGAGCGTGGTATTGTTTTACAATTTGGTCGAGTTTTACGTAACCATGAACAAAAAACTTTAGTATATAATCCGGGATTACATTTTAAGCTTCCATTTCTAGAAACAGTTAAAATGCTAGATGCACGAATTCATACTATGGATAATCAAGCAGATCGGTTTGTAACAAAAGAAAAAAAAGACCTGATTGTTGATTCTTATATAAAATGGCGTATTAATGATTTTAATCGATATTATCTTGCTACTGGAGGAGGAGATATTTTTCAAGCTGAAGTTTTATTAAAAAGAAAATTTAGTGATCGATTACGTTCTGAAATAGGTTGTCTGAATGTCAAAGAAATTGTTACTGATTCTCGAGGAAGATTAACAACAGATGTTTTAAATGCTTTAAATAAAGGAACTATTAATTTAGAAAAAGCATCTTCGATCAATGTTAATAGTATGAATGCATTAGGAATTCAGGTTGTAGATGTTCGTATTAAACAAATTAACTTACCTGTAGAAGTTTCTGATGCTATATATAATCGAATGAGAGCAGAAAGAGAAGCTGTGGCTAGAAGTCAACGTTCTCAAGGACAAGAAAAAGCTGAAAAATTACGTGCAACAGCAGATTATAAAGTATCTATAATATTATCACAAGCAAAAAAAGAAGCTTTAATTATTAAAGGTCAAGGTGAAGCTATAATAACAAAATTATTTGCAGAAAATTTTAGTAATGAACCTTATTTTTATTATTTTGTTCGAAGTTTACGTGCTTATGAAAATAGCTTTAAAAATAATGGGAATATTATGTTGATTACTTCAGACAATGATTTTTTTAAATATATGAACAAAATGATTACTTTTGAAAAATAGAGTTACTGAAGAGCAAAAAATAAAAAATATATAAAATAGGTATTATTAAAAATGAATAAAAATATTGTAATATTAGGCATGCAATGGGGTGATGAAGGAAAAGGAAAAATAGTAGATTGTTTGACTTTAGATAGTTCATATGTTGTAAGATATCAAGGAGGTCATAATGCTGGTCATACTTTAGTTGTCGATGGAAAAAAAATTATTCTGCATCTTATTCCATCAGGAATATTACATAGTGATGTAATTGGAGTTATTGCTAATGGTGTAGTAGTTTCTCCTTTGGAATTAGTAAAAGAAATAAATATGTTAGAAAACCATAATATTTTTGTTAATAAGCGTCTTATTCTTTCTAGCGCTTCTCCTTTAATTTTACAATATCATATTGCTATGGATATAGCACGTGAAAAAAAATTAGGAATTAATGCACTAGGTACTACAGGTAGAGGTATTGGACCTGCATATGAAGATAAAATAGCACGGCGAGCTTTGCGTCTTGGTGATTTAAAAAATGAAAAAAAATTAGCAGTACGATTAGAGAAAATAGTAGATTACTATAATCATCAATTAGTATCTTTTTATAAACAAAAATCTATTGATTACAAAATAATTCTAAGAGACTTATTACCAACAATAGATATAATTTATGATATGATTCAAGATACTACTTTTATTTTACATCAAGCTATTAAAGAAAATAAAAAAATTATTTTTGAAGGCGCTCAAGGTAGTTATTTAGATATCGATCATGGAACATATCCATATGTGACTTCTTCAAATAGTACAGTCGGAGGTGTTATTACAGGTACAGGAGTAGGTCCTAAAAATCTAGATTATATACTTGGAATAACTAAAGCATATTCAACAAGAGTTGGTCATGGTCCCTTTCCTAGTGAACTTTTTGATAGTATAGATGAACACCTTTCTAAGAAAGGTAATGAATTTGGTTCAACTACAGGAAGAAAACGACGAACTGGTTGGTTAGATACAGTATCTTTATGTCGAGCAGTCAAAATTAATTCTTTATCTGGATTATGTATAACAAAATTAGATGTATTAGATGGTTTGAATGAAATAAAACTTTGTACTTCTTATAAAAATAAAAAAACTTTAGATATTATAAAATTTCCTGATGTAGACGATTGGGAAGATATGGTGCCAATATATGAAACTTATCCAGGATGGAAAAAAATAACTTTAGGTGTAAGAAAATTAGAATATTTACCTTATGAGGCACGCAACTATATTAATCGTATAGAAGAGATAACACAGATACCTGTTGATTTAATTTCTACAGGTCCTGATCGTTCTGATATTATTTTTATTAATACTAAAATATAAACATTATAAATTTAAAATAATTTAATTAATATATAATTATATTTTAAAATAATATAAATGGAGAAGTAAATATGGTAGTAGATCCCTACCAAAAAAGAGAATCTAAAAAATATAAAAACCCAATTCCAAGTAGAGAATATATTGCATCTTGGTTAAAGAAATGTACTGATTTAATTAGTCAGAAAAATTTAGAAAAAAGATTTGGTATTATTCATCAGGAAGAAAAAAAAGCATTACGTCGTAGATTAAGAGCAATGGAACGAGATGGTCAAATTATATATACTAGGAATCGTTGCTATATTACTCCTGAAAACTTACAAGTAGTTCAAGGTAAAGTGATAGGTCATAGAGATGGCTACGGTTTTCTTCGATCAGAGACATTAAAAGATGATCTTTGGCTTTCATCAGAACAAATGAAATCATGTATTCATGGTGATCTTATTTTAGCTCATATTATAAAATCTGATAAAAGAGGACGTAATGCAGCAAGATTTTTAAAAATATTAAAACCTAATACTTCTTTAATTGTTGGTAGATATTATATTAATGACAACGTTAAATTTGTTATCCCAGACGATGCGCGTTTTAATTTTAAAATTTTTATTTTATCATCTATTAGAGAAAGTATTACAATAGGATCTATTGTAGTTGTAAAGTTAAACAAACATCTAATTAGAAATAATAAAAAACAAGGTTTAATAGTAGAAGTTCTTGGGAAAGAAATGAATACCAATTTAGCTATAGATATAGCGTTGCGTACATATTCTATCCCATTTTTATGGTCTGAAGAAGTTAAAAAACAATTATGTATGATAGATAACAAAATACATCAATGTGATTTAGAAAATCGTATAGATTTAAGACACCTTCCTTTTTTTACAATTGATGATGAAGATGCTTGTGACTTCGATGACGCTATTTTTTGTAAAAAAAAAATCAACTTAGAAGAAGGATGGAATTTATGGGTAGCAATTTCAGATGTTAGTTATTATATTCAACCTAATACTGCATTAGATAAAGCAGCATTAGAAAGAGGTACATCTATATACTTTCCTTCATTAGTAATTCCTATGCTACCGGAAAAAATTTCTACAGATGTATGTTCTTTGAATCCTAATGAAGAGCGTTTGTGTTTAATATGTGAAATGAGCTTATCGAATAAAGGAGAATTGATCAGTTATAAACATTATGAGGCGATTATATGTTCACATGGACGGTTTACATATAATGAAATCTTTAAAATTTGGAATGGTGATGTTTTTCTCTGTGCTAAATATAAAAAATTTTTAAAAGATATTAAAAATTTATTACGTTTGCAAAAAACTTTTAATAAAGATGATATTTCTAAAAAAGGCATTTATTTTGAAAATATAGTTCCTAAATTTATTTTAGATTCTAATTTAAGAATTAAAAATATTTATCCAAATATTAGAAATGATGCACATAAATTTATTGAGTCATGTATGATTCTAGCAAATATAGCTTCAGCTTCTTTTGTAGAACAGCATAAATATTCTGTTTTATTTAGAAATCATAACCGACCTAAAAAAGATAATGTGATTAGTTTTCGTTTATTTTTAAAGGAACTAGGACTTACATTATTAGGAGGAGAAGCACCAGAATCAATTCACTATTCAGATTTATTAAGAAAAATTTCTAATCGTCCTGAATATGAAATGATTCAAACAATATTATTACGTTCTATGCAACAAGCTGTATATTCTCCAGATAATTGCGGTCATTTTGGATTATCTTTATCTAGTTATGTTCATTTTACCTCACCTATTAGACGTTATCCTGATCTTATATTACATAGAGTCATCAAACATTTACTATTAGAGGAACAGTTAATTCCTTTAAAAAATTCTCATACTTCTTTATATAATATAACTGAAATAAAAAAAATAGGAGTTCATTGCTCGATGACTGAAAGACGTGCAGATGAAGCAAATAGAGACGTCATGGATTGGTTGAAATGTGATTTTATGAATAAAAAAATTGGTCATATATTAACTGGTGTTATCTCTAATGTAACTTCATTTGGATTTTTTGTACGCTTAAATCAATTTTTTATTGAAGGATTAGTTCATATTACTTCATTGCAAGATGATTATTATTATTTTGATTCTTTAGGACTTAAATTAATAGGTAAATCTAATAAACATATTTATCGTTTAGGTGATACTTTACAAGTTAAAGTTAGTTCTGTGAATTTAAATGAACGAAAGATAGAGTTATCTTTAATATAGAGTTTTTTATGTTTTTTATGATTAAAAAATGAAATTATATTGATTTTTATTGAAAAGTAAAATAACATATATAAAAAATTAGCTATAATTTAAAAAAAAAGTTCCTTGCTTCCTTGGAAAATAGCTATAATATTCTCGAATAAGGAAGCTAAAAAAGCCAAAAGGAGCGTTCTTATTATGCGTCATTATGAAATAATATTTATGGTTCATCCGGATCAAAGTGATAAAATACCGTTATTAATCGAAAAATATAAAAAAATTATTCATGAAAATTCTGGCACGATACATCGTCTAGAAGATTGGGGTAGACGTCAATTATCTTATTCAATTAATAAATTACATAAAGCACATTACGTGTTAATGAACATAGAAGTTATGCCTAAAACCATTAATATTTTAGAAACAGACTTTCGTTTTAATAATATAATTCTTAGAAATATGATTATGAGTATGAAAAAATCAATAACTGAATTATCTCCTATAATGAAATTAAAAGATGATAGAAAAGAAAAAAAATAAACTTTACTATAAATTACTTTTTTAAAGTAATGATTATTTATATACTTTTTAAAAATATACTATATAAATTTGATATATTTTTTTTCTATTTTAAAAGGAAATTTTAAATGGTACGTTATTTTCGTCGTCGAAAATTTTGTCGATTTACTGCAGAAAATATACAAGAAATAGATTATAAAGATATTACTATATTAAAAAATTATATTACAGAAAGTGGCAAAATTGTTCCTAGTCGTATCACTGGTACTAGAGCAAAATATCAACGACAGTTATCTAGAGCTATTAAACGAGCACGTTATCTTGCTCTATTACCTTACACTGATCAACATCGTTAAGAGTATAATCGAATTTATTAATAATATATATTAAGAGAGAATAATAAAACAATGGAAGTCATACTTCTGTGTAAATTGCATAAGTTAGGTGATTCTGGTTCAATTATTAACGTTAAATCTGGTTATGCGAGAAATTTTTTAATTCCAAATGGCAAAGCTATTTTAGCCAATAAAGAAAATATTAAGTCTTTTGAAGCTCATCGTATTGAAATAGAAAAAGAAAATATTAGTAAATTACTAATAGCTCAATCACGTGCTCAAAAAATTCAAAAAATAAAATCTATAACTATATCATCTAAAGTAGGAAAAGAAGGAAAAATATTTGGTTCAGTAGGAGTAAGAAATATTATAAAAGAAATGATATCATTAGGTATAAAAATAAATAAAAAAGAAATTCGTCTACCTAATGGTTTATTACGTAAAGTTGGTGAACATAAAGTTGTATTTCAGCCGCATAATGAAGTTCAAATAGAATTTATAGTGAATATAATTTCAAGAAATTAATTTTTTTTATTAAATATTGTATCTTTTATTTTTGTTAAAATTTGGTTTAAAATGTTAAATAAAATTTGTCAATTAGTACGTCGTGCCGGCAGTGTCATTATGAAATTTTATTATTCTGAAAAATTGATAGATATTAGTTATAAATCTGATCAAACTCCTATAACAAATGTTGATTGTGAAGCTAATCATATCATTAAAAAAGAATTATTTTTAATTTCTCCTCATATTCCAATTATTTCTGAAGAAGAAAAATATAATCTTGATATTTGTCGTCATTGGCATAATTATTGGTTAATTGATCCATTAGATGGAACAAAAGAATTTTTAAATAAAAATGGTGAATTTACAGTTAATATTAGTTTAATCCAAAATGGAATTCCTGTATTAGGAGTAATATATGCTCCTTTTTTTGATGTGTTATATTCGTCTTATAATAATAAAGCTTGGAAAGAAATACAGATAGGTTTAAAAAAAAGAATTAAAGTATCTTCACTAGAGATTCCAACATTAGTTACTAGTCGTTCACACCCTGATAAAGAATTAAAAAATTATTTAGAAAGTATAAAAAATTATAAACTAAAAAATTTAGGTTCTTCGTTAAAGTTTTGTTTAGTTGCAGAAGGAAAAGCACAATTGTATCCAAGATTTGGCAATACTCATATTTGGGATACTGCTGCAGGTCATGCTATTGTTGTTGCAGCTGGTGGAATAGTAAAAACATGGACAGGTACAGATTTAAATTATTCATTGTCTTCACGTTCATCTTTTCTTAATTCCGGTTTTTATGCATCAGCATAAAATTTTTTTATAAATTCTTTAAATAAGAAATATATCATATTACTATGAATAAAATTCAAATAAAGATCTTAAATTTACGTTTAAAAAAAAATTTTTTATTTCCTACTTATGCAACTGCAGGATCTTCAGGACTAGATCTTAGAGCGTGTTTGGAAGGAAAAACAAGACTACGATCTCAACAAACTATTTTAATTCCTACTGGAATAGCAATATATATTGAAGACCCTAATATTACAGCATTAATTTTACCTCGTTCTGGATTGGGTCATGAAAAAGGTATTGTATTAGGTAATTTAGTTGGTTTAATTGATTCTGATTATCAAGGTCAATTGATGATATCTTTATGGAATCGTAGTAAAGAAGATTTTTATATTAATCCAGATGATAGAATTGCTCAAATAGTATTTATTCCGATTATTAAACCATATTTTTCTTTAGTAGAAAACTTCAATAAAACATCACGTTCTAAAAAAGGTTTTGGTCATTCTGGTATTGCTTAATAAATACCATATTTTTCACGATATTTTATTAATTCAGGTATATGTTTTTTTAATGTTTTATTTTCAAATAAATAAGAGATTAGATCTTCGATAGTAATTATTGAATTGATTTTATAGCTTTTTTTATTTTGAAGATGATTGATGGTGTGTAAATTTCTTTTTCCTTTTTCTTTACGATCTAAAAGTACAAATACGGATGATATATGTGCTTTTTTTCCTTCAATAATATTAATAGAATGATGTATTGCGGTTCCTGATGTTATCACATCATCTAGAATAATAATTTTTTTATTTTGAATTTTTTTTCCAATTAAATCTCCTTTTTCTCCATAATTTTTTTCTTCTTTTCTATTAAAAGCATATGAAACATTTAAATTATAGTGATTCTTTAATGCTATAGAAGTAGCTACAGCAATTGGAATGCCTTTATATGCTGCTCCAAATAACATATCAAATTTTATTTTTGATTCTATAATGGAACGAGCATAAAATAAACCAATTTTAATAATATCTTTACCTGTGGAGAGTAAACCTGAATTAAAAAAATAAGGACTTGTTCGTCCTGATTTTAATGTAAACACTCCGAATCTTAATGCTTTTTTTTTGAAAGAAAAGTCAATAAATTCTTTTTTCCAGTCCATAAAAATTAAATCCTAATTCATCATAAAAAATTTAGAATGTTATTCTAAATATTAATATATATTTAAAATTACTATGACATTTTTTATTGATGATATAATATCATGTAGAAATTAAGTTTTATTGTTTTTGATGGCCCTTGCTGGATTTGAACCAGCGACCAAGCGATTATGAGTCGCCTGCTCTTACCACTGAGCTAAAGGGCCATTTTTTTTGCTATCTTTACTATAAATCAATTTTTTCTAATAATCTATATTTCTTTTCAAAATTTTATACTTTTTTTAAAAAAAAATTTTTTTTTGTATATATGTTTGACAGCTATTCAAAATTTTGATATATATGTTTATATTCCTCTGTAGTTCAGTTGGTAGAACGGCGGACTGTTAATCCGTATGTCACTGGTTCGAATCCAGTCAGGGGAGTAAATAAATATTTTTAATAAAAAATATAATATTTTTTAATCAATAATCATTTTTAAATCTCTTGATAAATTTCTTTTTTCTTTTGATAGATCTGCGCTTTTGACAATGTAATCATCTACTCTATCTTCATAGTCATTTTTCATCATGAAAATTATTTTTTTTATTTCATCATAATTCATATCTGATGTAATATATTGACTCAGATTATCTAAAAGTAATATTCTTTTTTGATTATCTCTGATTTTTTTCTCAATATCACATATTTCTCTTTTAATTTTGTTTTTTCTTCTAAATTTATGTACAAATTCTAGCACGTTTTTGAAGGATTTTTTTGTATCTGCCATTTTAAAAACCTTTTAAGTTTTTGAATAAATAAATTTGTCTTAATAAAATTGATATTTTAGCATTTTAATATTTTATTTAATTACTAAAATAAACAACAATGATACTACTTAAAAAAAATATACCTACTTTTTTGTTTTATGATTATGAGACTTTTGGAACACATACAGCACTAGATAAACCTGCTCAATTTGCATGTATTAGAACAGATATGAATTTGAATATAATTAATCCTCCGCAGTGTTTTTATTGTTTTCCACCAGATGATTATTTACCTGATCCTAATTCTATTTTAATTACTCATATCACCCCTCAATATACACAAAAACATGGGACTAATGAATATTATTTTACTAAAAAAATATATAATATTTTAACGGTATCTAATACTTGTATTGTTGGTTTTAATAATATTAATTTTGATGATGAAATTACAAGAAATATATTTTATCGAAATTTTTTTGACCCTTATGAATGGAGTTGGAAAAATGGTAATTCTCGTTGGGACTTATTAAACTTAATACGAGGATGCTATGCTTTAAGACCAAATGGTATAAAATGGCCTAAAAATGAATTAGGAATATCTAGTTTTAAGCTTTCTCATTTAACAAGTGTTAATAATATTAAACATTTTAATGTACACGATGCGCTATCAGATGTATATGCGACTATTGAAATAGCAAAACTAATTAAAAAAAAACAACCTAAATTATTTAATTTTTTTTTCAAAAATCGTAATAAAAATAAACTATATAAATTAATTGATTTAAAAAAAAATAAACCCATAGTGTATATTTCTAGTTATTTTGGTACTGTACGTCATAATATGACTTTTATTCTTCCTATAATATGGCATAAAAATAATAGAAATATATTAATTGCTATTGATTTATTTAAAGATATAAAAAAAATAATACTATTTTTTCAAAATATACCTTTTCCATATTATGACTTTAAAAATCTATTTAATTTAGGAATTGTGTTATTACATCTTAATCGTTGTCCTATTTTAGCACCTATAGAAGTAATTCGTGAAAATGATTATAAACGATTGCAATTAAATACTGCTTTATATAACAGTAAAATTAAATATTTAAGAGAAAACAAAGATTTTATTAATAAGATACAAATTATTTTTTCTCAAGAAATTAATTATAATCAATCTTTAAATGTAGATTTACAAATCTATAATTCTTTTTTCAATTTATATGATAAAAAAAATATAAAAAGTATCAGAGATGCTGAACCGATTTTTTTAAAAAATATTAATTGTAATTTTCATGACTCTCGCTTACAAACTTTATTTTTTCGTTACCGTGCTCGTAATTTTTTTGAATTACTAAATAATCATGAAAAAAAAATATGGTTAAAACATTGTTTTGAAATTATACATCCATACTCTTTAGAAGAATATAAAAGTACAATTAAAGATTTATTAAAAAAATATTCTTCTGATTCAGAAAAAACTATCTTACTAAATCATTTATTAATTTATATTTTTAAGAAATATGAAGATTTATTAAATAAATATGTTAATTTAAATTAATATTTTTTATTTTTTTGAAGTGATATTTTTTTAAAAAATATAATAATTCTTTTAAATTATTATTATATTTTGAATAAAAAATAATATTTTCTTGTATATTTTGTTTGATATTTAATTGTTGTAGATATTTTTTAATTTTATATACTACTGCTTCTTTTGAATCAATAAAATAAATAGATTTATATAGAATTTCTTTTATATCTTTTTTTAAAAATAAAAAATGGGTACAACCTAATATGATTGTATCAGGTTGTACTGAAAGAGTAGTCCATGCTTTAAAAATCTTTTGAAATTCTTGTTTTTTAATTTTAATTCCTCTTATTTTTTTTTCTGCTATTAAAGCTAATTTATTTGTAGCTATTATTTTAACAATATAATTAGAAGGATTATGACATATGATGTTTTTAGTATAAAAAGAATTAACTGTTGCTTTAGTAGCTATTAAACCAATAATTTTATTTTTAGTTAATTGTTTAGCAGATTCAATATCAGGAAATACTCCAATAATAGGAAAATTGAATGTTTTTCTTAACAAAGACAAACCTATAGTACTTGCTGTATTACATGCAATTATAACGATATTAATAGGATATTTTTTTTTTATTGTCTTAATAATTTTTATACTTCTTTCAATAATGAAGCATTCTTTTTTATTTCCATAAGGAAAAGCTTGATTATCTAACATATAAATATAATTCATATTTGGTAGTATTTTTTTTATATGGTTTAATATACATAAACCACCTATTCCAGAATCAAATATAAGCACTTTATAATTTTTTTAATATGATGAGTATTATATAAAATAACAATATTTTTTTATATGTTATATATTTATTTTTTAAATAAAAATAGTTTCATATGTTTTTCTATTTTTTTACGATCTTCAAGATTAAACATATTAAGTTTTTGTTCATTTATTAAAATAGTTTGTTGAATAATCCATGTTTTCCATGCTTTTTTAGAGATTTCATTGTATATTTTTTTTCCTAATTGACCTGGATATATTTGAAAATCTTGACCTTCAGATTTTTCTTTTAAAAATGTACAAAAAATTATACGACGCATTATTTTTTTATTTTCCTTTTTTAAAAAATATTTTTTTTAAAGTTCTCTAGTATTTTTTGTACAGGTTTTGATAATCCTATATGTTGAGGTTTTTTTAGATCATACCAAAGACCAGTATTATTTTTTTTACAAAATTTTAAACAAGAGGATAATGGAATTAAAATAGGATAGATATATAAAATAAAGTGACTAAATTTATGAATAAATGGTTTTATTTTTTTATATGTATTTGTATTGATCTTTTTTTCTTTTAACCAATTTAGAGCTTTTTCTTCAGTATCAAAACTTGGAAAGCAAAATAAATTTTTCCAGATTTTTTTTTCTATGTTTTTTTCCATCCATAGAGTATTATTAAATTGTATTAAAGTAAACCAAGATGTTTTTATAGGGTATATTTTTTTAGTATTTTTTAAAGGATAATTTTCCCATTTTTGTTTTATTTTTGCAATACATCTTTTACTTAATGGACAAATTTCACATTTTGGTTTTTTAGCAAGACAAATTAATGCACCTATATCCATCATGGCTTGATTAAATTTTCCAGTATTGTGTATTGGTGTCACTATTTCAGTTATATGCCATAATTTTTTTTCTATTATTCTATCTTTTAAAGACCCTATAATACCATAATATCGAATTAAAACTCTTTTTACATTACCATCTAAAATAGGAAAAAAAAAATTTAATGATAAGGATAAAATTGCTCCTGCTGTAGATTTTCCTATTCCTGGTAGTTTAATAACATCTGAAAAGTTACTAGGAAATATTCCATAATATTTAGCAGTAATAATTTTAGCGGATTTGTAAATATTTCTAGCTCTATTATAATATCCTAGACCGCTCCATAAATATAAAACTTCATCTAATGAACTATTATTTAAAGATTCTATATTAGGAAAATTTAATATAAATTTTTTAAAATATGGAATTACAGTTTTTACTGTAGTTTGTTGTAACATTATTTCAGATATCCAGATAATATATAATGTTTTATTTTTTTGCCATGGTAAATCTTTTCTACCATTTATGTGATACCAGTTGATAACTAATTGTGAAAAATTGTATATTGTCATTATAATAAAAACCGTATTTATAAAAAGTAATAGTTGTATTTTTTAAATATTTTTAATTATTAATGATTAAAACATCAAATAAACATTTATTTAGTTATAAATAAAACTTTTAAGTAGATATGAAAAATAATATCCTAATACCTCAGTATAATAAAAATGGTATTTTTTTGCGTCAAATTCGTAGTTTTGTATGTCGCAGAAGTCGTATTACTCAATCCCAGTTAAAATGGATTAAAAAGTATTGGCCTTTAATGGGAATTGATTTCCAATTAGAGGCGTTAAATTTTTTATATATATTTAATTGTGATGCTCCAATTGTATTAGAAATTGGTTTTGGTTCAGGAGAATCTTTAGTGCAAACTGCAATCAATTTCCCCGATAAAAATTTTTTAGGAGTAGAAGTATATAAATCAGGGATAGGATCTTGTTTGCATTTTGCTCATATTGCGAAAATTAAAAATTTAAGAGTTATTTATCATGATGTAACAGAAGTCATTCATAATATGATTATGGATAATACTTTGTCAAAAGTTCAGATTTTTTTTCCAGATCCTTGGAAAAAAAAACGTCATCATAAAAGAAGACTAATACAAAGTAAATTTTTAGAAGCTATCTCTAAAAAATTAATAGTTGGTGGTACATTACATATTGCTACTGATTCAGAAGAATATGCTTTCTATATATTAGAAGAAATAAAAAATATTAAAAATTATATTAATTTATCTAAAAAAAATAATTTTATTTTACGACCTATTTCGCGTATAACAACTAAATTTGAAAAAAAAGGACACATGCGAGGTAATAATATTTTTGATTTATTATTTCAGTTACAAGAATAGAATATTTTATTCAGTTTAAGAAAATTTCTAATAATAAATTTAAAAAAAATTTTCCTTTTTTAGTTGTATACCAATAATTTTTTTTATTAGTTAAAAATCCATTTTTTATTGCTATTTGAATTTGGTTTTTAATAACTATTTCATTTACATTTGTTTTTTCTCTAAAATGTTTTTTTAACACTGGTTTATATAATCTAAAAACATTCATAAAATATTCAAATACTTGATCTTTTTGAGAAACTGAATGTATAGAATTAAGATAATTACCATGTAAAAAATCATTAATATTTTTATTTTTAAGAGTTCTAAGAACTTTACCATTTTTTTGTGTAATTTTTCCATGAGCACTACAACCTATTCCTATATAATCGCCAAAATTCCAATAATTAAGATTATGTTGACATTGATAATTTGGTTTTGAATATGAGGATATTTCATATTTTTTATATCCTGATTTTTCTAGTAATTTTTCTCCTTGTATCAACATTTTAAAAATGAGATCCTCGTGAGGAAGTTTTATTTTTTTAGAATAAAATGGAGTATTAGGTTCTATACTAAGTTGATACCATGATATATGTGATGGATTATGTTTAATAGCATTTTTTAAATCTAATAACGTATCTTCTAATATCTGATCCGGTAAACCATACATTAAATCTAAATTAAGATTATTAATAATTTTCTTTGATTCTTTAATTGCATTAATTGCTTCTTTTGAATCATATGTACGTTCTATTTTTTGTAATAAATTAGAGTTAAATGTTTGAATACCTAAAGAAAAACGATTAACACCAGCATTTTTATAATGAATGAAACGTTTATATTCCATTGTTTTAGGATTTGCTTCTATGCTAATTTCTGCATTTTTAGAAACTAATGCTCTTTCTTTAAGACCATAAATTAATTGTTTTATAGATGAAGCTTTCAATAAACTAGGTGTTCCACCACCAATGAAGATAGTATTAATTTCTCTATTATTAATTAGTCGTAAATCTTGTTCAAAATCTTTTAGTAAATGTTCGATGTATTTTTTTTCTGGAATATTATCTTTACTTACATATGAATAAAAATCACAGTATCCACATTTTTTTAAACACCAAGGAATATGAATGTATAGGCTAATAGTTTGTAGTTTACACATAATAATATTTTCGTTTTATAAAATTAACATGGAATTGAAGCCCTTTATTTGTCAAAAATATCACGTCCAATTCTTATCATGTTACTTGTAGCAATTAAAGATTTTTTTATATCGAAACTAGTACCTAATGATAAAGTATCTACTGAGATATATCTTTTTTTTAATTTTTCAAAAATCGTTTTTATTTGTTTATATTGAATGCTATTATCTATAGAATTTTTGTTTATTGCAGGCATGGCCATAATTCCTCTTAAATTAAGATGAGGCATTAAATAAATGCTTTCTGCTAATTTTTTATAATCTTTGATATATACTCCATTTTTATTTTTTTCTTCAGAAATATTTATCTGTATTAATACATTAATTGGAGGTAAATTTTTAGGTCTATATTTATTTAATAAAATTGCAATTTTTTCTCGATCAATTGTTTGGCACCAGTGAAAATTTTGAGCAATAATTTTAGTTTTTTTAGATTGTATTTTACCAATAAAATGCCAAATAATATTTTTATAATTTTTTAATGCTTGTATTTTTACAATACTTTCTTGGATATAATTTTCTCCAAATTCTTTTATTCCTATTGATATTGCTTTTTTAATTACATTAATATTTTGGTTTTTAGTTACTGCTATAATTTTAATTTTTTTTAAAGGAAGATTATTATTTTTAATAATATTGTCTATTTTTTTTTTATTAAATTAAAATTTATATCAATTTTTTTCATTTTTTTTCACCTTGTGCATTGTTATAATAATATCAGATATTAAATATATTATGACTAAACCAACTTTCTAGTATAATTACTGCTGCTAAAGAATGAACTTTTTCTTTTTTTAATAATGCTTTAAATCCACCTTTTTTAAAAATTATTGATTTAGCTTCTACAGTACTTAAACGTTCATCATGCATTTTTACTATAATATTAAATTTGCATTTTAATAAATGAGCAAATTTTTCTGATCGATTTGTTATATTTTGCTTTGTACCGTTTATGTTTAATGGGAGTCCAACGATTATGAATTTAGGCTCCCAATATTCTAATAAATTTTTTATGATATGCCAATTCGGTTTCCCGTTATGTGCGTTTAAGGTATTTAAAGGTCTTCCTTTTTTAATAATATCCTCTCCAACAGCAACTCCAATTTTTCTCATACCAAAATCGAATGCAAGAATTATCATTTTATAATCTCTATTATGTTTTTTTTTCAATATAATCTAATAATAAACCAGTAATAGAAATATGTGTTTGTGATTCAATTTCACAAATACATGTTGGACTTGTTACATTGATTTCTGTTAATTTATCTCCTATTACATCTAATCCAACAAAAATTAATCCTTTTTTTTTCAAAATAGGTGACAAATGATTAGCAATTTCCCAGTCGGTGCGGCTAAGTGGTTGTACTTTACCTATTCCTCCAGCAGCTAAGTTAGCTCGTGTTTCTCCAATTGCTGGCATTCTAGCTAGACACCAAGATATAGCTTTACCATTAACAATTAAAATTCTTTTGTCACCATTTTTAACATCAGGTAAATAAGTTTGAACCATACAATATTTTTTTTCGTAATTTGTCATTATCTCAATAATTACTGAAAAATTAGAATCGTTTTTTTGAATACGAAAAACACTAGTACCTCCCATTCCATCTAATGGTTTTATTATAATATCTTGATGTTTTTCCCAAAATTTACGTATTTGCAAATAACTTCTAGTTACTAAAGTTGTTGCAGTAAGTTCAGGAAACCATGATGTAAATATTTTTTCATTACAATCTCTTAAGCTTTGAGGTTTATTAACAACTAATACGCCTTCGTCTTCTGCTCGCTCTAGAATATATGTTGAATAAATAAATTCGGTATTAAATGGAGGATCTTTACGCATTAAAATAACATCTAATTCATTTAATGGAATATTTTTTTCTTCAATAATTGTATGCCATTTTTCTATATTCCTTTTTAATTTAATTAAACGAATACGTGCATATGCATATCCTTTTTTTAAATAAAGATCATTCATTTCCATATAATAAATCATATGATTTCTTTTTTGTGCTTCTAGTAAAATTGCAAAGCTTGAGTCTTTATTTATATTAATGGATTCAATAGCATCCATTAATATTCCAATTTTTAATTTTTTTTTATTATACATGTATTTAGTCTTAGTAATTGAATCATTACTCTTATAAAGAGATAATGTTTTTTAGTTACTGAAATCACTGAATATACTGATATATTTCAAGCTAAAATAATATTATTTTAATTATTTTATTATCTTTTTAAGATATATTGATAAACTTATTTGCATCAATAGTAATTTTATAAAATTTAATATTTTTTTTGAATATTTAAAGAATTTATTTAAAAAAGAATCAATTTTTTTATTAATTAAATAATTAAAAAAATATTTTTTGATCATTGTAATTTATATTGTTTTTTTCTAAATAACTAAAAAAATAAAAATATTTATTAAAAATAGTAAATATATTTTCAATATTTAATCATATTTAGGACCAGAGTAATTATCAAATCTAGACCAGTGTCCATTGAAAGTTAAACATACTGTGCCAATAGGACCATTTCTTTGTTTTCCTATTATGATCTCTGCTATTCCTTTAAAATCACTATTTTCATTGTAAATTTCATCACGGTATATAAACATTATTAGATCTGCATCTTGCTCTAAAGAACCTGATTCACGTAAATCTGAATTTACCGGTCTTTTATCAGATCTTTGCTCTAAAGAACGATTAAGTTGTGAAAGTGCGATAACAGGTACTTGTAGTTCTTTTGCTAATGCTTTTAGAGTTCTAGATATTTCTGCAATTTCAAGAGTTCTATTTTCAGATAAAGATGGTACTCTCATTAATTGTAAATAATCTACCATAATTAAAGTTAATCCATTATTTTCACGGTAAATACGACGAGCTCTAGAACGAACTTCATTAGGAGTTAATGCTGAAGAATCATCAATATAGATATTCTTTTTTTTAAGAAGTACATTAATAGTTCCAGACATACGTGACCAGTCTTCATCGTTTAATTGTCCAGTTCGAATACGTGCTTGATTAACTCTGGATAAAGATGCTAACATACGCATCATAATTTGTTCTCCAGGCATTTCTAAACTAAAAATTAAAACTGGTTTATCATAAAGCATAGCAGCATTTTCACATAAATTCATTGCAAATGTTGTTTTTCCCATGGATGGTCTTGCGGCAATGATAATTAATTCAGAAGGTTGTAAACCTGATGTTTTTTTGTTTAAGTCTTGATATCCTGTATTAATTCCTGTCACTCCGTCATGCGGTGATAAAAATAACTTTTCGATACTAGAAACAGTTTCATCAAGAATTTGTTCAACATTTTTTGGTCCTGAGTCTTTTTTAAAGCGTTTTTCTGCAATTTTGAAGACACTTGATTCTGCATAATCTAATAATTCTTCACTTTTTCGGCCTTGTGTGTCGTATCCAGCATTAGCTATTTTATTAGCTACTAATATCATTTCTCTTACTATTGCACGTTCTCGGACTATATCGGCATATGCAGTGATATTTGCAGTACTAGGAGTATTTTTTGAGAGTTCAGCTAAATAAGAAAATCTACCCACACTCTCTAATTTTCCTTTCTGTTCTAAAGATTCAGATAAAGTAATTAAATCAATTGGATATCCTAAATCAAGAAGTTTTTGCATTTCTTGAAAAATTAAACGATGTGGTTTACTGAAAAAATCATCTGCAACAACATGTTCTGAAACTGTATCCCATTGTTCATTATCTAGCATTAAACCGCCTAATACTGATTGTTCTGCTTCTAAAGAATGTGGTGGAATTTTTAATCTATTAATTTGATGTAAATATAATTTATTTTTAGCCATATTTATTGCATATACCATTATTTAGTTAATTTCTATAAAATTATATCGTAATATTGCAATAATACACTATCTAGAGATCAATCTATTTTAAGTCTTTTTTTTATAATTATTGTAGTTTTTTCTATATAATATGCAATATAATATGCAACTAAAAAATCATTAAACGTATTTGATAATCAAAACCTATATATATGGATTATAAGAATGTATCTTTAGCTAAATTTTATTAGATAATAAATATTCTTAATTATGTATTTTGTTAGTTTTTTAAAATATCATGATATTTTTTTATATATTATGATAGTAAGTATAAATTTTTAATAATGTAAGTGATAATATTTTTTGAAAAATATTAAAAATAATATAGCATTTTTTATGGTATGGATCATACTAAATAAAATATTTACGATATATAGTTAAAAACTATAAAATATATTATTTTTAATATTTTAAAAATGGAGTTTTACGATGGCTAGTAGAGGTGTTAATAAAGTTATTCTTATTGGACATTTAGGACAAGATCCTGAAGTTCGTTATATGCCGAATGGAAATGCAGTAGTAAACATGACATTAGCAACTTCAGAGAATTGGAAGGATAAGAATACTGGAGAAAATAAAGAAAAAACTGAATGGCATCGAATAGTCTTATTTGGTAAATTAGCTGAAATTGCTGGTGAATATCTTAGAAAAGGATCTCAAGTATATATTGAAGGATCGTTGCAAACTAGAAAGTGGCAAGACCAAAATGGTCTTGAGCGTTATACTACAGAAATTATTGTTAATATTGGTGGTACAATGCAGATGTTAGGTAGTCGAAATTCTAATGTACAGACAATAACAAAAAATGATAATAATCTTAATTCAGTAAAAGTTAAAAAAACAGATAAATCAGATTTTGAAAAAAATACAGAACAATATACATCTAGAAAAGAATCAGTTCATTCTTCAGATCTTGATTTTGATGATGAAATTCCATTTTAATATATTTTTTTTAAAATTTACTTGTTAAAGCCCCATGTTATGGGGCCATACGTTTTTAAATCACATTTAGTGTTTTTATAAAAAATTAATTTTATATCTTATTGAAATTATCTTGTATTATTTAAAATAAATGAGTAAAATTATTTTTTAAAAAATATTTGTTAAAATAACTATTATGATTACTGTATCGAAAAACGCACAAAAACATTTTCAAACACTTTTATTACAAGAACCTTCTGATACTCATATTCGAGTATTTGTTATTAATCCAGGTACAATTAATGCAGAATGTGGAATAGCATACTGTCCAGCAAATGAAATAGAAGAATCAGATATTCAATTAAAATATGATCAGTTTTTTATTTATGTTAACAAAAATATTATTTCATATTTAAAAAATGCAGAAATTGATATCTTAATTGATAAAGTGAGCTCCCAACTAACTTTAAAAGCTCCATATATCAAGAATAATAATTTTAAAAAATCTTCTTTATTAGAAGAGAAAATCAAATATTTTTTAAATGAAAAAATTAATCCTCATTTATCTATGCATGGAGGAAAAGTTCATTTAATTGAAATTAGTAAAAAAGGAGTTGCTAAAATACAATTTAGTGGTGGTTGTAATGGCTGTTCAATGATTGGATTAACTTTAAAAGAGGCAGTTGAAAAAAAAATATTAAACGCTTTTCCTGAAATAAAACAAGTATCTGATGATACAGATCATTTACATGGAAAACATTCATTTTATTGAATCGATAAATCAAAGATCTCAAATAGGTGTGAGTTCACCACGTAAATTATTTTGCATTTGAAAGCAAATTTTTTCTTTTGAAATATTTTGACTTAATAAAAAATGCAATTTAGTTAAAGCTGCTTCTACTGTCAAATCAAAACCACTAATAACACCTACTTTTATAAGCGAGCTTCCTGTTGCGTATCCATGCATATTAACTCTTCCAGAAACACATTGTGTTAAATTAATAATAATAATATTTTTTTTGTATGCTAGGTATAATTCTTTTAAAAAATCTCTATTTTGAGGAGCGTTTCCTATTCCATATGTGCATAAAATTAATGCTTTTACTGGATATGATAAAGAATGCTTAATAACTTTACTAGAAATTCCTGGATAAATAGTGATTATACTGATAGGTTGTGGTGTTATTTGATAGACTTTTAATTTTTTATAATGATTTTTCATGTCTTTTTTTTTGTATAAATATTGAATATTTACCCCTATTTCTAATAATGGTGCTAAATTAGGAGAAGAGAAAGCGTCAAAACCATTAGCATGTGATTTCGTTGCTCTATTACCTCTATATAATTTATTATTAAAAAATAAAGTGACTTCATGAATAGGATAATTTGCAGCCATGAGAAGAGAGTTTAATAAATTTTGACGACCATCAGAACGAATTTTTGATAAAGGTATTTGAGAACCTGTTATAATTACTGGTTTTTCTAAATTTTCTAATATAAATGATAAAGCAGAAGCTGTATATGCCATTGTATCTGTTCCATGAAGAATTACAAAACCATCATATTTATAATAATTTTCTCCAATGTCATCCGCAATAACTTGCCATTCTATTGGTGTCATATTAGAGGAATCGATTAATGGTTGATATTCTTTTATAGTAAAATATGGCATTTCTGGACTATGAAATTCAGGCATATTTATGAGTTGTTTTTGAAGATATCCAGAAACTGGAATATATCCATATTTTGATTTTTGCATACCTATAGTTCCTCCAGTATATGCAATATATATATTTTTTTTCTTCATTAAAAAGCTCTTTTATCATGTATTTTAGTATTATAAACACTTATATTACAATAATATTGTAAATATTATCTATATTTAATTTTTTTTAAAAAAATGATATATTTTTTAAAAAATCAAAAAGATTTTAACGAATATTTTATTAATCTATTATATTTTTAAAGATTAAAGAAATATTTTATTATAATTTTTTTTATAATCTTATTGTTTTTTTTAAATAAATGAAGATTACTTATATATGAGATTTTTTTAAAATATATGTTTAATGTTTTTTATTAAATAAGGTAGAGAATATTGTTTGATAAATTTAAAATATAAAGTATTTTGTTAACGAGTGTATATATGTTTAATATAAATCATAAACAGGAATTAAATAAAAGAAGAACTTTTGCTATTATTTCCCATCCTGATGCTGGAAAAACTACTATTACTGAAAAAATGTTATTTTTTGGAAAAGCTATTCGCTCTTCAGGGACAATTAAAGGAAGGGGGAGTGGAAAATATGCAAAATCAGATTGGATGAATATTGAAAAAGAACGTGGAATTTCTGTCACTACTTCTGTTATGCAGTTTACATATAAAAATATTTTAATTAATTTACTGGATACTCCTGGTCATCAAGATTTTTCAGAAGATACATATCGTATTCTTACTGCTGTAGATTGTTGTATAGTAGTAATCGATGCTGCTAAAGGTGTAGAAGAGAGAACAAAAAAATTAATAGATGTAACACGTATTCATAATACTCCTATTATTACTTTTATTAATAAATTAGATCGTGATAGCCGAGAACCAATAGAAATTTTAGATGAAATTGAGAAAAAATTAGAATTGAGTTGTATTCCTATCACATGGCCTATTAGTTGCGGAAAAAATTTTAAAGGTGTTTATCATATTCATGATAAAATAATTTATTCATATAAAAATAGAGCTTTAAATAAAAATTTTTTTTTAGATTTTCGAGACGTATATAGCTCATCTAATAAACTTGTAAAAAACTATCTTGGAACAGATTTATCCAGACATATACATCAAGAATTGGAATTAATTATTAATATATATCCAGAATTTGATAATAAAAAATTTTTAAAAGGTAGTTTAACGCCTGTTTTTTTTGGTAGTGCTCTTGGTAATTTGGGTATTGATCATTTATTAAGCGGTTTAATACGATGGGCTCCTTCTCCTCTATATCGTAGAAGCAATAAGCGTATTGTAAAACCTGAAGAAAAAAAATTTACAGGTTTTGTATTTAAAATTCAAGCTAATATGGATTTAAAACACCGTGATCGAATAGCTTTTATGAGAATTGTTTCAGGGCAATATACACAAGGAATGAAATTAAGACATGTACGAACAAAAAAAAATATAATTGTCTCTGATGCATTTTCTTTTTTAGCAGGAGATAGATTATCAATAAAAAAATCTTATCCTGGTGATGTTATAGGAATTCATAATCATGGCACAATAAAAATTGGAGATACTTTTACACAAGGAGAAGATCTCAAATTTATTGGTATCCCGAGCTTTGCACCAGAAATCTTTCGTTGTATTTTTTTATCTAATCCCCTTCAACAAAAAAAATTAATAAAAGGTTTAATTCAGTTATCAGAAGAGGGAGCTGTTCAAGTGTTTCGTCCTATAACTAATAATAAATTAATTTTAGGTGCTATTGGAGTGTTACAATTTGATGTTGTTATTGCACGATTAAAAATAGAATATAGTGTTAATGCAATATATAAAGAAGTTAATGTTATTCTTGCGCGCTGGATTGCATCCAAAAATGATTATAGTATTAAGAATTTTTTAAATAAACACAGTGCTTATTTAGGATATGATAGTTCTAATAGTTTAATATATTTAGCACCTAGTAATGCTAATTTAAAAATAGTTATGGAACAAAATCCTGATATTTTTTTTGAAAAAACAAGAGAACAATAATATTACAATAATAGTTATTTTAAAAACAATTTTTGGATATTTCATAATGAAACGAGTTTTTTTAATGGTTCTAGATTCTTTTGGTATAGGTTTTAGTTCTGATGCTAAAAAATTTAATGATATTGGTGCAGATACATTTGGACATATATCTGAACAATGTTTTTTAGGTCAAGCTAATATAGGTAGAAAAGGCGTTTTAAATATACCTAATTTAGTAAAGTTAGGATTAATAAAAGCTTCTGAAAAATCAACAGGAAAATTACCTTTAGGATTTAATAATAATTCAAAAATTATTGCTAGTTATGGTTTTGCTAGTGAAATATCTTCTGGTAAAGATACTACCTCAGGACACTGGGAAATTGCAGGAGTACCTGTTTTAGACGATTGGTTTTATTTTAAAAATATACATAATAGCTTTCCTGATGTTATTTTAAAAGAAATTATTTACAAATCAAAATTATCAGGTTTTATTGGTAATTGTCATGCATCAGGAACTAATATTATAAATGATTTAGGTGAAGAACATATTCAAACAAATAAACCTATTTTTTATACTTCTACAGATTCTGTATTTCAAGTAGCATGTCATGAAGTTTTTTTTAAATTATCTAATCTTTATCGATTATGTGAGAATATTCGTTTCATTTTAGATAAATATCAATATAAAGTAGCAAGAGTAATTGCAAGACCGTTTATTGGAAATAAATCACATTTTCAACGTACTGGTAATAGACGTGATTTTTCAATAAAACCTTTTGAAACGACTGTCATGAAAAAACTAATAGATGAAAAAAAAGGAAAAGTTATTGCAATTGGTAAAACTTCTGATATTTTTGCTGGAATAGGAATAAGTAAGAATGTAAAAGCAAATGGTTTAAATGCATTATGTGACTCAACGATTAGTGAAATAAAAAAATCAAAAAATAATACATTAATTTTTACTAATTTAGTAGATTTTGATTCAAATTGGGGGCATCGTCGTGATGTTGCTGGATATGCTAAAGGCTTAGAGCTTTTTGATTCTAGATTATCTGAGATAATTGATTTAGTAACAGAAAATGATTTATTAATTTTAACTGCAGATCATGGATGTGATCCTACTTGGAAAGGAACAGATCATACTCGAGAAAATATTCCTATATTACTTTATTCACCAGGTATTAAAACAAATTTTCTAGGACACCGTAAAACGTTTTCTGACATAGGACAAACTATTGCTAAGTATTTTTTATTATCTAATATGTCATATGGTGAAAATATGCTTTAAATATTTTAGATGTTTCTAAATCATATATTAAAAAAGGAAAAGATTAGTGTCGACGCCTCACATTGATAGTCAAAAAAATGATTTTTCAGATGTAGTTCTTATGCCAGGTGATCCTGTACGAGCCAAATATATTGCTAAGAATTATTTGAGTAATTGTGTACAGATAAATAGCACTCGTTTGATGTTAGCTTATACTGGATTTTATAAAAATAAAAAAGTTTCAGTAATGAGTCATGGTATAGGAATACCATCTGCATCTCTTTATGTTAGAGAATTAATTCTTGAATATAATGTAAAAAAAATTGTGCGAATAGGAACTTGTGGTACGGTATCAAATGATATAAAATTACGTGATATAGTTATTAGTATGGGGGCTTCTACTGATTCAAAGGTCAATAGAATAGGATTTAATAATCATGATTTTGCTGCTATTTCTGATTATAATATGCTTCATGCAGCAGTTCAAATCGCAAAAAAAATGAATATTGAAGTTTATGTTGGTAATTTTTTTACCACAGACTCTTTTTATAATGATGATAAAAATATGTTAGATATTTTGAAAAAATATAATATTCTCGGTATAGACATGGAGACTGCTGGAATATATGCAGTAGCTTCAGAATTAAGAGCACAAGCATTATCAATATGCACGGTTTCTGATCATATTGAAAAAAAAGAAAAAGTTTCTTCAAAAGATAGAGAATCAAGTTTTGAGGATATGATTAATATTGCTTTAGAATTAATTATATTGCATAAATAGATATTTTTTTACAAATACTAAATATATAATTTTTTTGGTGAGAAAGGGATTCGAACCCTTGATACGTTTCCATATACACGCTTTCCAGGCGTGCTCCTTAAGCCTCTCGGACACCTCACCTTGTGGTTTTTTTTATGATATAATTAGATTTATTATTTATACTTTATAGAATATATTAAACTAAACAAATAAACTACGTCAAGTTTTTGCATGATTTTATCTTATAAAAAACTAATCATTTATAGTAAATAACTATAATTTTATATTTTTTAAAAGAAAAATAGAAAAAATTATTGTGATTCTGATAGAATGTTTCTTGAATTTAAAAAAAATTTTAAAATATTTTTGACGACATTTAATTTTTAATTAATTACAAGGATACAAGTTATTAATGAAATAAAAATAAAAATATTTTACTATGCATATAGAATTTATTTCTCTATAAAATATAAAAGATTTTAATGAATTTTAAAAATTACAATAATTTATTTAAAAAATAAATTTAATTCTTATTTTAATATTTATGTCTTGCCGGCAAAATATGCCGAGCACAGGTATTATTAACAAATGATTTTAATAATAAAAAAATGGCAGAAAAACGAAATATCTTTCTAATTGGACCAATGGGTGCTGGAAAAAGTACTATTGGTCGTCAATTATCTCAGCAACTTAATATGGAATTTTTTGATTCTGATCAAGAGATTGAGAAACGTACGGGTGCAGATATAAATTGGGTTTTTGATGTAGAAGGTGAAAGTGGTTTTCGTGTAAGAGAGCAAAAAATTATTGATGAATTGACTAAAAAACAAGGTATCATATTAGCTACAGGAGGAGGATCTGTTACATTTAAAGAAACTCGTAATTTTCTATCAGCTCGTGGTATTGTAATTTATTTAGAAACAACAATCGATAAACAATTATCACGTACTAAAAGAGATAAAAAAAGACCATTATTACAAGTCACAGCTTCAAATCGAACTGTACTAGAAGATTTAGCTTATAAAAGAAATCCTTTATATGAAAATATTGCAGATATTACAGTGCAAACTGATAATCAAAGTGCTAAATCTGTAGCGTTTAACATCATTAATTTATTAGAAAAAATATAGTTAATTACTTAGAATAAACAATTAATGGAGTATAAATAAAATTGTGGAAAAGTTAACAGTTATTCTAGGAAAACGTAGTTATCCTATAAAAATAGGTTCAGGTATTATTAAGGAAGATAATATTTTTTGGCCTTTAAAGCCAGGAGACCAAGCTATGTTAGTCACTAATAAAACGTTAGCTAACCTTTTAAAAGATAAAGTTTTTTATCATTTAAGAAAATCTGGTATAAAAATAGATCAGGTGATTCTTTCAGATGGTGAACAATATAAAACACTAAATGAAATGGAAGTAATTATTTCTGCTTTATTAGAGAAAAAACATACTCGTGATACTACGTTAATTGCATTAGGTGGAGGTGTGATAGGTGATTTAACTGGTTTTGCAGCTTCTGTTTATCAGAGAGGTGTTCGTTTTATTCAGATTCCAACTACGCTATTATCTCAAGTAGATGCTTCTGTTGGTGGCAAAACATCAGTTAATCATTTATTTGGTAAAAATATGATTGGTTCTTTTTGGCAACCATCTTCTGTAATTATTGACGTTGATTGTTTAAAAACACTTCCGTATAATCAATTAGTATCTGGAATGGCTGAAGTTATTAAATATGCTATTATTTTTGATGAATCATTTTTTTCTTGGTTAGAAGAAAATATTGAAACTATTTTATCACTAGATTATAAAGCTATATCCTATTGTATAAAAAAATGCTGTGAACTAAAAGCAAAATTAATTTCTCTTGATGAAAGAGAAAAAAATTTTCGAGCATTATTAAATCTTGGTCATACTTATGGTCACGCTATTGAAGTGCATGCTGGTTATGGGAATTGGTTGCATGGAGAAGCAATATCAGCAGGTATAGTCATGGCCGCTCGTACTTCAGAATTACTTGGAAATCTAGAAAAAAACGATTTCAAAAGAATATTAATGTTATTAAAAAGAACTGGTTTGCCTATTAAAGGACCAAAAAATATGTCAGCTGCTTCATATATTCCGTATATGATGCGAGATAAAAAAGTAATTTCAGGGGAAATTAGATTAGTTTTACCATTATCTATTGGAAAAGCAGAAATTTATAGTAATATAGATAAAAATATTATTCTAAGTGCTATTAAAGACTCTCAATAATTTTTTATTATTTAAAATAAGTTATTTTATATATTTTTGCATCATAATGTTTTTTGCTCTTATAGTTTTATTCTTTAAAAAATTACATATTTTATATTTTAATTAATATATTTAGAATTATCAAAGTAAAACTATAGAGAGTAAAAATAATATTATATTATTTATATTGAGATTATTTAAAATAATAAATCATTAGATTTATATAATTAATAATATTATTTTTTTAGATTATAGATGTAGTTAATTTAGAAAAAGATAGGAATATGAAGATGAAAAAATTCTTTTTAGCTCCATCAATTTTATCTGCTGATTTTGCTCGTTTAGGAGAAGATATACAAAAAGTAATAGATGCAGGAAGTGATTTAATACATTTTGATGTTATGGATAATCATTATGTACCGAATTTAAGCATGGGTCCTATGGTTTTAGAATCACTTCGTAAGTATAATATTACAGCTCCAATTGATGTTCATTTAATGATACAACCAGTAGATAATCTCATTCCTCAATTTGCTAAAGCTGGAGCTAATTTCATTACTTTTCATCCAGAAGCAACACAACATATTGAAAGAACATTACAATTAATTAAAGATCACGGATGCAAAGCAGGATTAGCGTTTAATCCAGCTACACCACTGAATTTTCTTGATTATATATTAGAGAAATTAGATTTAATTTTATTAATGTCAGTAAATCCAGGATTTGGAAACCAGTCTTTTTTACCTGCTACATTTAATAAATTACGAGAAGTAAGAAAAATTATTGATAGTAATTTTTTAGATATTATTTTACAAGTAGATGGTGGTGTAAAAGTAGATAATATTGCTGAAATAGCATTTTCTGGTGCAAATTCTTTTGTTATAGGTTCAGGAATATTTAAATTTTCTAATTATAATCTTATCATTCAAGAGATTCGAAAAGAACTAAAATATGCTCATTCTAAATCTATTCATTAATATTTTATGTAGGATATACAATGATTTTTTCTAAACCTATTTTGTTTAGTGCTATACAACCTTCTGGAAAATTAACTATTGGAAATTATATAGGAACTATGCGTCATTGGTCTAAAATGCAAGATGATTATGAATGTTTGTACTGTGTGGCTGATTTACATTCTCTTACTGTACAAGTTAAACACTCTTTTTTAGAAAAATCAATACTAGATACTATATCTTTTTATTTAGCTTGCGGTGTTGATCCCAATAAAAGTATTATTTTCATTCAATCACATGTTCATCAACATAGTCAATTAAATTGGATTCTTAATTGTTTTAGTCAATTTTCAGAATTATCTCGTATGACACAATTTAAAACAAAAAAAACAATAATAGAAAATAATTATTTTAAAAAAATAAATGTAGGTTTATTTAATTATCCTATTTTAATGGCATCAGATATCTTATTGTATCAAACTAATTTTGTTCCAGTAGGACGTGATCAAAAACAACATGTAGAATTGACACGTAATATAGCTAATCGTCTAAATTCTTTATATGGAAATATATTTACATTACCTACACCTTTAATTAGTGAATACGGTTCTAAAATAATGAGTTTGTTAGAACCTAAAAAAAAGATGTCGAAGTCTGATATTAATGAAAAAAATGTAATTTTTTTGTTAGATGATATATCAAGTGTTGTTTCAAAAGTAAAAAATGCTATGACTGATTCAGAAAAATCATCAAAAATATATTTTGATTTAGAAAAAAAACCAGGTATTTCAAATTTATTAGAAATTTTTTCTGCTCTTACCAATAAAGAAATTCATATTTTATCACAAGAGTTAGAAGGTGTAATGTATTCTGAATTTAAAAATATAGTTTCAGAGCATCTATCTAAATTTCTATTGCAATTACAACAATCTTATTTTAAATATCGTTGTAATGAGTCTTACTTAAAAAAAATAGCTTATGAAGGTGCTTTAAAAGCTCAGTTAAAAGCTGAAAAAACTTTAAATGATATCAATTCAAAATTAGGATTGATTCCATTTTTAAAATAAACCAGAAATTAGTTTTCTTCTAGTTTATTTATAAGAACAAAAAATATAACGGTTCTAAAATAAATTATTACATATTATTTTTCGATATTTTGTATTAATATAAATTAATAAAGATAGTAAAAATACTATACTATATAATATATTTGAACTAATTAAAGTAGCATATAGTCCTTTATATTCAACAATAGGACTAGTTACAATAAATGTAAGCAAAGTTCCTATAGTACCAAAGAATAAAATTAAATTTATTAATTTTGGAGAAGGTTTTTTTGTTTGTAATGAAGCTAATGTTATGATAATAGTATAAATTGCACTAGAAAAAAAACCTAAACTAATTATTATATATTGCAATACTAAATAATTGTTACTATGTATAAAACAATACATAAGAACTGTAGAAATTCCTGAGAGAAATATAAACATATGATGTAAATTAAAAAATTTAATTATTATACTAAAACACCACATTCCTATCATATAAGACATCCAAAAACTACCAACTAAACTACCAGTTTGTTTTATATTGATATTCAGTATTTCAGTCGTATATTGCGGAATCCAAGAAATAAAACCTAATTGTCCTAATATATATAATAATGCTGAAAGAGATAATAAAATTACATTTATATTCCATATATTTTTTATTTGTTCTTGATTTGTATTTTTATTTTTTAATTTAGAAAAATCTAAGTTAATGGTTAAAAGTATAATAAATAAATAAATTCCTCCTATACATATATAAGACCAATACCAAATAATTTTTTTTTCTAAAAGATAAGCACTAATAACAGGAAAGATCATACCTGACATACTGAAAAAAGAATCAGTTAATAATAATTTTGAACCTCTTTTTGATCCTGAATATAGATGAGTGATAAGAAATGTACCAATTGACATTGTAATTCCACTTACCAATCCAAGTATAAACATATTTATTGAAAACAAAAATACACTATGACAAAAAATAATACCTATGATAGCTATGACTGTAAGTATAAAACCAAATACTAATTGTTTTTTTAATGATATAATTTTTATTAACCAAGAATTAAGTAAAATTGCTATTAAGATACCTCCGTTTAAAAAAGTAAATATATTACTCATTTGAGATATAGATAAATTAAAATAATTAGCAATATTTCCCATGATTATACCTGTAACAACAATTAATGCACCTGTAAATGCATATGAAAAAAAACTGATCCATGTAAGTCCTATTCGATTTCTTTCTGTCATTTTTATCACCTTTTTATAAATTTTAATATTTATAACAGTATCGTTTATTATTGAGTATTTTCAATACATCATATGATATTTTCTAATATTTTTTTATTTATAATTTAAAAAGAAATATTTTCTAAAAAAATATAATAATATTATTAATAAAATAAGTTTAATTTTACTGGAATATGATGTATATTTTATTTTAAAAATTTATAAATTCTATTTTAATTTTAATATATATAAATTAATTAATTATCTAATAAAGCTTTATACTTTTTTTATAGTATTTAAAACATCTCTCTTTACTTATTAAAATAGTTTTCTAAAAGTTTTTTATTATAACAAATACTCTTTAGGAAATTTAATGATATCAAAAAAAAGATTAATTACACGCGATACTTTTAACAAGCTAATTTTACCTGTTTACAATCCTTTATCTTTTGTTCCAGTAAAAGGAATAGGTAGTCGTATTTGGGATCAACAAGGAAAAGAATATATTGATTTTTCAGGTGGAATTGCTGTAACATCCTTAGGGCATTGCCATCCTTTATTAAATCAAGTTTTAAAAGAACAAAGTGAAAGATTATGGCATTTAAGTAATGTTTTTACTAATGAACCAGCTCTTAGATTAGCTCAAAAATTAGTTTCTTCTAGTTTTGCATCAAGAGTTTTTTTTGCAAATTCTGGTGCAGAAGCAAATGAAGCTGCTTTTAAACTAGCACGTTACTATTCATCTCAAGTATATAATGTTCAAAAAAACAAAATTATTTCTTTTTATAATTCATTTCATGGACGTACATTTTTTACTGTTTCAGTAGGAGGTCAATTAAAATATTCTAATAATTTTGGCCCAAAACCTTCAGGAATTATGCATGCTTCATTTAATGATATTGAGACTGTAAAAAGTCTTATTGATCATGATACTTGTGCAGTAGTTGTAGAATTAATACAAGGAGAAGGAGGAATAATACCGGCAACAGTTTCTTTTATTAAAGACTTAAGAGTATTATGTAATCAATATAATGCATTGCTTATTTTTGATGAAATACAAACAGGAATTGGTAGAACTGGAAAATTATTTGCTTATCAGCATTATAATATTATTCCAGATATTCTAACTCTTGCTAAATCTTTAGGTGGAGGTTTTCCGATTAGTGCAATGTTAACTACAAAAAAAATTGTATCAATTATTACGCCTGGAATTCATGGTACTACATATGGAGGAAATCCTCTAGCGTGTGCTGTAGCGGAATCTGTTATCAATATTATTGATACAAAAAAAGTTTTATCTGGAGTTCAAGAAAAATTTGAACACATCAAATCTGAATTAAATGTTATTAATAAACGTTTTAAATTGTTTAAAGAAATACGAGGTCGCGGTTTATTAATCGGTATTGTATTAAAATCTGAGTTTTCTAATAAAATACGTGAAATATTAAATTTTGCACTATTAGAAGGAGTAATTTTTTTAACAGCTGGCAATGATGTTATTCGTTTAGCCCCATCGTTAATTATTGATAAAATTGATATTACTGAAGGTATGAAACGTTTTTATCGTGCCTTAGAAAAAGTTTTATATTAAAACTAAATTAGTTTTTTATATATTTTAATATTGAACAATTAATAATCTATATAAAAAATTAAATTTAATATAAAAGTATCTTATAAAATTAGTAAATATGTATCTTGAATTAGACAAATTCATTTTCTAAAAAGAATAATCTATTTGATAAAATAGTACTGATAATAAAAAAAATATTTTGTAGATATTTTTTTGGAGTCATAAATGATTTTTTTTCTTTTAAAAAGAATAATATTATTATGTATAATATTATATATTCCACAATCGTTTTCAGGAGCATTGTTACAGAATATTGATATACAATCTTCTTTACAAAACAATAACATATTTAAAAATAATGACAAACTAAGTTATTCTTTAGGGGTTTCATTAGGAGAATATGTAAATCAATCTTTTAAAAAACAAAAAAAAATAGGAATAACATTAGATAAAAATAGTATTCTAAATGGAGTTCAAGATGCAATCTCTGGTAATTTAAAGCTCTCTCGTCAAGAAATTTCTGTCATTCTACATGAATTAGAAGAAAAATTAGCTAATGCTAATAAAATTCAAATTGAAAAAAATGCTAAAGAAAATTTAGTTCAAGGTGAACTATATATGAAAAATTTTTCGAAACTTAAAGGAGTTAACAAGACATCTAGTGGTCTTTTATATCTTATAGAAAAAGAAGGTCATGGCGAAGTATTAACAAATAATACAAAAATTACTGTACATTATAAGGGTATGTTAATTAATGGTATAGAATTTGATAATTCTTATATAAGAGGTAATCCTATTTCATTGATGCTAAAAGATGTAATAATCGGTTGGCAAGAAGGCTTAAAACATATAAAAAAAGGTGGTAAAATAAAATTAATTATACCTCCTCATTTAGCATATGGAGATAGAGTAGTTAATGGTATTCCAAGTAATTCTACCTTAATTTTTGATATAGAATTATTAGATGCTATTAATACGGTCTAATATTATTATAAATAATGATTTATTTTAAAAATATAAATAATAATTAATATTAATAAATTTTCTTGGTATAAAGTTATAAATATGAATTATACAATATTAGTAACAGGTGCTGCTTATGGAACACAAAATGCAAGTACTGCTTTTCTTTTTTGTCAAGCTTTAGTACAAACAAAAAATATATTACATAGTATTTTTTTTTATTGCGATGGTGTCTATAATGCTAATAGTATGACTACACCAGCAATTGATGAATTTAATTTAATTAAAGCATGGCAAAATTTAAATAAAAAATATAAAGTAAATCTATATGTTTGTAATAGCGCTGCTCTGAGAAGAGGAGTCATAGAAGATGAGCTTATAGTAAATGCAAATATTAAAAAAGGGAATTTAGATCGTTTTTTTCAGTTAAGTGGGTTAATAGAATTAGCTAATTCTATAAATATATGCGATCGCATAATACAATTTTAATTTGGTATTTTTACTATAATGAAAAAAATTGCTTTTATTTTTTCTCATGCTCCACATGGAACAAGTTTTGGTAGAGAAGGATTAGATGCTATTTTTAGTATTTCTTCAGTTGTAAAAGAAATAAGCTTGTTTTTTATTGGTGATGGTGTTTTGCAATTAATGAAGAATTATCAATCAGAACATATTTTAGCACGAAATTATACTTCTTCTTTTTCTATATTATCATTTTATGATATTAAAAATTTTTATTGTTGTGAATCATCATTAATGAATAGAGGTTTTAATCACCATGAAAATTTTATATTAAAAATAGATATATTAAATTCATCTTGTTTACGTTCAAAACTAGATATTCATGATGCAATTATTAATTTTTAAGGTGCATTTTATATGCTGCATACTTTAATGAAATCTCCGTTTGAGACTAATATGTCTCTTCTTACAAGTATGTTAAAAAGATCTGATGATTTTTTAGCACTTCAAGATGGTGTACTTATTGCATTAACGAATAATATCTTTTTAAAAAATATAGTTTTATCTTCATCCAAATTATATATTATAAAAGAAGATGTCTATGCTCGAGGTATTCATAAACACATTTCTAGTGAATTTGTCCTAATAAGTTATATTCATTTCGTTTCATTGACACTTAAACATAAAAAACAAATGGCTTGGTAAAAACTACTAAGTTCGTGATTAAATTATATCCAATCCTAAAAAATCTCCATAATAGAAAGACTATTTTTATTTATGTTGATGATTTTTAATAAAATCAATTTAAGAATAGGAGTTGTTATGGCCACAGTAAATCAATTGGTCCGTAAACCTCGTTTACGTAAAGTTATTAAAAGTAATGTTCCTGCGTTAGGTGGAAGTCCTCAAAAAAGAGGCGTATGTACAAGAGTTTATACTACTACACCTAAAAAACCTAATTCAGCATTACGTAAAGTATGTCGTGTAAGATTAACGAATGGTTTTGAAGTCACTGCTTATATTGGAGGTGAAGGGCATAATTTACAGGAGCATTCTGTAATTTTAATACGAGGTGGTCGTGTTAAAGATTTACCTGGAGTTAGATATCATATAGTTAGGGGTTCATTAGATTGTGCTGGTGTTAAAGAACGGAAAAAAGGTCGCTCTAAATACGGAGTTAAAAAACCAAAATTATAAAAAAGTATTATGCATATTATTTTTTCTATATTTATTAAAATGGAGCCTTTATGCCTCGTCGTCGTATTGTTAGTATTCGTAAAATTTTACCAGATCCAAAGTTTTCTTCAGAATTATTAGCTAAGTTTATTAATATTCTTATGATAGATGGTAAAAAATCTATTGCTGAAGTAATTGTTTATACTGCATTAACGAATTTGTCTAAACGTACAGATAAAAAGGAATTAGAAGCATTTGAAATAGCTTTAGAACATGTACGTCCAACAGTAGAAGTTAAGTCTCGTCGAGTTGGTGGTTCTACATACCAAGTGCCTGTTGAGGTACGTCCAGTAAGACGTAATGCATTAGCTATGCGTTGGATTGTAGAATCAGCTCGTAAACGTGCAGATAAATCTATGTCTTTACGTTTATCTAATGAACTCTATGATGCTTTAGAAAATAAAGGGGCAGCAGTTAAAAAAAGAGAAGAAGTACATCGAATGGCAGAAGCTAATAAAGCATTTGCTCATTATCGTTGGTAAGATTTTTATAATTTTATTTAGTATATATATATCTATGTGTTGAATTATATATTGAGACAATTATCTTAATTGTACTCATAAGGTCTAACTTTTTAAAACCTAAATACAAGAGAAAGATAATGTCTCGTACAACGCCTATTTCTCGCTATCGTAATATTGGTATTAGTGCTCATATAGATGCAGGGAAAACAACTACGACTGAAAGGATCTTATTTTATACAGGAATTAATCATAAGATAGGTGAAGTTCATGATGGCGCTGCTACTATGGATTGGATGGAACAAGAACAAGAAAGAGGAATTACTATTACATCAGCAGCTACTACTACTTTTTGGAGTGGTATGGCTAAGCAATTTAAACCTCATAGAATTAATATTATTGATACACCGGGACATGTAGATTTTACTATAGAAGTTGAACGTTCTATGCGTGTTTTAGATGGTGCTGTTATGGTTTATTGTGCAGTGGGAGGTGTACAACCTCAATCAGAAACTGTATGGCGTCAAGCAAATAAATATAATGTTCCTCGTATAGCGTTTGTAAATAAAATGGATCGTATGGGGGCAAATTTTTTAAAAGTAGTTGAACAAATTAAAACACGTTTAGGTGCGAATCCTGTTCCGTTACATTTAGCTATTGGTGCAGAGGATAAATTTGTTGGAATTATAGATTTGATTAAAATGAAAGCTATTCATTGGACAGAATCTGATCAAGGTTTAACATTTACTTATAATGAAATTCCTACCAAAATGATTGCATTAGCAGAAAAATGGCACCAAAATTTAATTGAATCTGCAGTTGAGTCAAATGAAGACCTTTTAGAAAAATATTTAAATGGGATTGAGCTATCTGAAAATGAAATTAAATCTGCATTACGAAAACGTGCATTAAATGATGAAATTGTTTTAATTACTTGTGGTTCTGCATTTAAAAATAAAGGAGTTCAAGCATTATTAGATGCAATAATTGAATATTTACCAGCTCCTGATGATATTCAAGATATCAAAGGTATTGTAAATAATAATGTAAATACTCCTGTTATTCGAACTTCAAATGATACAGCTCCTTTTTCGGCTTTAGCTTTTAAAATTGCTAACGATCCTTTTGTAGGAAATTTGACTTTTTTCCGTGTATATTCTGGAGTAGTAAAATCTGGGGATACTGTATTTAATTCAGTGAAATCTCAAAGAGAGAGATTTGGTAGAATTGTTCAAATGCATGCTAATAAAAGAGAGGAAATTAAAGAAGTATATGCAGGTGATATAGCTGCAGCTATTGGATTAAAAGATGTTACTACTGGTGATACTTTATGTGATCTAAACCAACCAATTATATTGGAGCGCATGGAGTTTCCAGAGCCAGTAATCTCAATTTCTGTAGAGCCTAAAACTAAAATTGATCAGGAAAAAATGGGATTAGCTTTAAGTCGTTTAGCAAAAGAAGATCCATCTTTTCGAGTTAAAACTGATCAAGAATCTAATCAAACAATAATTTCTGGGATGGGAGAATTACATTTAGAAATTATTATTGATCGAATGAAGCGAGAATTTAGTGTAGATGCTAATGTTGGAAAACCTCAGGTTGCATATCGTGAAACTATTTTGCATAAAGTAGAAAATATTGAAGGAAAGCATATCAAGCAATCAGGGGGTAGAGGTCAATACGGTCATGTTGTGATAGAGTTATTTCCATTAGATCCAGGAGGAAAAGGATATGTATTTATCAATGACATCAAAGGAGGAGTGATACCTAATGAATATATTTCAGCGATTGATAAAGGAATTCAAGAGCAATTAAAATATGGCCCGTTAGCTGGTTATCCTGTTGTAGACATTGGTATACGACTGTATTTTGGTTCTTATCATGATGTTGATTCATCAGAATTAGCCTTTAAATTAGCTGCTTCCATAGCATTTAAAAAAGGTTTTAAAAAAGCACAACCAGTTTTGTTGGAACCAATTATGAAAGTAGAAGTAGAAACTCCAGATGATTATATGGGAGATGTTATAGGCGACTTAAATCGTAGAAGAGGTATGATTGAGGGTATGCAAGATTTATCAATTGGTAAAATTATTAGTGCATCTGTGCCTTTATCTGAAATGTTTGGATATGCTACTGATTTACGCTCTCAAACACAAGGTAGAGCATCTTATTCTATGGAATTTTTAAAATATGTAGAAGCACCATCTAATATTTCTAGTGCTATTATTGAAAGAAGAGAAAAGTAGAAGTTTTTTTCTATAGTGTATACAATATTTTTGATTAATAAAAAATATATTATCTAAGGAATAAAATAATGTCTAAAGAAAGATTTAAACGTTTAAAACCTCATATAAACGTAGGAACGATTGGTCATGTAGATCATGGAAAAACAACTTTAACTGCAGCTATTACAACTGTTCTATCAAAGCAATATGGTGGTTCTGCACGTGCTTTTGATCAAATTGATAATGCACCGGAAGAAAAAGCAAGAGGTATTACAATTAATACTTCTCATGTAGAATATGATACTGAATTCAGGCATTATGCTCATGTAGACTGTCCAGGTCATGCTGATTATATAAAAAACATGATTACTGGTGCTGCTCAAATGGATGGTGCTATTCTAGTTGTTGCAGCAACTGATGGTCCGATGCCACAAACACGAGAGCATATTTTACTTGGTAGACAAGTCGGAGTTCCTTATATTGTTGTCTTTCTTAATAAATGTGATATGGTAGATGATGAAGAATTACTTGAATTAGTAGAAATGGAAGTGCGTGATTTATTGACACAATACGATTTTCCTGGAGACGATACTCCTATTATTCGTGGTTCAGCTCTAAAAGCGTTAGAAGGAGATCCTGAATGGGAGTCAAAAATTATTGATTTATCTAAGTTTTTAGACAGTTATATTCCTGAACCGAAACGAGCAGTAGATCAACCTTTTTTACTACCTATAGAAGATGTTTTCTCTATATCAGGAAGAGGTACAGTGGTAACAGGACGCGTAGAAAAAGGGATAATTAAAGTGGGTGAAGAAGTGGAGATTGTAGGCATAAAAAAAACAACTAAAACCACTTGTACAGGCGTAGAAATGTTTAGAAAACTGTTAGATGAAGGTCGTGCTGGAGAAAATGTAGGTGTGTTACTTCGTGGTACAAAACGCGATGAAATTGAAAGAGGTCAAGTTTTAGCAAAACCAGGTAGCATTCATCCACATACAACATTTGAGTCTGAAGTTTATGTTTTATCCAAAGAAGAAGGTGGGCGTCATACTCCATTTTTTAAGGGATATCGTCCTCAGTTTTATTTTAGAACTACTGATGTAACCGGTTCCATTGAATTACCTGAGGGTGTTGAAATGGTTATGCCAGGAGATAATATTAAAATGACTGTTACTTTAATTAATCCTATTGCTATGGCTGATGGATTGCGATTTGCTATACGTGAAGGAGGACGTACTGTTGGAGCTGGTGTAGTTTCTAAAGTTTTAATTTAATAATTCTATGTTTAAAATATATTTTTTATGCTGATATAGTTGAGTTTATTAAGAAAAGAGTATAAAATGCTCTTTTCTTGATTATATAGATAATATGCTGTTATTTTTTTTTAATATACAATATTTTTATTTTTTTAAAGATAAAAATTTATTATAAAAATTTTAAATTTCTTTAAATAGACTATAATTTTGTCTATAAAATACTCCTAATATAGGAGTTATATATTTTTATCAATTACATCTACTCTTGAATAATTTCATTGAGAGAAGATCGAATTTTTACTGTATGTATATAAATTGGAGTTCTGGTCTAATGCAGAACCAAAGAATTCGGATTCGTTTAAAAGCTTTTGATCATAGATTAATTGATCAATCAACTACAGAAATTGTTGAAACAGCAAAAAGAACTGGTGCACAAGTACGTGGCCCAATTCCTCTTCCAACTCGTAAAGAACGTTTTACTATTTTAGTTTCTCCACATGTAAATAAGGATGCACGTGATCAATATGAAATTCGTACACATAAGCGTTTAATTGATATAGTAGAACCTACTGAAAAAACTGTTGATGCACTGATGCGTCTAGATCTTGCTGCCGGCGTAGATGTTCAAATTAGTTTAGGTTAATTAGATATACATGATTAAGGTATCAAAAAGAATGATTGGTTTAGTTGGTAAAAAACTAGGTATGACTCGAATTTTTACTAAAGAAGGATCTTCAATCCCGGTTACAGTAATTGAACTTCAAGAAAATCGAGTTACACAAGTAAAAAACATGAATACTGACCTCTACTGCGCTGTTCAAGTAACTACTGGTATAAAAAAATCAAATAGATTAATAAAGCCAAAAGCAGGTCATTTTTTAAAGTCAGGCGTAACCCCTGGTCGTGGTTTATGGGAATTTAAAATTGATTCCAATGAAAGTTTTCAAGTGGGTCAAAAAATTAATATTAATATTTTTCATAATATAAAAAAAGTTGATGTTACAGGTATTTCTAAGGGAAAAGGTTTTTCTGGAACAGTCAAACGTTGGAATTTTCATACTCAAGATGCAACTCATGGGAACTCTTTATCTCATAGGGTACCTGGTTCTATTGGTCAAAATCAAACTCCAGGTAGAGTATTTAAAGGAAAAAAAATGGCAGGACAATTAGGAAATAGTCGCGTAACTATACAAAATTTGAATATAGTACATCTTGATAAAGATAAAAGTCTTCTTTTAGTAAAAGGTGCGGTTCCCGGTGCCACCGGTAGTGATCTTATCGTTAAACCAGCTATTAAGGTTTGAGAGCAGTGAGGAGTAAAGCATGGAATTAGTAGTTAAAGACATACAAAGTGTTCTTAGTGTTTCTGAAGTCATTTTTGGTCGTGATTTTAATAAAGCTCTAATTCATCAAGTTGTTATTGCTTATTCAGCATCTACCCGTCAAGGTACTAGAGCACAAAAAAGTCGTGCCGAAGTATCTGGATCAGGTAGAAAACCATGGCGTCAAAAAGGTACAGGTCGTGCAAGAGCAGGATCTTTCAGAAGTCCGATTTGGCGTTCAGGTGGTGTAACATTTGCTGCAAAACCGCAAGAATATAGTCAGAAAGTTAATAAAAAAATGTATCGTGGTGCATTAAAAAGTATTTTTTCTGAATTAATACGGCAAAAAAGATTAATAATTTTTAAAGATTTTTCATTAAATGCACCTAAAACAAAACTTTTAGTAAAAAAATTACAGGATATAGATTTGAAAAATGTTCTTATTATTACAGATCAAGTAGATAATAATTTATTGCTTGCATCTAGAAATCTATATTCGGTAGATGTAAAAGATGTACGATCAATAGATCCTGTTAGTTTAATTGCTTTTGAGAATGTTGTTATTACGGTTGAAGCAGTCAAAAAAGTAGAGGAAATACTTTCATGATTTCTGAAGAACGTTTATTCAAAATACTACTTTCTCCACATATATCTGAAAAAGCATCTATATCTATAGAAAAATTTAATACTGTTGTTTTGAAAGTTTTAAATAATGCTACTAAATATGAAATAAAATGTGCAGTAAAAAAAATATTTAATATAGAAGTTGAAAGCATAAAAACATTAAAAATAAAAGGAAAAAAGAAACGTCAATCTAATCGTATTATTTATAAAAGCAATTGGAAAAAAGCCTATATTAAGGTTAAAAAAGGGTATAACTTAGATTTTATCAGTAATACAGAGTAGTCGGAGGACAACACAATGGCAATTGTTAAATGCAAACCGACATCTCCGGGTCGTCGCCATGTCGTTAAAGTTGTTAATTCAGAATTACATAAAGGAAAACCATATTCATTACTTTTACAAAAAAAAAGTAAAAGTGGAGGACGGAATAATAATGGTAGAATTACGACTCGTCATATTGGTGGTGGACATAAAAGAGCATATCGTATTATAGATTTTAAGAGAAATAAAGATACTGTAGAAGCTACAGTAGAAAGATTTGAATACGATCCTAATCGTTCTTCTAATATTGCTTTAATATTATATAAAGATGGTAAAAGAAGTTATATTTTAGCTCCTAAAAATTTAAAAATAGGAGATACAATAGTATCTGGTATAAATGCTTCTATAAAAATAGGAAATTCCTTACCTATTAAAAATATTCCAGTTGGTACATTAATTCATAATGTAGAAATGAGGCCTGGAAAAGGAGGTCAAATAGCTCGTTCTGCTGGTAGTTATGTACAATTAGTAGCATGTGATGAAGAATATGCTACTTTACGTTTACGCTCTGGTGAAATGAGAAAAACACTATCTAATTGTAGAGCTACAATTGGTGAAGTCGGAAATTCTGAACATATGTTAAAAGTATTAGGTAAAGCAGGAGCATCTCGTTGGATAGGAATACGTCCCACTGTTCGTGGTACAGCAATGAATCCTGTTGATCATCCTCATGGAGGTGGCGAAGGAAGAAATTTTGGTAAACATCCAGTTACTCCATGGGGTATACAAACAAAAGGTAAAAAAACTCGTAAAAATAAACGTACTGAAAAATTTATTTTACGTCATCGTATTAAATAATTGCAGAGAGAAAAATTACTTTATGCCACGTTCTCTTAAAAAAGGTCCTTTTATTGATGTAAGTTTATTGAAAAAAGTAGAAAAATCAGTAAAAACAAATGATAAAAAACCTATTAAAACTTGGTCAAGACGTTCAACAATATTCCCGAACATGGTAGGATTAACTATATCTATTCATAATGGTCGTTATCATATTCCTGTTTTTATTACAGAAGAAATGGTAGGTCACAAGTTAGGTGAATTTTCTTTAACTCGTACTTATAGAGGACATACTGCTGATAAAAAAGTAAAAAAACGTTAAAGTAAAAAGAAAGAGGAATAGTACATGGAAACTGTAGCTCATCATCGTCAAGCACGTTCTTCTGCACAAAAAGTTCGTTTAATTGCAGATTTAGTTCGTGGTAAAAAAGTTCCACAAGCATTAAATATTTTAACTTATAGTAATAAAAAAGCTGCTGCTTTAGTAAAAAAAGTAGTGGAATCAGCTGTAGCTAATGCTGAACATAATGATGGTGCTGACATAGATAAATTAAAAATAAAAAAAATATTTATTAATGAAGGTTCAACAATGAAAAGAATGATGCCACGTGCTAAAGGACGTGCAGATCGTATTTTGAAGCGGACTAGTCATATTACTGTGATTGTATCTGATCGTTAATATTGAGGAGAAATAGTAATGGGTCAGAAAGTACATCCTAATGGAATGCGACTAGGAATAATAAAAAAATGGAATTCTGTTTGGTTTGCTAATACTAAAGATTTTGCTGATCATTTAGATAGTGACTATAAAGTTCGTCAATTTTTAATGAAAGCATTAATAAAAGCATCTGTTTCTCGTATTATTATTGAAAGACCAGCAAAAAGTATTCGAGTTACTATTTATACAGCAAGACCTGGTATTGTTATTGGAAAAAAAGGTGAAGATGTAGAAAAATTAAGAATTAATATTGCTAAAATCACTGGAGTACCAGTACAAATAAATATTTCTGAAATACGTAAACCTGAATTAGATGCAAAGCTTGTATCAGATAACATT
Organism: Buchnera aphidicola (Brachycaudus cardui); assembly: GCF_005081945.1. NCBI lineage: Bacteria > Pseudomonadati > Pseudomonadota > Gammaproteobacteria > Enterobacterales > Erwiniaceae > Buchnera > Buchnera aphidicola. The sequence goes on along the minus strand of NZ_CP034879.1, from coordinate 560,820 downwards.
ACTTCTCAGTTAGAAAGAAGAGTAATGTTTCGACGCGCTATGAAAAGATCAGTTCAAAATGCGATGCGACAAGGTGCTAAAGGTATTAAAGTTGAAGTAAGCGGTCGTTTAGGAGGAGCAGAAATAGCTCGTAGAGAGTGGTATAGAGAAGGTAGAGTACCTTTACATACACTACGTGCCAATATTGATTATAGTACTTCAGAAGCTCATACAACATATGGCGTCATAGGTGTGAAAGTATGGATTTTTAAAGGTGAAGTATTAGGTGGTATGTCTGCAATTGAACAATTAGAAAAACCTTCTATTCAAACAAAAAAACAACATCGAAAAAATCGTAAGTAAGAAAGAGAGAGTTTAGCAATGTTGCAACCAAAACGTACTAAATTTCGCAAAATGCATAAAGGTCGCAATCGTGGACTAGCCTCTGGTACTAGTGTTAATTTTGGTGCTTTTGGTCTAAAAGCCACTAGTCGAGGACGTTTAACAGCTCGTCAAATAGAATCTGCAAGAAGAGCTATTACTCGTTGTATCAAAAGACAAGGAAAAATGTGGATACGTATATTTCCTGATAAACCTATAACTCAAAAACCATTAGAAGTTAGAATGGGAAAAGGGAAAGGAAATGTTGAATATTGGGTTGCTTTAGTACAACCAGGAAAAATTCTTTATGAATTAGATGGAGTTACTGAAGAAGAGTCTCGTGAAGCATTTAAGTTGGCTGCAGCAAAATTACCAATTAAAACTACTTTTGTAAATAAAATGGTGATGTAATGAAAGTTATAAAAGCACTACGACAAAAAAATAAAATAGATCTCACAACAGAACTTTTTCAATTATTACGTGAACAATTTAATCTTCGTATGCAATCTGTATCTGGAAAACTAAAACAACCTCATTTATTACGAAAAGTTCGACGAAATATTGCGCAAGTAAAAACTTTATTAACTGAAAAGGATATCATAAAATAATGGAAAATATTCGAACCTTGCAAGGTCGAGTTATAAGTGACAAGATGCAAAAATCTGCTGTAGTTGCTATTGAGCGTGTTATAAAACATGCTATTTATGGCAAGTTTATTAAACGTACTACAAAATTACACATTCATGATGAAAAAAATGAATGTACTGTGGGCGATTTAATAGAAATTCGAGAATCTCGTCCAATTTCTAAAACAAAGTCTTGGGTCTTAGTTCGTATAATTGAAAAAACTATTTTTTGACAATTATTTAAAAACATGAACAAACTCAGGTCTGCTCATGTTTTCTATTTATAAAAGAGAAGCAGTGTTATAATAAAATTATTTTACACTAGTCCTTTTATATAGATATTATAAATTATAATATTTGAGGTTTGAAAGGTATGATTCAAGAGCAAACAATTTTATATGTAGCTGATAATTCTGGTGCACGTTCCGCTATGTGTATTAAAGTATTAGGTGGTTCTCGTCGTCGTTATGCAGGTATTGGTGATGTAATTAAAATTACAATTAAAGAAGCCATTCCAAGAGGTAAAGTAAAAAAAGGAGAGGTTCTTAAAGCAGTAGTAGTAAGAACTAAAAAAGGAGTAAGACGATCTGATGGTTCTATTATTCGTTTCGATAGAAATGCTTGTGTTGTACTTAATAATAATGAACAACCTATAGGTACTCGTATTTTTGGACCTGTCACTCGTGAGTTGAGAACAGAAAAATTTATGAAAATTATTTCATTAGCACCAGAAGTTCTTTAACAAAAAATTTTTCAAGGAATACAAAAAATGGCATCAAAGTTACGTCGTAATGATGAAGTTATTATATTGACTGGTAAAGATAAAGGAAAAAAAGGTATTATTAAAAATATTTTATCTTCGTATAAAGCAATTGTTAATGGTGTAAATATAATTAAAAAACATCAAAAACCAGTGCCGTCTCAAAATAAAAACGGTGGTATTTTAGAAAAAGAAGCACCTATTCAGATATCAAACATTGCTATTTTTAATCCTGAATCTAAGAAAGCAGATCGTATTGGTTTTAGATTTGAAGAAGGGAAAAAAGTTCGATTTTTTAAATCTAATAGTAAAACGATTAAATAGCCTGGAGTAATATAATGGCAACATTGTATAATCATTACAAATTAAAAGTAATAAGAAATCTTATGCTTGAATTAAATTACAGTTCTATTATGCAGGTGCCTAAAATTGATAAAATCACCTTAAATATGGGTGTAGGTGCTGCTGCTTCTGATAAAAAAGTATTAGATCACGCTGTTTTAGATCTTACAGCGATTTCTGGACAAAAACCAATAATCACTAAAGCTCGAAAATCTGTTGCTGGTTTTAAAATTCGACAAGGTTATCCTATTGGTTGTAAAGTTACATTGCGTGGTCAGAGAAAATGGGATTTTTTTGAACGTTTAATTATTATTGCAGTTCCTAGAATTCGTGATTTTCGTGGTTTATCAAGTAATTCTTTTGATGGTCAAGGAAATTATAGTTTAGGAATTCGTGAACAGATTATTTTTCCTGAGATTGATTATGATAAAGTGGATAGAGTTCGTGGATTAGATGTGACAATAACTACTACTGCTAAATCTGATCATGAAGGTCGTTTATTATTATCTGCTTTTAATTTTCCTTTTCGTAAGTAATACAAGGTTATTCAATGGCTAAACAATCAATGAAGGCACGAGAAGTTAAACGTGTAAAGTTATCCAATAAATTTTATAGACAACGTATTGAATTAAAAAATATTATTTCTAATATGCTTCTTTCAGAAGAAGAACGTTGGAATGCTGTTCTTAAACTACAGTCTTTTCCTCGTGATTCTAGTCCATCACGTCAAAGAAATAGATGTCGTCAAACTGGTCGACCGCATGCTTTTTTACGTAAATTTGGATTAAGTCGTATTAAAGTGAGAGAAGCAGCTATGAAAGGTGAAATACCTGGTTTAAAAAAAGCCAGTTGGTAAAATATAATTTTTCAGGTTTTGGAGTTTAAAAATGAGTATGCAAGATTCAATATCAGATATGTTAACTCGTATTCGAAATGGTCAATCAGCTAATAAATATTCTGTTTCAATGCCTTCCTCTAAATTAAAAAAATCAATTGTTAAATTGTTAAAAAAAGAAGGTTATATTACAGATTTTAATATCACTGGTGATTCAAAATTAACTTTACAAATCATTTTAAAATATTTTAAAGGGAAAGCTGTAGTAGAAATGATTCAACGTGTTAGTCGTCCGAGTTTAAGAATATATAAAAATAAGAATAATTTACCTAAAGTGATGGCTGGTTTGGGAATAGCAGTGATTTCTACTTCTCAAGGAGTTATGACAGATCGTATGGCTCGTCAAGAGGGTCTTGGCGGTGAAGTTATTTGTTATGTAGCTTAGAAAAGTTATGTAGCTTAGAGCAGAGTTTGGAGGAAGAATGTCTCGTGTTGCTAAATGTCCTATTTGTGTTCCTTCTGATATTGATATTGAATTAAATTCACAGGTAATATTTATTAAAGGAAAATATGGACATCTTTCACGTACTATTCATCGATCAGTTAAAATGACATATTTAAATAATCAAATAATTTTTTCACCACGTTTATCTTTTTCTGATGCTTGGGCACAAGCTGGAACTGCAAGAGCTCTTATAAATTCTATGATTATTGGTGTGTCTAAAAAATTTAGTAAAAAACTATATTTTTCTGGAGTAGGATATCGTGTTTCAATTACAAAAGGTAATATTATTAATATGTCATTAGGTTATTCTCATGCTATTACATACTTGTTACCTAAAAACATTAATGTAGAAAACCCATCTCCAACAGAAATTATCATTCAAGGAATAGATAAACAATTAGTTGGTCAAATTGCTGCAAATTTACGTTCTTATCGTATACCAGAACCTTATAAAGGCAAAGGTATTCGCTATTCAGATGAAGTTGTACGTATGAAAGAGGCAAAAAAGAAATAACATGACTTTTTCTAGAAAAAATAAAATAACTTCTCGTATACGTCGTTCTATGAAAACACGTCGTAAAATCAAAGATTTAATGGCTGTTAGATTAGTAGTGCATCGAACTTCACGTCATATATACGCTCAAATAATTTCTTCTTTAGAATCTAAGGTCTTAGTATTTGCTTCAACTTTAGAAAAAAATATAAGTGTTAATTTAAAATATACAGGCAATAAAGAAGCAGCTCAAATAATAGGCAAAATTATCGCAGAACGAGCTTTATTAAAAGGAATATATCATGTTTCTTTTGATCGATCTGGTTTTAAATATCATGGTCGTATACAAGTTTTAGCAGAATCTGCACGTGAAAGTGGACTTAAGTTTTAAGGTGAAAAATAATAGTATGGCTAATATTGAAAAAAAAAATAATAGTGATTTACAAGAAAAATTAATTACAGTAAATCGTGTTTCAAAAACGGTTAAAGGTGGTCGTATATTTTCTTTTACAGCATTAACTGTAGTTGGAAATGGAGACGGTCGAGTTGGTTTTGGATATGGTAAAGCACGTGAAGTACCTTCTGCTATTCAAAAAGCCATGGAAAAAGCTAGACGTAATATGATTACTATACCATTAGTGAATAAAACTTTACAACATTCATTAAAAGGTTCTCATACTGGATCAAATGTTTTTATGAAGCCCGCATCTGACGGAACTGGAATTATTGCAGGAGGAGCGATGCGTGCGGTGTTAGAAGTAGCAGGTATACATAACGTATTAGCTAAAACTTACGGTTCTACTAATCCTATTAATGTAGTGAGAGCTACTATGAATGGCTTAGTTAATATGAAATCTCCAGAAATGATAGCTGCTAAAAGAAACAAACGTATTGAAGATATATTAGGATAAATTGTATCTAATGAAAAAGATAAAAATTACTCAAATAAAAAGCGCCATAGGAAGAATACCAAGACATAAAAAAACATTAATTGGACTTGGATTACGTTATATTGGACATACTGTAATACGTGAAAATACCTCAGCAATTCAAGGTATGATAAAAAAAATTTCTTATATTTTAAAAGTACAAGAGGAATAAAAATATGTATTTAAATACTCTTGCTCCAGCTGTTGGAGCTCGTCAGAATCGTAAAAGATTAGGTCGTGGTATCGGTTCAGGTTTTGGAAAAACATCAGGACGCGGTCATAAAGGTCAAAAATCTAGATCAGGAAGTAGTATTCGTCGTGGTTTTGAAGGTGGTCAAATGCCTTTATATAGAAGGCTACCTAAATTTGGATTTAATTCTCGAAAAAAGAATATAACCACAGAAGTGCGTTTATCAAATATATCAAATTTATCTACTAATATTATTGATATAAATATATTAAAAAAAGAAAATATTATTAAAAAAAATATTCAAAAAGTCAAAATAATTCTTTCAGGGGAATTAACAGTAGCTTTAAAAATACGAGGTTTACTTGTAACTAAGGGGGCTCGTGCTAAAATTGAAAACGTTGGTGGTAGCATTGAAGGATAAACGATAAATAATGGTAAAGAAATTAGAATCAAATATAAAAAATAGTACAAAAAGTGTTAGTGAGTTAAAACAAAGAGTGATTTTTGTCATTATAGCTTTAATTGTTTTTCGTATTGGCTCTTTTATTCCAATTCCTGGTATTGATACTACAATTTTATCAAAAATATTAAATGACCAGAAAGGTACTATTGTTGATATGTTTAATATGTTTTCTGGTGGTGCGTTAAGTCGTGCTTCTATTTTTTCTCTAGGTATTATGCCGTATATATCAGCTTCTATTATTATTCAATTATTAACATTAGTTCATCCCACTTTATCAGAAATAAAGAAAGAAGGTGAATCAGGACGTTATAAAATAAATCAATACACTAGATATGCTACTTTAATACTAGCTATTATTCAATCTATTGGTATTGCTACTAGTCTTCCTAATATAACAGGAGTTCATACTATTATAGTAAATGCTGATTTTTGTTTTTATTTGACAGCAGTTGTTAGTTTAGTATCTAGTACTATTTTTTTAATGTGGTTGGGAGAATTAATTACAGAGTGTGGAATTGGTAATGGTATTTCAATTATTATTTTTATAGGAATAATAGCGGGATTGCCATCAGCGATTGGGAATACTATTGAACAAACTAGACAAGGTAATTTGCATATTTTATCGTTTTTATTTATTTTAGTGTTAATGTTTTTAGTTATTTTTCTTGTTATTTTTGTTGAAAGAGGTCAAAGAAAAATTACTGTACATTATGCACAACGTCAACAAGGTCGTCGTATTTATGCTGCTCAAAGTACTCATTTACCTTTAAAAATAAATATGTCTGGTGTAATACCAGCTATTTTTGCTTCTAGTATAGTTCTTTTCCCTGCAACGATTATATCTTGGTTAAAAATTAGTCATAATTATACATGGTTAAAAAATGTATCATTTTATTTGCAACCGAATCAACCATTGTATTTAATTTTATATATATCAGCGATAATATTTTTTTGTTTTTTTTATACAGGACTAGTGTTTAATTCTCGTGAAACAGCTGATAATTTAAAAAAATCAGGTGCGTTTATTTCCGGCATAAGACCTGGTGAACAGACAGCAAAATATATTAATAAAATCATGTTAAGATTGACATTAGTAGGTTCTTTGTATATTACATTTATTTGTTTGATGCCTGAATTTATGAGAAGTGCCATGAATGTGCCTTTTTATTTTGGTGGAACTTCGCTATTGATTGTTGTCGTTGTTGTTATAGATTTTATTGCTCAAATTCAAACATTAATAATGTCTAGTCAATATGACTCTATGTTAAAAAAAGCTAATCTAAATTAAAATAGCTAATAAGTTATAATATAATATTAAGGGAAAAAAGTGAAAGTACAAGCTTCTGTAAAAATACTTTGTCGAAACTGTAAAATAATACGAAGAAATAATGTTATAAGAGTAATTTGTAGTAGTGATCCTAAACATAAACAGCGTCAAGGCTAATATTTATATAAATTATATAAAAACTTGATAATATTATTTTTTCAGTATACTTAATGCATGTTTTTAGATTTGTAAATTTATTTATAGTATTTAAATAGGATTGATAATATGGCACGTATTGCAGGTATTAATATTCCTGAAAACAAACATACCGTAATTGCATTAACTTCAATATATGGAATTGGTAGAAAACGTTCTAAATTAATTTGTATTCTTACTAATATTTCTGAAAGTTCTAAAATTACTGATTTAAATGAAGAACAAATTGAATTATTAAGAATAAATGTTGCAAAATATGTTATCGAAGGTGATTTAAGAAGAGAAAGAACGTTAAATATTAAACGTTTGATTGATTTAAGTTGTTATCGTGGTTTGCGTCATCGTAGAAACCTTCCTGTACATGGACAGAGAACTAAAACTAACGCTAGAACTTGTAAAGGTCCTCGAAAACCAATAAAAAAATAATTTAGGTAAGTGTAATTATGGCAAAAAATTCAGTAGTTCGCACACG
>NZ_CP034879.1:230537-253318 GCF_005081945.1 Buchnera aphidicola (Brachycaudus cardui) | reverse complement strand
CGTCTTTTAACTCCATCGTCTTGTTATACATGTAAATTTTATATTATCAATGAAGTATAAAAATAAATCTTAAAAAAAATATATTTAAAACATTTTTATTTTATTATTCAAATTTTTATTTATCAATCAAGGGAGTTATATTAATTATGTATTCTAAAATTATTTTGAATATTTTTATTTGTTCAATATTAATACTAAATAACTTTCATCATCAATATTTAGATAAAAAAGAAAATGTTACAATATTTACAGGTAAAACTATGGGAACATATTGGCAAGTTAAGATTCCTAATTTAAAAAATAAAATATATATAAAAACTTTAATAGAAAAATGTTTATACGAAGATGAAAAAATGCTATCTTCTTGGGAAAAAAATTCTCTAGTATCTAAATTTAATAAACTGAAAAAAAATCAACTTCAAATTATTAATAAAAATTTTTATCATATTATTTCATCAGCAATGAAAATTAACAAAAAAACTAATGGAAAATTAGATATTACTATTAGTCGATTAATTAATATATGGGGATTTGGTATTAAAAAAAAACCGACTAGTTTTCCTTCCTCAAAAACAATAAAAAAAAATCTTTCTCTATCAGGCACTCAACACTTAAAACTTATTAAAAATTTTTTCGGATTTTATCTAACTAAAGATATTGATGATATAGAAATTAATCTTTCTACTTTTGGAGAAGGTTTTGCTGTAGATCATCTATCATATACACTTAAAAAAAATGGAATTAACAATTATACTATCTCTGTTGGAGGAACAGTCTTAGTCAAATTAAAAAAATATGAAGAAAAACCTAAAATTATTGCTATTCAAAAACCAATAGATCAAAAAAAATCAATACATCTACTTATATATCTAAAAAACAATGCAATTAGCACTGCAGGTACTTATCGTAATTATTACTATCTTAAAAAACATCGTATTTCACATTTAATTAACGCTAATACTGGTAGACCGATTACTCATAATTTAGTATCAGTTAGTGTAATTTCTTTAACAGCTTTAGAAGCAGATAGTTGGGATACCGGATTGTTAATATTAGGCTTTAAAAAAGCTAAAAAATTGGCTTTGAAAGAAGAATTAGCTGTATGTCTCATTACTAAAGAAAAAAATGTTTTTTCAACATGGACTTCTCCTAAATTTCAAAATTTTTTAGTTCATTAAATATAAGAATAGATTTTTATTGATAAGTCTTTAAATTTTAAACAATATAAATTGTATTTAATAGGTTATATTTGATAATATCTAATATATTTGCGATAATAAATATTATAATTAATCATTTTATTTAGTATGCCACTAGTATGTAATATATTTAAAAAATATTTTTAAAAATATTGTACGAAATAATATTAGCTTTATTAAGATAAAATGCACAATACATAAAACATAGAAAAACTAGAAAAATAAAAATACTAAACTAGCTTCCTGGAGGGAAAAATGGAAATATTATCAGGAGCCGAAATGGTTGTTAAATCATTAATAAATCAAGGAATACAGCATATATTCGGATATCCTGGAGGTGCTGTATTAGATATCTATGATGCTCTAAAAACTATTGGTAGAATTGAACATATTTTAGTAAGACATGAACAAGCGGCAACTCATATGGCTGATGGGTATGCTCGTTCTACAGGAAAAACAGGAGTAGTTTTAGTAACTTCTGGTCCTGGTGCTACGAATGCTATTACCGGTATTGCCACAGCATACATGGATTCTATTCCTATGGTTGTAATATCTGGTCAAGTTGCCTCTTCTTTGATTGGTTATGACGCTTTTCAAGAATGTGATATGATTGGGATTTCTCGTCCAATAGTGAAACATAGTTTTTTAGTTAAAAAAACTGAAGATATACCAGTTATTTTTAAAAAAGCCTTTTGGTTGGCATCAAGCGGACGTCCAGGACCTGTAGTAATTGATTTACCAAAAGATATTTTAAAAAAAGAAAATCAATGTTCTTATAAATGGCCAGAAAAAGTTCATATACGTTCATATAATCCGACAACTAAAGGACATAAAGGACAAATTAAAAAAGCTCTTAATACATTATTAAAAGCCAAAAAACCAGTCATCTATGCCGGAGGCGGAATTATTAGCTCCGAAAGTAGTGAAGAATTACGTATATTTGCTGAAAAAATAAATTGTCCTGTAACGACTTCTTTAATGGGATTAGGTGCATTTCCTGGAAATCATCTTCAAAATATTTCTATGCTAGGAATGCATGGTACTTATGAAGCTAATATGACAATGCATCATGCTGACGTAATTTTTGCTATTGGCGTTCGATTTGATGATCGAACTACAAATAACTTAAATAAATATTGCCCCAATGCTGTAATTTTACATATTGATATAGATCCCACTTCCATTTCTAAAACTGTTTCAGCTGATATACCAATTGTTGGAGATGCGAAATATGTTTTACAAGAAATGATAGAATTACTCAAAAAAGAAAAAAACATTCCATCCTTGGAAAATTGGTGGAATAATATTACAGAATGGAAAAAAGTTAAAAGTCTAAAATACAATCAAAAAAGTAAAAAAATTAAACCTCAAACAGTAATTGAAACACTTTTTAAATTGACAAAAGGCACATCTTATATCACTTCAGATGTTGGTCAACATCAAATGTTTACTGCATTATACTATAAATTCAATAAACCTAGACATTGGATTAATTCAGGTGGATTAGGAACAATGGGATTTGGTTTACCTGCAGCTCTAGGTGTTAAGTTAGCTTTACCTAAAGAGACTGTTATTTGTATTACTGGAGATGGTAGTATTCAAATGAATATTCAAGAACTGTCTACAGCAAGACAATATAATTTAGCAATACTAATATTAAATCTTAATAATTCTTCCTTAGGTATGGTTAAACAATGGCAAGATATGATTTATTCTGGACGACACTCTCATTCTTATATGGATTCACTTCCAAATTTTGTAAAATTATCAGAATCTTATGGACATATCGGTATTAAAATCAGCCATCCTATAGAACTAGAAGAAAAATTAACACTAGCATTAAATAAGTTATCTAATGGTAACTTAGTGTTTGTAGATATTAATATAGATGATTCTGAGCACGTTTATCCTATGCAAATTCAAGGTGGTGGCATGAATGAAATGTGGTTAAGGAAAAAAGAGGTTTCCTAAAATATGCGAAGAATTTTGTCCATTTTATTAGAAAATGAATCAGGTGCATTATCGCGAGTAATAGGACTCTTTTCACAAAGAGGATACAATATAGAAACTATTACAGTAGCACCAACTGAAGATCCTACTTTGTCAAAAATGACTATACAAACTGTAGGAAATGAAAAATCGATCGAACAAATTGAAAAACAACTACATAAATTAATAGATGTATTAAGAGTAGTACAAATTGCTCAATCTTCTCATATAGAACGTGAAATTATGTTATTAAAAGTTCAAATTAACAATTATAAAAAAGATGACATCAAACATATTACAGAAGTATTCCGAGGGCAAATTGTAGATATTACGTCTACAACATATATACTTCAACTATCTGGCACCACAAAAAAATTAGATTCTTTTTTAAAAATAATACGTAATATGTCAGAAATTATTGAAGTTACTCGTTCTGGAATCGTTGGTATTTCTCGTGGATAAAAAACTTTTAATAGTTAAAAAGTTTTTATATAAAAATATAAAATACTTATAGAAAATATATCAATATATTTACTAAAAGTATTTTTACTATAAATTTTTTATAAAATACATTCAAAAACATGGCCATTTTTAATCAAAATGACCATGCATCTTATCTTCTTATTCTATATATCATATATTCTATTATGAATCATAAACTCAAACATATTCCAGTGATGAAAAAAGAATTAATTAATTCTTTAAAAATAAAAAAAAGTGGTATTTATATTGATAGTACATTTGGTTTTGGTGGACATTCAAAGGAAATTTTAAAACGATTAGGAAAAGATGGAAAACTATATTCTCTAGATAGAGATCCTATTGCAGTAATGATAGGTGATAAAATTAAAGATTCACGTTTTCATATTATTCATGAAAATTTTTCGAAATTGTTTGATTATGCAAAAAATAAAAAAATAATAGGAAAGGTAAATGGTGTGATATTTGATTTAGGAGTGTCCTCATTACAGATTGATAACTATAAAAGAGGATTTTCATTTAAAAATGATGGCCCTTTAGATATGCGTATGAATCCTACTGCTGGAATTTCTGCTGCAGATTGGCTTTTTAAAAGTAATATTAATGAAATTGCTTTTGTTTTAAAAAATTTTGGAGAAGAACGTTTTTCAAAAAAAATAGCTTTTGCAATTAAAAATAACAATCAAAATAAAAAGATTACTAGTACTTTAGAACTTGCCAATATTGTTAAAAATGCTATACCAATAAGAAATAAATTTAAACATCCAGCAAGAAGAACTTTTCAAGCAATTCGAATCTATCTTAATCAAGAACTCGAAGAAATTAAAAAAGCTTTAGAAGATACATTAAAAATATTAACACCAGGAGGACGACTATCAATTATTAGTTTTCATTCTTTAGAAGATAGAATAGTTAAAACATTTATGATAAAAAACAGTACAAAAGCAGTTGTTCCATATGGCATGGCTATTACAGAAAAACAATTAAATACTTTAAAAATATGTAAATTAAAAATTATTAATCGCATATTACCTAGTACGTATGAAATAAAAAAAAATCCTAGATCTCGAAGTTCTATACTACGTATAGCAGAATTACAAGGATAAACATGAAAATCAAACGTTATGATTTACCTAATATAATTAAAAAAGATTTTCTTTTATATGGAAAAATTCATCTAATTTTATTAATAATTATTATACTATCTGCTAGTTCTATTGTAATTATAGTTTATGAAACCCGTTTATTAATTGCTAAAGAAGAATATCTTGTTCGCGAAAAAAAAAAAAAAATGATGAATGGAGAAATTTAATTATTGAAAAAAATGCTTTATCTATTCATTCCACAGTTAAAAAAAATATTTTCTATTTATTAAATAAATAAAATAATAATCTATTATTAAAAATTTTTATTTGATACAGTAAATTTACATCGATGGATATTATCTAAAAAAATGTACAAAATCAAAACGAGCAGGTTTTTTAAAAATAAAAAAATTATTTATATAAATTGGCGTTTTTTTGTATTATGTAGTTTTATTCTATTATCTTTATTTATTTTAGCATTACGAATATTTTTTTTACAAATTATTAATCCTGATAAACTGATACATGAAGGAGATCGTAGAACTTTAAGAATACAGTCTTTGCTCAGTACAAGAGGAATTATTAATGATCGATTAGGATATCCTCTAGCAGTTACTGTACTAGTTAATGCAGTTTGTGCTGATCCTACAATAATTACTGACATAAAAAATATTAAACATGATCCGCGATGGCAGGCTTTATCAGAAGCTATTTCTATACCTTTAAAAAAAATAATTTTTCATATAAATTCTCATAAAAAATCAAAATTTATTTATTTAACACGTAAAATTACTCCTGAAATTGGACAATATATTGAAAAATTGCACTTACCTGGAATTTTTTTGATAGAAAACTCAAAAAGATACTATCCTTCTGGAAAAGTTACTTCTCAACTGGTAGGAGTCACTAATATAGATGGAGTTGGAATTGAAGGGATAGAAAAAAGTTTTAATTCTCTTTTAACAGGTAAGCCTGGTAAAAGAAAAATAAGAAAAGATAAAAATGGACATATTATTGAAAATATACCTTTAATAAATAGATCTATGTCTAATAGTTTAACATTAAGCATTGATAAAAGACTACAAGATATTGTATATAATCAATTAGATCAAGCAGTACAGAAAAATAAAGCTGATGCAGGAACTGCAATTTTAATTGATGTTAAAACTGGCGAAGTGCTAGCAATGGCGAATAGTCCTGCATATAATCCTAACAATACACACTATCTTATTCAAAAAAATGTTCGAAATAGAGCAATCACAGATATGTTTGAACCTGGTTCAACAGTAAAACCAATAGTAATTATGGAAGCGTTGAAACTCGGTATTATTAATCAAAATTCTATTATTAATACTCATCCTTATTGCATTATACAACACAAAATAAAGGATGTTTCATATCATGATGAATTAAGCATAACTGGAATATTGCAAAAATCAAGTAATGTAGGAGTATCAAAAATTGCATTGTCTATGCCAATTTCAAAGTTAGTTAACAGTTATATTAAATTTGGATTAGGACAACCAACAAAATTAGGATTGATTGGAGAAAAAAATGGATTGCTTCCTAAAAAAAAACACTGGTCTAATTTAGAAAAAGCTACTTTCTCATTTGGATACGGATTAATGATTACCCCTCTTCAACTTGCTCGATTATATACCATTATTGGAAACTATGGAATCTATCACCCTCTTTCCATTATAAAAGTAGATACTCCAGTACAGGGAATAAGAGTATTTCCTCAAAGATATGTAAAAAAGGTAATTAATATGATGGAAAGCGTTGCTAAACCTGGAGGAGGTGGTACACAAGCAGCAGTTAAAGGATATCGTATTGCAATTAAAACAGGAACTACAAAAAAAGTCGGTAGTCACGGATATTATATTAAAAAATATATAGCTTATACGGCCGGGATTGCTCCAGCTAGTAATCCAAAATTCTCATTAATTATTATAATTGATAATCCTCAAGGAAAAAAATATTATGGCGGCGCAGTTTCTGCTCCAGTTTTTGGTACTATAATGAAATTAATATTAAAGGAAATGAATATACAACCAGATAATATATTAAAATAAAGATTTTAATCTGTATTGAACTGAAAGGTACTAAATGAATAATAATTGCTTAAAATTTTTATTATTGCCATGGATTAAAAATCTACCCAGTAAAAAATTTTTAAATTTAACCATTGATAGTAGAACATTAACTGAAGGAGATGTATTTATAGCTATTCCAGGAAAAAAACAAGATGGACGTCACTTTATTAGTGAAGCTATTAATAAAAAAGTAGCAGCTATTTTATATGAAACTGATGAAATAGAAATTCATGGAACATTTAAATATATTAACAATATTCTTTTAATATATTTTTTTCAGCTATCTAATAATCTTTCAATATTAGCTAGTCGTTTTTATCAAGAACCAGGAAAAAAACTCAAAATAGTAGGAATTACTGGTACTAATGGAAAAACTACTGTAACGCAATTAATTAATCAATGGACTAAAATTTTAGGTGATAACACTGCTACAATGGGAACTTTGGGAAATGGTTTTTATAATTCTTTATGTAAAACACAAAATACAACTTCTGGACCTATTTTTATTCAATCATTTTTAAATGAAGTGTTGGAAAAACAAATTCAAGTCGTTACTATGGAAGTTTCTTCACATGGTTTAATACAAAATCGCGTTAAAGCTGTTCCTTTTTATATTGGAATATTTACTAATTTAACACAAGATCACTTAGATTATCATGGAAATATGAGAAAATATGAAGAAGCAAAATGGTTATTATTTAGTACACATAAAGTGAAAAAAATTATCTTAAATGCTGATGATGAATATGGTAAAAAATGGCTCAAAAAATTATTTAATTGCTATACAATAGCAATTACTATTCAAGATTCAACACAAAAACAATATTCTACAAAATGGATAAATGCTACTGATATTAAATTTTATAATAATTATATTCATATCAAATTTGAATCTAGTTGGGGTAAAGGAACGCTATTATCTTGTTTAATTGGAAGATTTAATGTTATAAATCTTTTATTATCATTCGCTTGTCTTCTAGAATTAAATTATAATTTATCTGATTTAATAGGTACATCTTCTCATATAATACCGATAGATGGTCGTATGCAAATTTTTACTACTCCTAATAAACCTATATTTATTATTGATTATGCTCATACTCCTGATGCATTAAACCAAACACTAAAAGAAATTAAGTTACACTATCAGAAGTATATATGGTGTATATTTGGCTGTGGTGGTGAAAGAGATAGAAGAAAACGTTCAATGATGGGATCTATTGCAGAAAAAATAGCAGATAAAGTTATTATTACTAATGATAATCCAAGAAATGAAAAAGAAATTAATATTATTAATGATATTTTAAAAGGCTGTAAAAAAAAGAAAAAAATATTGATCATAAAAAATAGAAAAGATGCAATATCTTATGCTTTTTTTCAATCAAAATACGATCATATAATTTTTATAGCTGGAAAAGGTCATGAAGAACAACAAATTATTGGAAATAAAATAATTAAATTTTCAGATAAAAAAATAGTCTTACATTTATTGGAAAAAAAGATATGATTTCTTTATCCTTAAAAACACTTGCTTCTATTACTAATGGAAAATTATATGGAATAAATTTTTTTATAGATACAATTGTTATTGATACTAAAAAAATTATTCCAGGTTGTCTTTTTATTGCTTTAATAGGACATAAATTTGATGGTCATATATTTATAAAAGATGCTATTAAAAACGGTTGTTCAGCAATTATAAGCGAAAAAGATATACGTGATCATAATATTTCTTATATTGTTGTTCAAAATACTTCTATTGCTTTAGGTCAAATTGCATCTTATGTTCGTAAAATAACTAATCCTAAAATATTAGCTATTACTGGTTCTTGTGGAAAAACTTCAGTAAAAGAAATGACAGCATCAATACTAAGAGAAAAAGGAAATACAATAGCTACTATTAAAAATTTTAATAATAATATTGGAGTATCTCTAACATTATTACAGTTAACAAAAAAACATAAATATGGTGTTATCGAATTAGGAGCAAGTCAACCAGGTGAAATCAGTTATACTAGTAATATAAGTCAACCAGAAGTTATCCTTATTAATAATATTCACTATGCTCATTTAACAGGATTTAAATCATTACTAGGAGTCTCTAAAGCAAAATCAGAAATATTTTCTGGTATTAAATCTAATGGTACAGTAATCATTAATTTAGATAGTCATCATCTTTCACAATGGAAAAAAAATATACGTGAGAAAAATATTTTATACTTTTCTATAAAAAAAAAAAATATAGCAATTTTTTTTCTACTAATATTAATATTCATATATATGGTACATCTTTTACGATGCATACACCATGTGGAAAAATAAATATTTCACTGCCTGTTCTTGGATATCAAAATGTATCTAATGCGTTAGCAGCTAGTGCTCTTGCATTTTCTCTTCATATACCCTTAAAAAATATAAAAAATGGATTATTCAATACTCCTATTTTACCAGGACGATTAGAACTTATTCAATTAAAAACTCATAAAATTTTAATTAATGATACTTATAATGCAAATGTTTCATCTATGATTGCAGCAATAAAAGTATTAGAAAAAATGCCGGGTTATAAAATATTAGTTGTTGGAGACATGTCTGAATTAGGAGAAAAAAGCCTCTTATATCATAAGATGATAGGTAATATTTCTAATTTATCTAACATTCACGAAATTTTTAGTATTGGTAGTATGAGTAGTGAAATTAGTCAAATTTTTCATAATGGACAACATTTTTCTAATAAAAAAAAACTAAATTTTCATTTAATGAACATTATTTTAGAAAAAGATAATATTTCAATATTAGTAAAAGGTTCTCGTAATACAAAAATGGAAAAAATAATAGATTATCTTATAAAAGAGAATAAAAAAAATGTTAATGTGGTTTGATAAATACTTGAATTTGTATTTAAACTTTATTATATATCTTCCATGTCGTGCAATATTTAGTTTATTAACTGCTTTTTGTATTAATTTATATTGTGGATCATATTTCATATATTATATGAAAAAATTACAAAAATATCAAATAATACGTAAAAATGGACCAAAAACACATTATTGTAAAAATAAAACACCTACTATGGGTGGATTATTTATCCTAATGTCTATTATAATTTCAACTATAATATATTGTGATCTATCTAATATTTATGTTTGGTACGTTATTAGTATTTTAATTGGATATGGTGTGATTGGCTTTATAGATGATTATAAAAAAATAAAAAATAAAAATTCTCAAGGATTAACTTTAGTATGGAAATATTTTTTATTATCTATTTTTGCATTAGGTATGATTGTAATCATAAAAAATAATAGTCAAGATATATTTCATTCTCAATTAATAGTTCCTTTTTATACTAATAAAATTGTTGAAATAAATTACATGTATATATTCTTATCTTATTTAGTTATTGTAGGAACTAGTAATGCAGTTAATCTAACAGATGGATTAGATGGTTTAGCTATTATGCCTGTAATTTTTTTAACATGTGGTTTTTTGTTGATATCTTTCTTGAGTAGTAATATCAATATTTCAAGTTCTTTAAATATTTCTTATATAAAATATTCAAGTGAATTAGTAATATTATGTTCATCAATTATTGGCTCCGGATTAGGTTTTTTATGGTTTAACAGCTATCCAGCTCAGATATTTATGGGGGATGTTGGATCATTGTCATTAGGAGGATCTTTAGGAGTAATAGCAATACTTTTACATCAGGAAATATTATTAATTATAATGGGAGGTATTTTTGTTTTTGAAACAATGTCAGTTATTTTACAAGTGATATCATTTAAAATTAGAAAAAAAAGAATTTTTAAAATGTCACCAATTCATCACCATTATGAAATAAAAGGATTGCCAGAACCTTTGATTATCGTACGATTCTGGATTATTGCACTTCTATTACTCTTAATTAGCCTTATTTCTTTACAGGTACATTAATGTTATATAATTATTCTACAAAAAAAATATTAATTTTAGGTATGGGATTAACAGGTATATCATGTATTAATTTTTTTTTAAAAAAAGGGATCGTACCAAAAATTATTGATGAATCTACTTGTCCTATATATTTACATAAAATACCTAAGATAGTTAAATATAAACTTGGTATTTTAGATCCTCAATGGATTTTAGAATCAGATTTAATAGTCATTAGCCCAGGAATTTCTTCTTTTAAACCTATTTTACTTAAAGCTCGTTTATTAGGAATTGAAATTGTTAGTGATATAGAATTATTTTCTAGAGAAGTAGCGGTTCCAATTATTTCTATCACAGGAACTAATGGGAAAAGCACTGTAGCTACCATGGTTACTGAAATTGCAAAAAACACAGGTTATAAAGTTTATTTAGGTGGTAATATTGGTTTTCCTGTTTTACACATGCTTGATCAAAAAGCTGATTTATACGTAATAGAATTATCTAGTTTTCAACTAGAAAATACATTCACTTTAAAATCAAAAATAGCTGTCGTTCTTAATATTAGTGAAGATCATATGAATAGATATCCAAAAGGATTTAAACAATATAAAAAAATTAAATTATCTATTTATAATCAAGCAGATATTTGCATAATTAATTTTAATCAAAAAATCAAAAATCTGAATAATAATTCAAAAAAATGGATTGATTTAAAATCAAAAAAAAGCAATTATCATGTTTATTACGATAAAAAACAAGCTATAATATATCATAAAAATCAAAAAATACTTAATATGTCAGAGACATTTTTACATGGTCATCATAATTATGATAATGCGTTAGTGTCTTTAGTTATTTCTGATGCAATGGAATTTCCTAGAAATTCTATTATAGAAACTCTTAAAAAATTTTCTACTTTACCTCACCGATTCACAATTATACATAATAAAAAAGGAATATGTTGGATCAATGACTCTAAATCTACAAATGTCAATAGTACTAAAGTTGCTTTAGATTCTATTCAATCTATAGGTACAATACACTTATTATTAGGAGGCGATAGTAAATCTGCAAATTTTAATATATTAAAAGATTATTTCAATAAATTAAAAATAATAATCTATTGTTTTGGACAAGATCGTTTGTATCTTTCGAAGATATGTAAAGAAAAATCTATTACTATTCAAACCTTACAACAAGCAATAATCCTAATATCACAAAAAGCAGTATCAGGTGATACAGTACTTTTGTCTCCTGGTTGTAGTAGTTTAGATCAATTTTCTAGTTTTGAAGAACGAGGTAATATATTTATAAAATTAATAAAGGATATAATTTGACAAACTTAGAAAAAAAAAATATTAAAGAACAATATAGTACAGTACAGAATCATATTGTATTATATGATCGTATATTATTATGGTTGAGTCTGAGTTTATCTTCTATTGGATTAATCATGGTTTTTTCTTCATCAATTCCTGTAGGTCAAAGCTTGTATCAAGATCCATTTTTTTTTATCAAAAGAGAAATATTTTATTTTTTTTTAATATTTTTTTTATCTTTTATTTTTTTGCGTACACCAATTATTTTTTGGAAACATAATAGTAATATTATACTAATTATTTCTATTTTATTACTAATTTTAGTATTATTTATTGGTCATTCAATACATGGTTCCTATAGATGGATAAAAATAGGTTTATTACATATACAAC
The DNA here is from genome assembly GCF_005081945.1 of Buchnera aphidicola (Brachycaudus cardui). Taxonomy (NCBI): domain Bacteria; kingdom Pseudomonadati; phylum Pseudomonadota; class Gammaproteobacteria; order Enterobacterales; family Erwiniaceae; genus Buchnera; species Buchnera aphidicola. The sequence continues at coordinate 240,839 of NZ_CP034879.1, read as the reverse complement.
CCTCTGAAATATGCAAAATTTCTTCTTTTTGTTATATATCTAGCTATTTATCACGAAAAACTAATGAAGTGCGGAATAATTTTTGGGGTTTTTTTAAACCTATGAGTATTATTATAATACAATCCATTTTACTGCTAGCCGAACCAGATTTAGGAACTGTGATCGTATTATGCTTTACAACTTTATCTGTTCTATTTCTTTCTGGTGCAAAAATAGGACAATTTTTAGTAATAATCTTTATTAGCACACTAATAGTAATTTTTCTCATTTTATTAGAACCTTATAGAATGAAGAGAATATTATCTTTTTGGAATCCTTGGAAAGATCCATTTGGAAATGGCTATCAATTAACGCAATCTTTAATGGCATTAGGACGCGGTGACTTCTTTGGTCAAGGATTAGGTAATTCAATACAAAAACTAGATTACTTACCTGATGCACATAGTGATTTTATCTTTTCTATTATCGGTGAAGAATTAGGTTATATTGGTTCTTTTATAATATTATTAATAATTTTTTTTATATCTTTTCGTGCAATGTATATTGGTAAAAAATCCTTAGAAAAAAAACAAATTTTTTCAGGATTTTTAGCATGCTCTATTGGTATTTGGTTTAGTTTTCAAACATTAATTAATATTGGTGCTGTTACTGGTATTTTACCTACTAAAGGACTAACTTTACCATTAATTAGTTATGGTGGTTCTAGTTTAGTTATGAACTATATAGCTATTTTTTTTCTATTAAGAATAGATTTTGAAACAAGATTAAAAGAATCACAAGCATTTCCTAGAGGGTCTAAATGATTGCTAAAAAAATAATAATTATGGCAGGTGGAAGTGGTGGTCATGTTTTTCCAGGATTAGCTATAGCAAATTATTTGTTAAAACAAGGATGGTCTATTAATTGGATAGGAACTAAAAATCATATAGAATCTAACATTGTTCCTAAATATGGTATTAAAATACATTTTATAAAAATTAAAGGATTAAGAAATTCTAATTTAAAGAATTTAATTTTTTCACCAATATATATATTACGTGCTTATTATGATGTAAAGAAAATAATAAAAAATTGGTCTCCAGATATTATATTAGGAATGGGGGGATATGTCTCAGGACCTGGAGGAATAGCTGCTTGGAATTCTAATATTCCACTTATCTTACATGAACAAAATAAAATAGCAGGCATTACTAATCGTTGGCTTTCTAAAATATCCACAAAAAATCTTCAGGCTTTTCCTAATGTTTTAAAAAATGGAGAAGTAGTAGGTAATCCAGTATGTGAAAGTATTATTAATATTGATTCACCTAAAAATCGTTTTAAAAATAGAAAAGGACCTTTAAGAGTATTAATTATTGGTGGTAGTCAAGGAGCTGAAATACTAAATCAGGTTCTACCTAACGTCTTGTTTTTATTAAAAGAAAAAATTATTATTTGGCATCAAGTAGGTGATTCTAGACTAGAAGAAACAAAAAAAAGATATGAGAAATTAGGATTAAAACAACAAAAAATTACTTGTTTTATAAAAAATATAGCCTCTGCATATGCATGGGCGGATATAATTATTTGTCGTTCTGGAGCTTTAACCGTAAGTGAAATTTCTATAGTAGGATTAGGCGCTATTTTTATACCTTATCCACATAAAGATAGACAGCAACATCGAAATGCACAAAGTTTAGAAAAAATTGGTGCTGCAAAAATCATTGATCAATCAAACTTTAATACTACATCAGTAGTAAATATTATTAATTCCTTAAATAGAACAATACTTTTAATTATGGCCGAAAAAGCTCATTCTCTAGGAATCCGCGATTCTACATTTAAAATTTTTAAAATAATTCATAATATTGTGAATAAAAAATAAAAAAGTACATATTTTAAAAAAAATTGAACAAATATTAAATATTTAATTAAAAAGATAATACTATGAATCTAGCAAAAATAAAAAAAACAAACTTTTTTATTCGTAATAAAAAAAAAAATAAAAATATTTATTTAGTTGGTATTGGTGGTATGGGAATGGTAGGAATTGCATTAATTTTATTAAAATTAGGATATAAAATTAGTGGTTCTGACTTGATAAAAAGCTCACTTACAAAAAAATTGATTAAATTGGGAGCAATTATATATTTTCAACATTCCGAAAAAAATATTAAAAATGTAGATTTTATAATAAAGTCTAGCGCTATTAAAGATAATAATAAAGAATTAATTGCTGCTAAAAAAAATAATATTCCTATATTATTACGAGCTGAAATGCTTGAAATATTAATGAAATTTAAATTTGGAATAGCTATTTCTGGCACACATGGCAAAACTACTACTACGTCAATGATTGTAGATATATATCAAAAAAGCGGATTAAATCCTACTTTTATTAATGGAGGTTTGATAAAATCTATAAACTCTTATGCAGAACTTGGATCCTCGCAATATTTTATTGTAGAAGCAGATGAAAGTGATGCTTCTTTTCTATATTTACATCCAACTATAGCTATAGTAACTAATATTGAACCTGATCATATGAATTACTACAAAAATAATTTTAAAAAATTAAAACAAACATTTTTAAGATTTTTAAAAAATATTCCGCTATATGGAATAGCTATAGTATGTATAGATGATCATAATATTTGTGATATTTTACCGGATATAAAATGTAAAGTGATAACATACGGATTTAACAAAAATGCAGATATTCGTATCTTTTGCTATAAACAAGATTCTTTTATTGGATATTTTACATTAATTATTAAAAATGAAATAGAATTAAATATTACATTAAATATTCCTGGTAAGCATAATGCATTAAATTCAGCAGCTGCTATTGCTCTCGCCATAAGTCATGGTATTAAGCATTCTGATATAATTTTGTCATTAAAAAATTTTCAAGGCACTTGTAGAAGATTTGAATATCTAGGTTTATATGATATTAAAGATAATATTAGTACTATGTTAATTAACGATTATGGACATCATCCTACAGAATTATATGAAAATATTAAAACAATTAGAATCAGTTGGCCAAATAAAAATTTAATCATGATATTTCAACCCCATCGATATACAAGAACTCATAATTTATATCATGAGTTTGTTAATGTTTTATCTCAAGTGGATGCTCTTTTAATATTAAACGTATATTCTGCACATGAAATATCTATTCCTGGAGTAGATAGTTTTTCACTATCTCAAGATGTACAAAAAAAAGGAAATATTTATTCTACTTTCATTTCTGATGACAACTTAATATTAGATATACTTATTCCTAGATTAAATGGAAATGATATTATTTTAGTACAAGGAGCTGGAGATATAGATCAAATAATATATAAAAAATTGATTAAAAAAAAATAATATAAAGTGATAAAATGAATAAAAAAATAGCAGTTTTATTAGGTGGAAACTCTTCTGAAAGAGCAATATCAATAAAATCAGGACAAGCAGTTCTTAAAAGTTTATTGAAATCTGGATTTCAAGCATATCCAATTGATTTATGTACTTACTCCATTATGCAATTAACAAAAGAAATGTGTGATAAAGCATATATTGCACTACATGGTAAAGGTGGTGAAGATGGTAGCATTCAAGGAGTTCTTGAATATTTAAAAATTCCTTATACAGGTAGTGGAATTATGGCATCATCTATCTCTATAGATAAATTTAGAACTAAATTATTATGGAAATCTATTGGTCTTTTAACAGCACCTAATGTTTATATAACAAAAAAAAATAAAAAATCTTCATATTCTTTTGAAATAAAAAAAATATTAAAACTAGGTTTTCCTGTTGTAGTAAAACCAAATAGTCAAGGATCTAGTATAGGTATTACTATAGTTTCATCGGTTGAAGAAATCGATCATGCTATGCATTTAGCATTTGAATATGATAAAAATATTTTAATTGAAAAATTTATACAGGGAAGGGAATATACAGTTTCTATTCTTAATAATCAAATATTACCTCCTATTCATATATTAACAAAAAATTATTTCTATGATTATAATGCTAAATACAAATCTTCTTCTACTCAATATTTTTGTCCAAGTGGATTAAATAAAATACAAGAAATAGAACTAAAAAAAATAGTGCTATCTGCATGGAACATCATAGGATGCAGCGGATGTGGAAGAATTGATGTCATATTAGATAAAGAAAATAATTTTTGGTTGTTAGAAGTCAATACTATACCTGGAATGACTGAACGCAGTTTATTACCAATGTCAGCAAAAGAATTTGGAATATCATTTGATGCATTAGTATTATCAATTTTAAGAATAAGTATTTAATTTAATATGATTTTGTTTATTAGATTATCTATAAGATCAAGTAAAAATGTTACTTATAAATTTTTATTATTAAAACATCAATATACAATAATCAGAAATTAGATTTTATTAAAAAAAGCAATAACTAAAGAAATACAGTACAGGCCAAAGAACAATGATTATATCAAAAGATAGAAAATTAGTAGTCGGATTAGAAATTGGTACTACTAAAGTTGTAACTTTGGTAGGAGAAATATTGATAGATGATACAATTAAAATCATTGGATTTGGAACTTGTTCTTCTAGAGGAATAAATAAAGGTCGTATTAATAATCTAGACACAGTAGTTACATGTATAAAAGAGTCTATAAATAAAGCTGAAACTATGGCAGATTGCCATATTAGCTCTTTATATTTATCTTTATCTAATAAATATATTAATTGTCAAAACGAAATAGGCATAGTTCCTATTTCTGAAGATGAAGTTACACAAGAAGATCTAGAAAATGTCATACATACTGCAAAATCTGTTAAAATTCTTAATGAACATCACATATTACATGTCATTCCAAAAGAATATTCAATTGATCAACAATCTGGAATAAAAAATCCTATAGGTTTATCAGGAGTACGTATGCAAGTAAAAGCTCATCTAATTACTTGTCATCAAAACATGGCTAAAAATATCATTAAAGCTGTAGAAAAATGTGATATAAAAGTTGATCAAGTTATTTTTTCAGGTCTAGCTTCTAGTAAAGCCGTTTTAACTAAAGATGAGCGTCAACTTGGTGTATGTATGATTGATATAGGAGGAGGAACAATAGATTTTACAATTTATATTAATGACGCTATACAATATAGCCAAGTAATTCCATATGCAGGTAATATTGTAACCAGCGATATTTCGTATGCATTTAGTATTTCTTATTCTGATGCAGAAAATATAAAAATTAAATATGGCTCTGCAATCAAACCCCCTTTAGGTGCATCAAAAAATATTGATTGCTCTAATATTAATGGAAATTTTCAAAAAAATTTACAACAAGATGCATTAACTGAGGTAATTGAATCTAGATATATTGAATTATTATCTTTAGTAAGAAATAATATTTTAAATGTACAAAACACACTTTATAAAAATGGAGAAAAATATGAATTATTGAGTGGTATAGTACTAACAGGAGGAGGATCAAATATCGCATTTCTAAATGACTGTGCCGAGAAGGTATTTCAAAAAAAGGTTCGAATTGCCAAACCTTTAAATATTTCAGGATTAATAGAAAATATCACTGAACCAAATTATTCAACAGTAGTTGGTTTATTGCATTATGGAAAAGAATTTTATATTAATGTTGATAAGAAAAAAAAAGAAATTTCTTTCATTGAGACATGGTTTCAAAAAATTAATAATTGGTTAAAAAAAGAATTTTAAAAACAAACTATACTTCAAACTTTATAATATAAAGATACATAATGGAAATAAATCATGTTTGAACCGGCAGAATTAAGTAATAACGCAATAATAAAAGTAATTGGTGTTGGAGGTGGTGGTGGTAACGCAGTAGAACATATGATCAAAGAACATATTGAAGGTGTTGAGTTTTTTGCTATTAATACTGATGCACAAGCTTTAAGAAAGATTGAAGTAGAACAAACTATACAAATAGGCAATAATATCACTAAAGGATTAGGAGCTGGAGCTAATCCAGAAGTTGGACGAACTTCTGCTGAAGAAGATAAAGAATTATTAAAATCTGCATTAGATGGTTCTGATATGGTTTTTATAGCAGCTGGAATGGGAGGAGGAACTGGAACTGGTGCTGCTCCTGTAGTAGCAGAAATCGCAAAAGAATTGGGTATTTTAACAGTAGCAGTAGTCACAAAACCTTTTAATTTTGAAGGTAAAAAAAGAATGATTATTGCTGAACAAGGTATTATTGAATTATCAAAATATGTAGATTCCTTAATTACGATTCCTAATGATAAATTATTAAAAGTTCTTAATCGAGGAATATCTTTACTTGATGCTTTTAGTGCTGCTAACAATGTTTTAAAAGGAGCAGTACAAGGGATTGCTGAATTAATTACACGACCTGGTTTAATGAATGTAGATTTTGCTGATGTACGTACTGTAATGGTAGAAATGGGATATGCTATGATGGGAACTGGAATAGCTTCTGGAGAAAATCGAGCAGAAGAAGCTGCAGAAATAGCTATATCTAGCCCTCTATTAGAGGATATAGATTTATCTGGTGCACGTGGTGTATTAGTTAATATTACTGCTGGTTTTGATTTGAAATTAGATGAATTTGAAACCGTTGGAAATACTATTAGATCTTTTTCTTCTGATAATGCTACAGTTGTAATAGGAACTTCTTTAGATCCTGATATGAATGATACTCTTCGAGTAACAGTTGTTGCTACAGGTATTGGAATCGAAAAAAAAATATCAGGAGGAGATATTAATCAAATAAAAAATAAATCTTCTAGAGAAGTATTAATGGATTATCGTTATCAATATTTAAATATATCTCCAACAAAAATTGAAAAAAAAATCAATAAAAAAGAGATACTAGATTCAGACAATAAGAAAAATCAAGCACCAGAATATTTAGATATTCCATCTTTTCTGCGTAAAAAAGCAGATTAATTATTAAAAAAATATATTAAATACTGATTAACAGTATCAATTATTCTTATAACCTGCGCCAATAAAGACTAGATTATCTATCGGCGCACGGAAACACTTTTCACATAAAATAAAAAATAGATAAAATATTTATTTATGATAAAATTACAATAAAAGATTTATATTTACAGAAATATTTTGAGAATATAAAAAAAAATGGAAATAAAATCTAATAATTATCTTAATTTTACCGATAAAGCAGCTCAAAAAATAAAAGATTTAATAAAAATACAAAAAAATAATAATTTAAAATTAAGAATATATATAAATGGTGGCGGCTGCAGTGGTTTTCAATATCAATTTATTTTTGATGAAAAAATAAATAAAGATGATATTATAATTAGTAAATCAGGCGTTGCATTAATTGTTGATCCTATTAGTTTACAATACTTATATGGCGGTAAAATAGATTATTTAGAAAACTTAGAAGGTTCTAAATTTATAGTTTCTAATCCTAATGCAAAAAATACATGTGGATGCGGTTCATCATTTAGTATTTAAACAATCATGAGATATATTAAAATAATTATCTGATTTTTATCATAAATAAAAGTGCGTTATATAAACATGAAAATTGGCATTATAGGTGCAGTAGAAACAGAAGTAAAAATGCTGCGACAGATTATGCATACATATAAAGAAAAAAAATACAATAATTATACTATTTACATAGGATACATTAAAAAAAATATTATTTTTTTAATAACATCAGGAATAGGAAAAGTTTCTGCTAGTATTTCTACTATAATTCTTATTAATTTATTTCATCCTGATATTATAATTAATAGCGGTTCTGCTGGAAGCTTAAATGCATCGTTGCAAATAGGAGATATTATTATTCCTGAACAAACATCTTATTACGATGTAGACTTAACAAATTTTGGATATGCTATAGGGCAGATACCAACATACCCTAAAAAATTTTTAATTAATAGAAAAATATTAAGTTTATTAAAAACACAAGAAACTACAAATAAATTACAATTTATGACAGGACTTATTGTTAGTGGAGACTCATTTATTAGAGGAAGTTTTTTGATTGAAAAAATAAAAAATAATTTTCCTTCTGCAATAGCTGTAGATATGGAATCAACATCAATAGCTCAAGTTTGTCATCAATTTAACATTCCTCTTGTTATTGTAAAATCTATATCTGATTCATCTGATGATAATGCTACTATAAATTTTAAAAAAAATCTTTCTATCGCATCATCACGATCTGCTGAATTTGTAAAAATAATTTTAGGAAATCTTAATTTTATAGGATCAATTAAATAAATGTTCTTGTTCTCATAGTATTTTTAATAACCTCTAATAAAAAATATATTTAAGTAATAATATTTTAGAACTTATATTGTAAATTGATTATTAATCATATTAAATCAATTTAAAAAAATTAATTTTCCTTCTTTTAAAAAACCTAAAAAATCTATTTTGTACTATACTTATATTTTTTTATTATTCCTTAAATAATCTATAACGTTATATTTTTATAAGGTACATAAATACAACCATGGCTGATCAACAAACATGGCATGAAAAACTTTATTGTCATCTTGGACAATATTTTTTAATTGATAAATTATTATACAAAACAAAAACTCAATATCATAAAGTAATCATCTTTGAAAATTCTATTTTTGGCAAAGTTATGGCGATAGATGATATTGTTCAAACAACTGAAAAAGATGAATTTATATATCATGAAATGTTAACTCATATTCCTATATTTTCTCATGGTTCAATCAAAAATGTCTTAATAATAGGAGGAGGAGATGGAGGCATATTACGTGAAGTATGTAAACATAAACATATAAAAAGTATTACTATGGTAGAAATTGATATTAATATCATTGCTTTATGTAAAAAATATTTTCCAAATCATAGCCAAAATGCTTATCAAGATTATCGTTTAAAATTAATTATTGATGACGGTTTAAATTTTACCAAACAAACAAAAGAAAAATTTGATTTAATCATTTCAGATTCTACAGATCCTATAAGTTATGGAAAAAATTTATTTCGTTCAGAGTTTTATTTTAACTGTAAAAATTGCCTTCATGAAAATGGTATTTTTGTAGCACAAAATGGTGTCTTTTTTCTTCAAAAAAATGAAACTATTACTACTTATAAAAAATTAAAAAAATATTTCTGTGATACAAAATTTTATCATGCAACTATCCCTACTTATTACGGTGGAGTTATGATTTTTGCATGGGGTACTAATAATATAGAATTAAGCAAAAAAAGCAATTTTAAAAATCTACAATCACGTATAAAATCTACAAAACTAGCTTTTAATTACTATAATTCTAAAATTCATATAAGCAGTTTTTATTTACCTCAATATATTCTTAATGCATTAAATGAAAGTTAAAATCCTGTTATAGGAGAGTAATTAAATTGCAAAAACTAAAATTATATGGCTTTAATAATTTAACTAAAAGCCTAAGTTTTTGTATCTATGATATTTGCTATGCGAATACTAATGATTCACGTAATAGTTATATTTCTTATATTGATGAACAATATAATGCTATTCGATTAACTAAAATTTTAAAAAAAACTTGTTCTATCATTGGAGCTAATGTTCTTAATATATTTCATCAAGACTATGAACCTCAAGGAGCAAGTGTTACTATTTTAGTATGTGAAGAACCTATAAATTTAGATAAAATTAATATTTTAAATAAAAATATTATATCATCTTCTGTCCTCGCTCATTTAGATAAAAGTCATATATGTGTACATACATATCCAGAAAGCCATCCTCAAAGTGGAATTTGTACTTTTAGAGCCGATATTGAAGTTTCAACATGTGGAATTATATCACCTTTAAATGCTTTAAATTATCTTATACATCAATTAGAATCTGATATTGTTACGATTGAATATCGAGTTCGGGGATTCACTAGAGATATTCATGGCATAAAACATTTTATTGATCATAAAATAAGCTCTATTCAAAATTTTATGTCTAATGATATTAAATCAACGTATGACATGGTTGACGTAAATGTATACCAAGAAAATATTTTTCATACTCGTATGTTATTAAGAGAATTTAATTTAAAAAATTATTTATTTAATATTAATGTAGATGATTTAGAAGGTTCTGAACAATCTTATATTATAAATTTATTATGGAGGGAAATGAGAGAGATATACTATGGTAGGAATATATCTATGCAAGAATTTAATCTATAAATTAAATAAAATATGTAATAAAAAATACTGTTAAATATATATAGTCATGAGATATATAAAAATATATAATACTTTTTATATGTAAATATTGAAAGTACTTATTTATGTAAATTTACTAAAGAACAATTTTTCAGAAAA
>NZ_CP034879.1:0-230475 GCF_005081945.1 Buchnera aphidicola (Brachycaudus cardui) | reverse complement strand
TTTTCTGAAAAATTGTTCTTTAACAATATTAAATAATAATTATTTTATACGTTTTATATTAAGTAAATCTGTTATAGTACCTTTAAAAACCTCAGCAGATAAGCCAATGGATTCATATAAAGTAGGATGAGCATGTATTGTTAATGCTAAATCTTCTGCATCACACCCCATTTCAATACCTAAACTTACTTCTCCAATTAATTCACCAGCATTTGTACCTACAATAGCACCACCTATAATTTTATTATTGCTTTTATTAAAAATCAATTTTGTCATTCCTAAACTACAATTAGAAGCAATAGCTCTACCTGACGCACTCCAAGGAAAAGATGCAACTTCATAATCTATATTTTCTTTTTTTGCTTCTTTTTCATTTAATCCTACCCATGCAATTTCTGGTTCAGTATATGCAATAGAAGGAATTACTGTAGGTTCAAAAAAATGATTTTTTCCAGAAATAACTTCAGCTGCAATATGTGCTTCATGTGTACCTTTATGAGCTAACATAGGAGGACCTGTTACATCACCAACAGCATAAATATGAGGTATATTTGTTTTTAATTGTTTATCAACTTGAATAAATCCAAAATTGTTTATCTTTAATCCTATCTTTTCTAATCCTAATTCATTAATACTAGGAGTTCTTCCTATTGCTATTAATATAGCATCATAGGATATTTCTTCTTTATTCAAATTATTTTCTATCATCTTAACTATTAATCCATTTTTTGTTTCTTTAATCTTATCAAGATGCGTATTTAACATTAAATTAAATCTTTCATTAATAGATTTAATATATACATCTGCAATATCTTGGTCTACCGCAGGTAAAAAATCTTTAAAACGATCTATAATATCAACTTTAGAACCTAATGCACTATATATTGTTGCCATTTCTAAACCAATAATCCCACTTCCCACAATTAAAAAACGACTCGGTATTTTTTTTAATAATAAAGCATCAGTTGAATCCCAGATTCTTTCATCATTATATGATAATGAAGGAATTTTAATAGGTTGAGAACCTGTTGCAATAATTGCATTTTTAAAAAAAACGTGAAATTTATTCTCTTTTTCTTCTACTAAAAGACTTCTATCACTATCAAAGATAGCTCTTCCTTTAATAATTCTTATATTTCTTTTCTTCCGCATGTAGTCTAGACCATCAGTCAATTTTTTTATAACACTTTCTTTCCAAAATCTAATTTTTTTTATATCTATTACTGGTTCACTAAAAGAAACACCTGTACTATGTAATTCTCTTGCTTCTTGAATTACTTTAGCTATATGCAATAATGATTTTGAAGGTATACATCCAACATTTAAACACACACCACCTAATGTATTATATTTTTCTATTAATAAAACATCTAATCCTAAATCTGCACAACGAAAAGCTGCAGAATAACCAGATGGACCTGAACCAATAACTACAACTTGTGTATAAATTTTTTGATGCATTCTAACCTCTTGAAATTAATTAAAGTAAAAATTACATAATTAAAAAATGTATATCAGAAAGTAATTTACTAATTAATGTAATAAAACGTGCTGCTTCAGCACCATTTATAACACGATGATCATATGATAAAGACAATGGCAATATTAAAGCTGGTAAAAATTCTTTACCATTCCATAATGGTTTAATTTTAGCTTTTGAAATACCAAGAATTGCTACTTCAGGCGCATTGATAATAGGAGAAAACCAACTACCTCCAATTCCTCCTAAATTAGATATTGTAAAAGATCCTTTAGTCATATCAGATGTATTTAACTTTTTTTGACGTGCTCTTTCTAAAATATATATTAATTCATCAGATAATTGTTGAACATTTTTTTTATTCACATTTTTTAATACAGGAACAAATAGTTCATTATTAACATCTATAGCAACACCAATATTAATATATTTTTTTAGAATGATCTGTGTATTATTTGCAGTTAAAGAACTATTAAAAATAGGAAATTTTTCTAATGCATATGCAACGACTTTTATTATAAAAATCAATATTGTAATTCTTGAATTTACACTTTTATCATTCTTTTTTTCATCATTATATTTTTGACGAAATTTTTCTAAAATAGTAATATCTACTTCATCAAATTGTGTAACATGAGGTATATTAATCCAATTTTGATGTAAATTATTACCAACACTTTTTTGAAGGGAACTGAGTTCTATTTTTTCTGTTTGAAACGTTTTAGTATCATTTGCATGTATTGCATTATTTTTTAATAATGTATTAACTTTAAGATTATTTTTATATAATTCTATGTCTTGTTTTAAAATACGATTTTTAGGACCAGTTCCAATAACATTACCTAATTTAATATTTAAAATTCGAGCTAATCTTCTTACTACTGGAGTTGCATGTATAGGAATATTTTGTTCAGATTGAAAAAACGAATCTTTTTTTAATTGTTTACTTTCTTTCTTTAATAAATTTTTACTTTTTTGTTCTATATTATTCTGATGACCATCAACATTACACATCATTATAATAGAAGAAGTTTTAATTTTATCACCAATTTTTATATAAATTTTTTTTACAACACCTGATATAGGTGAAGGTATTTCCATAGAAGTTTTTTCTCCTTCTACAGTAATTAATCCTTGCTCTATTTGTATTTTTTCATCTACATTAACTAATATTTCTATAATTTCAACTTCATCTACACCAATATCAGGCATTTTTACTTCAATATCCACTGTTTGTACCTCTTAAGCTAAACGCGGATTGATTTTATCAGGATTAATATTAAATTTCATAATAGCGTCTTCTAATATTTTTATATTAATATTATTTAATTTATATAATAAATTTAAAGAAGCAACTACAATATAATGAGAATTTACTTCAAAGTGATTACGTAATTTATCACGACTATCTGAACGACCAAAACCGTCAGTTCCTAATACATAATATTGTTTTGTTGGAATATAATTACGAATTTGTTCAGCAAATAATTTCATATAATCAGTTGCAGCAACAGCTGGATAATTATTCATAACTTTTTTAATATATGCTATTCTATTATTTTTACCTGGATTTAACATATTCCATCTTTCACAATCTTCACCATTTCTAGCTAATTCTGTAAAAGAAGTAACACTATATATATCTGTTGTAATTGAATATTCTTTTAATAAAATTTCTGCAGCCTCACAAATAGAACGTAAAATAGCACCAGAACCCATTAACTGTATTCTTGAAGTCGTACCATGTAAAGTTTTCAATTTATAAATGCCTTTACAAATACCTATTTCTGAATTTTTAGGCATAGCTGGCATATAATAATTTTCATTAATTGTAGTTATATAGTAGTATATATTTTCTTGTAAAGGACCATACATACGTCTTAATCCATCTTGTATAATTACAGCAACCTCATAAGCAAAAGCAGGGTCGTAAGATATACAATTAGGAATTGTTAAAGATTGTATATGACTATGTCCATCTTCATGTTGTAATCCTTCACCATTTAAAGTAGTTCTTCCTGAAGTACCACCAATCAAAAAACCTCTTGCTTGTTGATCACCTGCAGCCCAAAATAAATCCCCTATTCTTTGAAAGCCAAAGATTGAATAATAAATATAAAACGGAATCATTGGAAAATCATTAGTACTATAAGATGTAGCAGCAGCTAACCAAGAAGCAGCAGCACCTAACTCATTTATTCCTTCTTGTAATATTTGGCCTTTTTTTTCTTCTTTATAATAAGCTAATTGCTCTCGATCTTGTGGAATATACTTTTGACCACTAGAACTATAAATACCAATTTTTCTAAATAACCCTTCCATTCCAAACGTCCGTGCTTCATCTGCAATAATTGGCACTATTAAATCTTTTATAAAATTATTCTTTAAAATGATATTTAAAACACGAACAAAAGCTATTGTAGTAGAAATATCTTTTTTTTGTTCTTCTAATAATGATTGAAAATCTTTTAAATCTGGTAAATTCAATGCATTGGTAAATTTAGATAAACGAAAAGGAATATAGCCACCTAATTTTTTTCGTTGAGAATGTATATAAGAATATTCTTCAGAATTTTTTTTAAAGGTAATATAAGGTAAGTTATTAATCTCTTCATTAGATACTGGAATATGAAAACGATCTCGAATATGCATTATTCCATTAATATTTATTTTTTTTATTTGATGAGCGATATTTTTACCTTCTGCAGTAACACCCATTCCATATCCTTTTACTGTATGAGCTAAAATAACTGTTGGTTTATCTTTTGTTTCTTTTGCTTTTTTTAAAGCATTAAACATTTTTTTTGGATCATGTCCTCCTCTATTCAGTTTCCATATTTCTTCATCAGTCATATGCTCTACTAATTTTAATGTTTCTTTATATTTACCAAAAAAATACTTACGAACATATGCTCCATCTTTAGATTTAAAAGTTTGATAGTCACCATCAATTGTTTCATTCATTAACTGAATTAATTTTCCAGTCTTATCTTTTTTTAATAATAGATCCCATCGACTTCCCCATATTACTTTTATAACTTTCCATCCTGCACCATAAAAAAAACTCTCCAATTCATTAACAATTTTACCATTACCTACAACTGGACCATCTAGTCTTTGTAAATTACAGTTTATTATAAATATTAAATTATCTAGTTTCTCACGAACAGCAATAGAAATAGCACCTTTAGATTCCGGTTCATCCATTTCACCATCACCTAAAAAAGCATAAACTATTTGTTTTGAAGTATTTTTTAGTTCTCGATTTTGTAAATATTTTAAAAATTTTGCTTGATAAATAGAACAAAGCGGACCCAAACCCATAGATACAGTTGGAAATTGCCAAAAATTTGGCATTAATTTAGGATGTGGATAAGAAGATAAACCTTTCCCATCAACTTCTTGTCTAAAATTATTAATTTGTTCTTCTGATAATCGTCCTTCTAAAAAAGAACGAGCATAAATACCAGGAGAAATATGACCTTGAAAATAAACTAAATCTCCTCCGTCTTGATTATTCCTTGCTCGAAAGAAATGGTTAAAACATACTTCATATATAGTTGCTGATGATTGAAAAGAAGATAAATGGCCGCCTAGTTCTAATTTTTTTTTTGAAGCACGTAATACCATCATTATAGCATTCCAACGAATGGCTGAACAAATACGTTTTTCTAAAACTAAATTACCTGGATATTCAACTTCATCTTCACTTCTGATAGTATTCACGTAGTCACTAGTAAAAAACGATCTAAAAAATTCTACTCTATTTATTTTAGATTTTTTTAAAATTTGTTCAATTAAAAAATAAGCTCTTTCACGACCTTCTTCACGAATAACAGATTCAATAGCCTCTACCCAATCACTAGTTTCAATTGGATCGATATCATCATATAAACGTTCTGACATAGTATAAATTCCTTATAAATTATATACTTAATGATTAAATTAACATTTAATCTAAAAAAATTAAATTTTCTATACTATTGTCGTAATTAAATATTAATTTTAAATCTCTAAAAAAAATCAATAAAATTAAATATATATACATATAATTAATTTTATTGATTTCATCAAACATAAAAAATAAAAAAAATTTAAATATAATTTATTCCTGAAAAATATTAAAAATACAATTTTCTTGCTCAGTTACTCGTATAAATGTAGTTCTTTTTGTCAGCTCTTTTAATTTTTCTGCACCTACATAAGTACAAGAAGAACGTAATCCCCCTAAAATATCACGTATTGTAGCATTAACATAACCACGAAAAGGTATTTTAACTGTTTTCCCTTCAGATGCACGATATCCTGCAATTTTTCCTGTATAACGCTGCATTGCAGAAATAGAACTCATACCATAAAACAACATATATTTCTTTGAATTTTCTTCAACTATCTCTCCTGCGCACTCTTTATGACCGGATAACATACCTCCTAACATAACAAAATCGGCTCCACCTCCGAAAGCTTTAGCAATATCTCCTGAAACAGTGCATCCTCCATCACTAATAATTTGACCGCCTAAACCATGTGCTGCATCAGCACATTCTATAATTGCTGATAATTGAGGAAAACCAACTCCAGTTTTTACTCTTGTAGTACAAACTGATCCTGGTCCAATACCTACTTTAACTATATCAGCCCCAGAAAGTATCAATTCTTCTACCATTTCTCCGGTTACAACATTTCCGGCACAAATAATTTTATCAGGAAAAGAATCTCTTATTAATTTTAAAAAAGAAACTACATGCTCGGAATAACCGTTAGCAACATCAATACAAATATATTTTATCTCAGAAGATAATAAAAAAATTTTTTTGATTTTTATAAAATCACAATTAGCAGTTCCAATTGATACAATTACATGATTTAATACATGACTAGATGATGAGTTAATAAAATTTTTCCAATCTTCGAGTGAATAATATTTATGAACTGCAGTAAGTATATTAAAATCTGATAAAGACTTTACCATTTTAAATGTTCCTATTGTATCCATGTTAGCTGCAATAATAGGAATTCCTGACCATATCATAGAAGAATATTTAAAAGAAAAATTACGAATAAGATCAACTTGAGAACGACTTTTTAATGTAGAACGTTTTGGTCTAATTAAAACATCTTTGAAACCTAATTTAATATCTTCTTCAATACGCATAACATTAACATCCTAATTAAAATATATAATATAAATATACAATATTATAAAAAATAACATTTTATGTTTGAAATTAAAAAATATATATTATCTGGATCTATAAAAAAATCTTAAAGAAATATGACTTATATTGTAGCACTTACTGGAGGTATTGGTAGCGGAAAAACTACTATCTCTAATGGTTTCAAAAAAATAGGCGTAAATATTATTGATACTGATATAATTGCAAAAAATATCATTCAATATAACTCTAAAATATCAAATATCATTAAAAAAAAATTTGGGAAGGAAATATTAAATACAGATAATTCAATTAATCGCATTTTACTTCGAAAAAAAGTTTTTAATAATAAGCATGATAGATTATGGCTAGAAAACTTATTATATCCTGATATTTTTCAAGAAAGTAAAAAACAGATCAAACTTATAGAATCAAATTGGTGCTTATGGGTCGTACCATTATTAGTTGAAAAAAAATTAGAAAAAAAAGTAAATCGCATACTCTTAGTAGACTTACCTATACAACATCAAATTAAACGTACAGTTAAAAGAGATCAAATTAGTGTACAAGAAGCAAAAAAAATTATTTCACTACAAGCCACTCGAAAAGAAAGAATTTCTATTGCAGATGATATTATTTTAAATACAAAAAAAATTGAAAAAATACATAAACATATTTATTATTTAAACTTTTTTTATTCATATTTAGCAAGAAAATATAGTCAACAAACAACAATCAATATAAAAAAAAATTATTTAACAAAATTTTATTAACATGTATTTTTTTAAATATTATTTATGACAATATTTAATATATTATTTATCAAACTATTTTAAAAAATGAATATCTTTTTTCAGAAGATGTATAACACTATCATTTGCAAGTGGAAAATTAAAAAATTTAAGATTGTATAAAAATATCCAAATATAAACGTGGCCTTCTTTACTATAAGGTTCACCTTTCCATTTGTTAATTAGAAAAAAATATAATTTTAATTTTTTTTTAAGAGAAATATATTTTACATACTTAAAAAAACGAAATTTTAATATTAAAATACCAACTTCTTCTAACAATTCTCTTTTTAAGGCATGAACTATATTTTCATGTTTTTTTACTTTTCCACCTGGAAATTCCCAAATATTTTTTTTATATTTTCCTTTAGTAATATATACTTTATTTTTCTTTAAAAGAATACCAATAGCTACTTTTGTATAATTCATTTTAATATATTCTCAAAAAAAATATTATTTTTGATATTTATCACATTATAAACTACCATGGCAATACTTATATTTTTTTCCTGAACCACATATACAAAGCGTATTACGACTAATTTTATTATGAGAATGTATGATAGAGTCTTTATTTAAATTCATATACTTTTTTGAATAAGATAAATTAATCTTACTAAGAAATGATACTACTTCATATTTTAATAATTCTAACATGTTAGAAAACATATTAAAAGATTCTCGTTTATACTCTTGTTTAGGATCTTTTTGAGCATAACCACGTAAATGAATACCTTGTCTTAAATAATCTATAGCTGACAAATGTTCTCTCCAAAGAGAATCTAATGTTTGTAACATAATAGATTTTTCTATTATTCGCATATTATTCACACCAATTAATTGTTCTTTATTTTGATACTGTATTTTTGAAAAGTTAATAACTTTTTTTATTAATTCTGTAGTATTTAAAGTAGGTTGTTCATTTAACCAATCTAATATTGGAATATTTAAGTGAAAATCAACATTTATTTTTTTTTCTAAATCAGAAATATTCGATTTATTTTTTATAATGCTATGAGGGACATATAAAAAGATAATTTTAGTTAATACATCCTTAAAAATATCATTAATAATTATTTTTATATCTTTTGCATCAATTAATTTATTCCTTTGAAAATAAATCGTACGACGCTGTTCATTAATAATATCATCATACTCTAATAGTTGTTTTCTAATATCAAAATTTCGACTTTCTACTTTTTTCTGAGCATTTTCTATTGCTTTTGTTACCCAAGGATGTTCAATTGCTTCGTTTAAAGATACTCCTAACTTACGCATCATCTGAACAATTTTTTCAGATGCAAAAATTCTCATCAATGAATCTTCCATTGAAAGATAAAAACGTGAAGAACCATTATCTCCTTGACGACCAGAACGACCTATTAACTGATTATCAATACGACGTGATTCATGACGCTCAGTACCAATTATATGTAATCCACCTGCAGAAACAACTAAATTATGTTCTTTTTGCCATTTTTTTTTGATTTTTTCTATATTTTCTAAAGTAATATTTGAATGTCGATTCAATTCAACTTCTAAATTTCCACCAAGTACTATATCTGTACCACGTCCAGCCATATTTGTAGCAATTGTAATTGATTTAGGTTTTCCTGCTTGCGCTATAATTTCAGCTTCTTTTGCATGAAATTTAGCATTTAAAACACTATGATGAATCTTTAATCTTTTTAGCTCTTTAGAAATAATTTCTGATTTTTCAATGGAAACTGTACCTACTAAAACTGGTCTATTTAACGTTATACACTTCTGTATATCTTTAATAATAGAATTGATTTTTTCTTTATTAGTGATATATACTAAATCAGACATATCTTTACGTATCATGGGTTTATTTGTAGGTATTACAATAGTGTCTAAATTATAAATAGAACTAAACTCAAAAGATTCAGTTAAAGCAGTGCCTGTCATACCAGATATTTTTTTATATAAACGAAAATAGTTTTGAAAAGTAATTGACGCTAATGTTTGATTTTCACTTTTTATCGGTACATTTTCTTTAGCTTCTATTGCTTGATGTAATCCATCTGACCATCTTCTTCCTGGCATAGTTCGTCCGGTATGTTCATCTACAATAACAATATTGTTATCTTTTATAAGATAATCAACATCTCGTACAAACAATGTATGAGCACGTAATGCAGATAACACATGATGCATTAATATTATATTATTCGAAGAATATAAAGATTCACCTATATTCATTAATTTTTTTTCAAATAATATTTTCTCAATCTTAATTAATCCTCTTTCTGTCAAATGTACTTGTTTTGATTTTTCATCAATAGAAAAATGACCTGTACCACGGAAAATTTCTGAATCTTCTTTTTTTTGAAGAATTAAAAGAGGAACAATAGCATCAATTTCTTTATATAGTTCAGAACTATCTTCTGATGGTCCTGAAATAATTAAAGGTGTTCTCGCTTCATCTATTAGAATAGAATCTACTTCATCTACTAATGCATAATTAAGTTCTCTTTGCACTCTTTCTTCAGGAGAAAAAACCATATTATCACGTAAATAATCAAAGCCATATTCATTATTAGTACCATAAGTAATATCAGATAAATAAGCTTCTCGTTTAGAAAAAAAAGACATTTCAGATAAATTCAATCCTACTTTTAAACCAAGAAATTGAAATAATGGAGTATTTTTTTCAGCATCTCTTCGAGCTAAATAATCATTCATAGTAACTATATGAACACCTTTTCCACTTAATGCATTTAAATAAGCTGGTAAAGTAGATGTTAAAGTTTTTCCTTCACCTGTGCGCATTTCTGCAACACATCTTTTATTTAAAACTATACCTCCAAGAATTTGAACATCAAAATGACGCATATTAAAGACACGCTTGCTTGCCTCTCTAACTGTAGCAAAAGCTTCTGGTAGTAAATCATCTAAAGTTTCACCCTGACTTAATCGTAAACGAAATAATTTGGTATGTTCTTTTAATTTTTTATCCGATAATTTTTCAAAATTCTTTTCTAACTGATTAGTAGAATATACAATTTTTTTTAACTTCTTTAAAATACGATTATTCCGGTTACCAAATATTTTAGTAAAAAATTTAATTAACATACTATTATTCTCATATTTAAATTTTTTAAATCAAATAAACATTAAAAAAATTTATTATTTTTTAAGTAAAATAATCAACTATTTTAAATCTATTTATATATATTTTTCTACATGTGAAATATTTATCGATATATTTTCATATAAATAAATTTTAAAATAGAAGAAGATAATTTTTATTCTAAAAATATTTTATATCAAATATTTAAAAGATATAATTCAAGAATTATATACTAAGATAGTTTTAAATATTTATTCACATTTTATTGATTATAAAAATAAATGTTTTAACCAAAATAGAAAATCTTTTTTATTTCTTGTTTCAAGACTCTGTTCTAATAATTTACCATCATGACAAATAGTTTGATTATTTAAAGACCATATGGGTAAAGATCGATCATGATCATTATTTTTATTACAAAATAATTTTCCTAATTTATTTATATAAAACATATTAATACCTTTTGGAGGTTGCAATACTAATGGTACTGGACGTTGATATTCAAGGTATTTTCGATAAATTTGCATTGCTCCGGAAGAACTATATAATTTTGTTGTTTTATTATTGTCTCTTCCAATCCAAATAATTACAATTGTTTTACCATCAATACCTACAAACCAATTATCTACTAAATTATTTGTAGTCCCAGTTTTTCCTGCTAAAGAAAATTCCTTAAAATGTTTACCTAATAATTTAGCTGTTCCATGCTCAACTACTTGCTGCATAGCGTATAATGTTAAATAAGATGCTTCAGAAGAAACTATATGTTTTTTTTGAGGTATACTTTGATATAATACTTTACCATCATCAGATATCACAGATCTAACTGAAGATAATAATGATTTATAACCACCGCTAGCAATTATTTGGAATACTTGTGCAGTTTCAATCGGTGTTAAATTAATAGCTCCTAAAGATATAGATGGAAAAGGAGTAATATGATTTTTAGAAACACCTAAATGTAACCAACTATCAACTAGTTTTTTTAAACCTATATCTATACTTAAATTAACTGTTGGAATATTTATTGAATGAATTAAAGCATCTAATAACATTACTTTTCCACTAAAACGATAATTATTATTTTTTGGCATCCAATATTGACCATTATCTAATTTAATAGCAATAGGATGATCAGAAATCCAAGTATTTAAATGATATTTATTTGGTTCTGATAAAGCAGTTAAATATGTTATCGGCTTAGACAATGAACCAATTGAACGTCGAGATTTTAAAGCACGATTATAGCCGTTAAATTCTGGCTTAGCGCTTCCAATCAGTGCTTGAATCTCACCAGTGAATTTATCCATGACTATCATGGCAACTTCTAAATCTTTTAATCCCTTTTTTTGTTTTAATATAGGAATTTCTATTTTTACAGCTTGTTCTACTGCATTTTGTGATATAGAATCTAAAGTAGTAAATATTTTTATACCTGAAATATTTTCTATGGAAGTAGTAATTTTTTTTTGTAATTCAGATTGTACAAGTTGTATAAAAGAAGGATGAGGTGCAATAATATTACCTTTAGATTGAACATTTAATCCTCTTTTACATAATTTTCTATATATATCTTTAGTAATGTATTTTTGATTATATAATGAAAATAAGACTAAATTTCTTCTTTTTAATGCAGAAATAGGATGAGCCCAAGGACTATATAAAGAAGCTCCTTTTACCATTCCAACTAATAACGCATACTGTTCTAAGCTTAACTCATCTATTGGACGACCGAAATAATAAATACTTGCAAGTGGAAATCCCCTTATTTGCTCATCACCATCTTGACCTAAATATACTTCATTTAAATATAATTCTAAAATTCTATCTTTTGTATAAAAACAGTCTAAAATCAAAGCCATATACATTTCGTTGATTTTTCTTAAAATAGAACGTGTATTAGTTAAAAAAAGATTTTTTACTAATTGTTGAGTAAGAGTACTACCTCCTTGAATTGCTCGACCTGCTATAGCATTTACTAAAAAAGCGCGACCTATAGAAGATATATTAATACCATCATGTTCATAAAAATATCTGTCTTCAATAGCCAATAGTGTTTTAACTAAAATTTCTGGATATTTATTACGAGGAATAAATATACGTTTTTTCCCTTGAGAAGATTTTAACATAGTGATTAATTTAGGTTCTAAACGGAAAAAACTAAAATTACGATTATTTTCAATATTTTTAATTTCTTTTAAAATACCTTCTTTAAAAGATAATCGTGTATGAAATTCACCTTCTTTAATATCTGGAAAATCAAAAGAACGTCGTATAAAATCTATAGTGTTATCTTTTATACTATATTCACCCGGTAACATCACAGTATGCACTTGTCTATACATAGTGCCTTTTAAAAGACTTAATATTTCTTTCTGAGAATATGGATTACCTGGTTCTAAATTAACTATACGTCCATATATTGATGTAGGAAAACTCCATACTTTACCTTGAATTGATTGTCCTATTTTTTCGTACAAATAAAAGCCATACAATATAATTAAAATAAATATTAAAAAAAGTATTTTTATTAAAATTTTTCTTTTTTTTTTACATTTATATACATAAAAAAATATACTCCAGAGATATCAATAATATTTTTTACTTAATAAAAATAGAATTATATGTTACTTGTGGTAAATTAAAACGTAAAGGATACTGTACAAATAATAGATATAAACCTTTAGCTGGCGCTGTAGGTCCAGCATAAATTCTATTTTTTTTTTGTAATAATTCTTGTATCCAAAACTCTTTTTTTTTAGACATTCCAATTTCAATTAAGGAACCAACTATATTACGAACCATATGATATAAAAACGAATCAGCTATAATATCAATTACGACTAAATCTGCGTAACGCCATACATTTAGTTTTATAATTTTCCTCCAAGAGGAACGTGACTGACAATTTCTTGCTCGAAAAGATGTAAAATCATGTTCTCCTAACAAACATTGAGCTTCAATGTTCATTTTATTTACATTGAGACTCTTATAAACATGATTAAATCTATTTCGAAAAATAGCAGAACGAAAACGATGATTATATATTATATAACGATAAGAACGTGTAATAGCACTGTAACGTGCATGAAAATCTTCTGGAACTTCTTTAATCCAGACAACAGCAATATCTTTAGATAAATAACGGTTGACTCCTATTGTCCAAGATGATTTTTTTCGAATAGCTGTAGTATTAAAATGAATGACTTGTCCTATACTATGAACTCCAGCATCAGTTCTACCTGCACATACAACATCTATCTTATGATTAGCAATGATAGACAAAGCTTTTTCTATTTGTTCTTGAATACTAGATACTGTATTTTGACGTTGCCATCCATGATAAAAACTTCCATCATATTCAACTCCTAAAGCAAATTTTTTAACATTTTTTTTTATCATGTCTATAAAACGTCCTATTGTGAAATTTATTATAAAAAAATAAATATTGATACATAAACTAAGACTAGTCTTCTTAAAACATTCAACACTGTAAAAAATATATTTAATTATAGTTTATGTTAAAAATATTTATTATAATAATTTTTATAGACATAAAATCAAGCACATCTTATATATCTAAAATATATAAATTATTTTTTTTAAAATTTTTATTACAAAAATACCATTATAAAAAAATATAAATTAAATTGTTTTGCGATATAAATCTTTATTCTTAAAGATATCAATAATTTTAAAAAATATTTTATTAGAAAACACTTTCATATTCAATTTCATCAAATAAATTATTTCGGAGAGAACTATGGAAAAAGAAAAAAACAAAAAAACATCATCTTTAAATGTTCTTTCAATTGCAGGTTTAAAACCCTATAAAAAAAAAATAGACGAAAAATACATGAATGAAGATCAAATGTTACACTTTTATAAAATTCTTGAGACATGGAAAAATCAACTACAAGATGAAATCAACCATACGCTACTCTATATACAAGATAAAGCTACTAATTTTCCTGATCCTATTGATCGGGCAACACAAGAAGAAGAATTTAGCTTAGAACTAAGAAATCGAGATCGTAGTCGAAAATTAATTAAAAAAATTGAAGTAACTTTAAAAAAAATTAACGAAAAAGATTTTGGTTATTGTGATTCCTGTGGTATTGAAATTGGAATTCGTCGTTTAGAAGCTAGACCGACTGCAAATCTTTGTATCGATTGTAAGACATTAGCAGAAATTAGAGAAAAGCAAATGACTGGTTAGTTAAACAACTTATATTATTCTTGAATAAGGATATTCGATTAATTGATAAAATAATCTCGAATATCCTTCTTATTTTTTTATATTTTTCAAATAAAATGAGGTAAATATGGAATGTATCACTATTTCTCAAATAAATAATTGGAAGAAAAACAAAAATAAATTTGCAGCTATCACTGCTTATGACTTTAGCTTTTCAAAACTATTTTCTAATCAAGGTATTCCAATTATGCTGATAGGTGATTCTCTTGGTATGACTATTCAAGGACATGCTTCTACAATACCTGTAACGATTCAAGATATTGAATATCATACTAAAGCAGTTAGAAAAGGAACATCTAAAAGTTTTTTATTATCTGATTTACCTTTTATGTCTTATTACAATACTAAAGAAGCTCTTAAAAATACAGCAAAAATAATACAATCTGGTGCAAATATGATAAAAATAGAAGGTGGAAAATGGTTAATAGAAATCATTAAAGAATTATCTAGTAGATTAATATTAGTCTGCGGTCATATAGGTTTAACACCACAATCTTTTAATTATTTAAGTGGTTATAAAATTCAAGGGAAAGAACAAAAAGATGAAAATCAATTAATAGATGAAGCTTTTTTATTAGAAGAAGCAGGGATTAAAATGCTTGTATTAGAGTGTATTCCAGAACAATTAGCAAAAAAAATAACTAAAAATTTATCAATTCCAGTCATTGGAATAGGAGCAGGCAAATATACTGATGGACAAATTCTTGTAATGCAAGATCTATTAGGTATTAATCAAGGAAAAATACCAAAATTTGCAAAAAATTTCATGTCTGAAGGCAGAAGTATTACACAAGCTATTCAGCAATATATTAATGAAGTAAAAACTGGTATGTATCCTAATAAAAAATATAGTTTTTAAAAAAAAGGTATTATATGTATATAATTAAAAATTTAAAAGATTTATATGAAAAAATAAAATATTTAAAAAAAACAGATAAAAAAATAGGACTAGTTCCTACAATGGGAAACTTACATAACGGTCATATACAGTTAATTTTATTATCAAAAAAATATGTTGATATTACTATTGTAAGTATTTTTATTAATCCGATACAATTTAACAATGTATTAGATTTTAAAAATTATCCTAAAAGCTTTGAAGAAGATTGTAAAATCTTAAAAAATAATAAAATAGATATTCTTTTTTTTCCTGATATACATGAAATGTATTCTAATAACCTAAAAAATCAAACCTTTATTAAGGTACCAAAACTATCTGACATTATAGAAGGTCAATATCGACCTGGACATTTTCAAGGTGTTACGACAATTATCGCTAAACTATTTAATATAACACAACCAGATTTTTCTTTTTTTGGAGAAAAAGATTATCAACAATTATTAATAATTAAAACACTTGTAGCAGAATTAAATTATGCAATAAAAATCATTAGTCTACCTATAGTACGATCAAAAAACGGACTTGCTCTCAGTTCTAGAAATAATAATTTAAATTCTAAACAGACAAAAATAGCGCCTTATTTATATAAAATCATAAAGCAAACATCTACAAAAATTATTCAAAAAGGTAATATTAATTCTATTGAAGAAATTATTCAGGAATCTAAAATATTACTATTAAAAAAAGGATTTTCTATTGATATATTTAATGTATATCATTACAAAACATTAAATATTCCAGATAAAACTACAAAAAAAATGATACTTTTAGCATCTGTTTCGTTAGGAAGAACTCGTCTAATTGACAATAAAAAAATATTTTTCAATTAAAAAATATTTTTATTTTTTAAAAATCACTTTACCGATATATGGTAAATAACGATAAGATTGAGCATAATCAATACCGTAACCCACAATAAAATCATCTGGAATAGAAAATCCTATAAAGTCAACACTAATATTAACTTCACGACATTCTGGTTTATCTAAAAGAGTACAAATTGATAATGACTTTGGATTTCTAAGCTTTAATATATCTGATACTTTACTTAAAGTTTTTCCAGAATCAATAATATCTTCGACAATTAAAACATGTTTATTATAAATATCTTCATCTAAATCTTTGATAATTTTTACATCGCCACTAGATAATATTCCACGACCATAACTAGAGGTTGTCATAAAATCTACTTCGTGTTTAATATGAATTCTACGACATAAATCTGCTATAAATACAAAAGAACCACGTAGTAAAGCAATCAAGATCATTTTATTTCTACTATGACGATATTTTTTAGTAATTTCTCGACCTAATTCTCGAACACGTATATCAAGCTCTTTTTCAGAAATAATAACTTTAATAATATGATTCATAATATTAACTAAATGTTGAATGTAAATTAAAATTTAAAAGGATATACTGATTTTTTTATTTAAAAAATACAGTATGTATAATAATTAAGTTGAGTATTTTCAAGAAAAAATAAAATATTTATTTTTTTAACTATTGCACTAATAATGATCATTATGTTATAAAAATTAATCAAATAAGAAAACTATTAATAATAAATTATTTTAAACATTAAAAAAATTATAAAAAGATATATTCTAGCTATATGACAATGTAATTTATGTTATATTTTATATCTAAATTAAAATATGACATCAAATTTATAAAAACTAAAAAATTCTTTTTCGTATAAAAAACAACATTTTTAATTCAATATATTTAATATATAAAATTAATAATACTAATACTTTATAATAATTTGAAGACAAGAAGAATCTTTTTCATACAATATTCAAATTATATAAAAAAATACCTAATAAATGAACGTACTATACGTATTCATAAAAAAATCTTAATATCTATTTATAGCCTCTTCACTAGAATAGCTATTCTAATTATTATAACTAGTCATGATGTGGGCCAAAATCATATGTTTTTGAAAACCCGCTCATACTTAAGGCGGGTTTTTTATGAAATAAATTTAAGGAATTATAAAATATGAAATTATTAAAATTTGGTGGTACTTCATTATCTAATGCAGAAAAATTCTTATCTGTAGCTAATATTATAGAAAAAAAAAATAAATTTGAACAAATTGCAGTTGTACTATCAGCACCAGCTAAGGTAACTAATTATTTAGTTTCTATTATAGAAAAAAAAAATTATAATAATGAAATATTAGAAACAATAAACCTTGTAGAAAGTATATTTATTCAGCTTATTAATGAGCTATTAAAAATACAATCTAATATCAATTATCAAGAAATAGAAACGATTATAAAAAAAGAGTTTAATGAATTAAAAAGTATAGTACAGGGTGTTATATTATTAAAACAATGTCCAGATAGTATTCGTGCAATTATTATTTCTCGTGGAGAAATACTTTCAATTTTTATAATGAAAAGTATATTAGAATCTAAAAAATATAGTATTACTATCATTAATCCTGTCGAAAATTTTTTATCTATAGGTCATTACTTAGATTCTAGTGTTAACATATCTGAATCTAAGAAACGTATTAATAAAATAGATATAAATAAAAATAATATTATTTTAATGCCTGGATTTATTGCAGGCAATCAAGATAAAGAACTAGTAGTACTAGGACGTAATGGTTCTGATTATTCTGCTGCTATTTTATCCGCATGTTTAGATGCAAATAGTTGTGAAATTTGGACAGATGTGGATGGAGTTTTTACTGCTGATCCCAGAATAGTACCCAATGCGCATTTATTAAAATCAATATCATATCAAGAAGCTATGGAACTGTCTTATTTTGGGGCTAAGGTATTACACCCGCGTACTATAGAACCAATCTCTCAATTTAAAATTCCATGTTTTATTAAAAATACTAATAATATTGAATCAAATGGAACTGTAATTTGTGAAAAAAACAACTCTGAAGAAAGCTTTTTGAAAGGTGTTACACATATTGATGATATAACTATGTTTCATATATCTGGACCTTCTATAAAACATATAGAAAATATTATTCCACGTATATTTACTATAATCTCAAGACATAATATTAAAATTATACTGATGACTCAATCATCATCAGAAAATAAAATTATTTTTTGTATTATAAATAATAAAATATATAAAATATTATCTTTATTAAATAAAGAGTTCCAATTAGAGTTAAAAGATAAATTATTAAATCCTTTTAAAATAATAAATAATCTATCTATTCTTTCAGTAATAGGATCTAATATTTATCAAAAACATAATATTGCATCTAAAATTTTTTCTTCTTTAGGTAATGCTAGAATTAATATTCTTGCAATTGCACAAGGTTCTTCAGAACATTCTATTTCATTAGTTATTGAAAAAAAACACATTTTAAAATCAGTCCAAAACGTTCATGATATATTATTTTATAATAATAAAAAAATCATTTATGTATGTTTAATTGGCATAGGTAGCATTGGTAGCTCACTACTTCGACAAATATTAAAACAACAAAAATATCTAGATGAAAAAAATATAAAAATTAAAGTTTTAGCCATTGCTAATTCTAAAAAAATATTAATATTAGATCAAGAAACAAGCTTATATGATTGGGAAAATAATTTTAAAAAATCAAACACAATATTTAATCTACACGTTTTAAATGAGTTTATAAAAAAATATCATTTTTTAAATCCAGTTATAATTGATTGTACATCTGATCAATTGTTATCTGAACAATATGTTTATTTTCTATACAATAACTGTCACGTAGTAGCATCAAATAAAAAGGCTAATACTGGTACACTACCTTATTATAAACAAATTAGAAGTGCTATTTGTAAAACTAATAAAAAATTTCTATATGAAACTAATGTAGGTGCGGGATTACCAGTTATAGAAACACTGCAAAACTTATTTAAAACAGGAGATAATCTCATTTGTTTTAAAGGCATACTATCTGGTTCTTTATCTTTTATCTTTGGAAGATTAGAAGAAGGTGTTTTATTATCACAAGCTACTAAAGAAGCTAAAGAATTAGGTTTTACTGAACCAAATCCATATGATGATTTATCAGGTATAGATGTTGCTAGAAAATTACTTATTTTAGCACGTGAAGCTGGATATGAAATAGAACTACAAGATATTAAAATTGAACCTGTGTTACCTGATTATTTTAAAAAAAATAACAATATTGATGAATTTTTTTTACAGTTAAAAAAACTAGATGAATATTTTTTAAATCGTGTTCATAAAGCACATAATATAGGTAATGTATTAAGATTTGTCGGTACCATAGACAAAAAAGGACAGTGTCATGTAAAAATTGAAGAAATTAATATCAATAACCCATTATACAAAGTAAAAAATGGTGAAAATGCACTAGCATTTTATACTCATTATTACCAACCAATTCCTCTTGTGCTAAGAGGTTATGGGGCTGGTAATAAAGTGACCGCGTCTGGAGTATTTTCCGACTTACTACGTACACTATCATAAACGTCAGGAGCATAGCAATGATCAAAATTTATGCACCAGCTTCTATTGGTAATGTTGGAGTGGGATTTGATATTTTAGGTGCAGCAATTATACCTATAAACGGAACTTTATTAGGTGATTTAGTTACAATAAAACCATCAACACAATTTAAATTAGTTAATACGGGCATTTTTTCTAATAAATTACCAAAAAACACGAATCAAAATATTGTTTGGAAATGCTGGTTAAAATTTTGTCAAATTATAAAAAAAAATGTTCCAGTTTCTATTATCCTTGAAAAAAATATGCCTATTGGATCAGGACTAGGGTCTAGCGCTTGTTCTGTAGTAGCTACTTTAGTTGCTATGAATGAGTTTTGTGATAAACCTCTAAATTCAAAAGAATTGTTATTGCTTATGGGAGAAATAGAAGGTGAAATATCAGGCAGTATACACTATGATAATGTTGCTCCATCTTATCTTGGAGGTCTACAATTAATACTAGAAGATTCTGAAATAATTAGTCAGAAAATTCCAAATTTTAAAAATTGGTTTTGGGTAATTGCTTGGCCAGGAATTAATGTTTCTACAGCAGAGGCAAGAGATATACTACCTAAAAAATATAAAAAAGAAATTTGCATAAAAAATAATCGTTATTTAGCTGGTTTTATTCATGCTTCATATAGTAAACAGCCTCATTTAGCAGCACGATTAATGCAAGATTTTATAGCAGAACCATATCGTATTAAAATATTACCTAATTTTTTAGAAGCTAAAGAAAAAATCAAGAAAATTGGAGCTATAAGCTGTGGGATATCTGGTTCAGGACCCGCTCTTTTTGCTGTTGCGGATAATATACATATAGCAGAAGAAATATCTTTATGGCTTAGAAAAAATTATTTGCAAAATAATACAGGATTCGTTCATATTTGTTTTTTAGATTTAAAAGGTGTACGCCAATTAGGACAAAATAATGAAACTTTATAACTTAAAAAATCATAACGAAACAGTAAATTTTGCAAAAGCTGTAAAATTAGGATTAGGACAGCAACAAGGATTATTTTTTCCAGTAAAGTTACCAACTATTACACCGATTCAATTATCAGAAATATTAAAATTAGATTTTATTACTCGTAGTACTGAAATACTTTCTAAATTTATTTGCAATGAAATATCTAAAGATAAATTATATAAACATGTCAAAAAAGCTTTTTCATTTAAACACCCATTACAAGTGCCAATTACAAAAAATATACATTGTTTTGAACTATTTCACGGTCCAACATTAGCATTTAAAGATTTTGGAGCACGTTTTATGGCTCAAATGATTTTTTCATTAAATACAAAAAATGAATCTGTTACTATCTTAACTGCAACTTCAGGAGATACTGGTGCAGCAGTAGCACATGCTTTTTATAAAATGAAAAATGTTCGAGTTATTATTTTATATCCAAAAGGCAAAATTAGTGAATTACAAGAAAAATTATTTTGTACTTTAGGAAAAAATATTAAAACTATATCAATTAATGGTAGTTTTGATGACTGTCAAAAACTAGTAAAAGAAGCGTTTAACGATAAAAAACTAAAAGAATCTATAGGATTAAATTCTGCAAATTCTATTAATATAAGTAGATTATTAGCACAAATATGTTATTATTTTGAAGCATTTTCTTTAATTTCTGAACAACAAAGAAATAACTTAGTAGTAGCAGTTCCATGTGGTAATTTTGGTAATTTAACTGCTGGATTATTGGCTAAATCTATGGGGTTACCCATTAAATCATTTATTGCTTGTACTAATGCCAACGATACAGTTCCACGATTTCTTCAAAATGGAAAATGGTATCCTAAAAAAACTGTGTCTACAATTTCTAATGCTATGGATATTAGTCAGCCAAATAATTGGACCCGAATTGAAGAATTATTTTATAGAAATAAATGGAATTTAAAAGAACTTAGATTTGGCAGTGTATCAGATGATATAACTCAAGAAACATTAAAAGAACTATTTCAATTAGGTTATGTTTCTGAACCACACGCTGCAATAGCATATCGATTATTACAAAATCAATTAAAAAAAGATGAGTTTGGTCTATTTTTAGGTACAGCACATCCAGCTAAATTTAAAAACACTGTAGAAAAAATATTAAATAATAATATTTCATTACCTGATGAACTGAAAAACAGAATAAATTTACCACTGTTATCCTATAACATTAATCCCGATTTTAATAAATTAAAAGAGTTTTTAGTCGAAAACTAAAAAATTTAGAGAGGATAAATTATATTTCCTCTCTAAAAAAACATTACAAAATATATTTTTTAAAACAGTAATATATCTATATGTTAAATAAAAAATGTACAATATCACCATCTTGTATTTGATAATTTTTTCCTTCAGTCTTAAATCTACCTATTTCTCTGATTTTTACTTCACTTTTATATTTTATAAAATCTAAATATTTAATAATTTGCGCTCTAATAAAACCCTTACTAAAATCACTGTGTATTTTGTGTGCAGCCTGAAGACTAGTACTACCATTAAGAATTTCCCAAGCGCGAATTTCTTTTTCACCTGCAGTAAAAAAAGTTATTAAATTTAGTAGTTTATAACTATTTTGAATAATATTATTTAATCCTGAATTAGTTATATTAAACTCGTGCATGAAAGATTTTTTTTCTTCCGTATTCATATTAATTAATTCTAATTCTAAATTCGCATAAATAGGAATAACTACAGCGTCTTCTTTTTTAGCTAATTTATTTAAATCTTGTAAAAAACAATAAGATGCTTTATCTTCATTGATATTCGCTATATACATAGTTGGTTTTAAGCTTAAAAGACGTAAATCACTAATTATTTCTTTTTCATCTGTATTTAAATCAAGAATTTTTAACATTAAACATTTTTTTAAATGACTAATACACTTCTTTAAAACATTCATTTTTTTTTCAGTTTCATGATTTGTATTCTTTGTTTTTTTTTGTAATTGTAATATAGCTTTTTCGCAAGTATCAAAATCAGATAAAATCAATTCAGTATTAATAATATCAACATCTTGTAAAGGTCTAATATCGTTATAAATATGAGTAATATTATCATCTTTAAAACAACGTATAACGTGTACTATAGCATCAGCTTCTCGTATATTACTTAAAAATTGATTACCTAATCCTTCACCTTTAGAAGCTCCTTTAACTAACCCTGCAATATCTATAAACTCTATAAATGCATGTGTTATTTTTTTAGGAGAAATAATTTGAGCAAGTTTACTCAAACGTTGATCAAAAACTGGAGCAATTCCTATATTAGGTTTGATGGTACAAAATGGAAAATTAGCAACTGCTGAATTTCCTTTGGTTAAAATATTAAATAAAGTAGATTTTCCAACATTAGGCAACCCTATAATGCCGCATTTTAAACCCATATCTGATAGACCTTTATAAATAAGACAAAGTTTTTATATTATTTTGGCGAAATTAAATCAAAAGTTTTTTCTACAGCTTCTTTAATTGATTTTTGAAT
This sequence comes from Buchnera aphidicola (Brachycaudus cardui), assembly GCF_005081945.1. Classification (NCBI taxonomy): domain Bacteria; kingdom Pseudomonadati; phylum Pseudomonadota; class Gammaproteobacteria; order Enterobacterales; family Erwiniaceae; genus Buchnera; species Buchnera aphidicola. The sequence goes on along the minus strand of NZ_CP034879.1, from coordinate 206,833 downwards.
TAATATTTTCTCTGTATCATTAGGATTTGATAGTACAAAAGAAGATATTTCATCTTTATTGTTTGGACGACCAATACCAATTCTTAATCGATAAAAATTAATTTTTTTATTGAATACACTAATAATGTTTCTTAATCCATTATGTCCATTATGTCCATAACTGTACTTTACTTTTAAAATTCCAGGTTTTAGTTCTAAATCATCATGTACTACTAATATTTCATATAAATTAATATTATAAAACAATGCTATTTTTAATATTGATTCACCATTGATATTCATAAATATATTAGGTATAAACAATCGAATAGATTTTGATTCTATATTAAAAGAAGTAGTAAAACCTAAAAATTTTTTTTCTTCTTTTAAACTTTTATAAAATTTTTTAGCTAATGCATAAATATACCAAGAGCCTACATTATGACGTGTATTATGATATTTTAATTTTGGATTAGATAATCCTACTATCATTTTAATAATATTCAAAAAAAATCCTTAAATCTTAATAATTTTCATGAAACGTATTTAAAAACATATAATATAAATATTATATGTTTTTAAAATAATATAAAAAAAATATTTTATTTTCTAAAAAATTATAAGCTGAACTATCATGATTACAAATAACTATATTTATTAAATAGATAAATTATTTCTGTAAACGATTAGAAGCTTCTTCCCAATTAACAACATTCCAAAAAGCTTTAATATAATCTAATCGTCTATTGTTATATTTTAAATAATAGGCATGTTCCCAAACATCTAAACCAATAATGGGATACCCATAGGTATTAGATATTAATTTTCCCATTAAAGGATTGTCTTGATTAACTGTAGAAACAATCGATAGAATTCCATTCTGATTAACTAACCATATCCAACCAGAACCAAAATGATTAAGAGCAACTTCTTCAAATTTTGCTTTAAATAAATCAATAGTACCAAACTCTTTTTCTATTTCTATTTTTAAATCACCTTGTAAAATAGTACCTAATTTCAAACTTTTCCAAAAAAAACTATGATTAATATGCCCTCCTGCATTATTTTGTAATACAATTTTGTTTTCTAAATTAATCTCATTCAAAATAGATATTAATTCATCAATAGACAATGAGGAAAATGCTGTTTTTTCTAAAATAGAATTAGTATTATTCACATAATTTTGATGATGTTTAGTATGATGAATCTTCATAGTTTTTTCATCGAAAAAAGGTTCTAAAGCATTATATGAATAAGGTAAAGCAGGAAGAATATAACTCATTTTATCTCCTTAATGTAATTCCAAAAAATTTTTATAAAAAATATTAAATTAATAATTTAATCTTAAATATTCTAATAAATTATAGTACACTTATTAAATATTTAATAATCAATATATATATATATTCAAAAGTATCCAAAAATAAAAATATAAAATATTGTTCTTTTTTTATATTAAAGTATCTATTTGTATTAATATTTTATTTATTCTATAAAAATATTAACAAAAAACTTCCTCTTAAACATTTATATATTAATTTATTTTTAATATTTTATAAAATATTGATTTTTTAAAATATAAAATATTAACTACATCAAACACAAAGTGTTTTAAAAAATGAGATTTTGATGTCTACAACTCAAGAATTCAATTTATTAAGTGATCGATTTCGTACTTTTTATCCTGTTGTCATAGACATTGAAACTGCAGGATTCAATGCACAAACTGACGCATTATTAGAAATTGCTGTAATAACATTAAAAATGGATGAATCAGGATGGTTACATAAAGAAAATATGGTGCATTTTCATATAGAACCTTTTCAAGGATCTATCATTAATTCTGATGCAATAGCATTTAATAAAATTGATCCGTTTAATCCACTACGTGGCGCTATTAGCGAAAAAAAAGCAATTGAATCTATATTAGATACCGTACGTCAAGGAATTAAAATGCAAGGTTGTAGTCGCGGAATTGTTGTTGCACATAATGCTAATTTTGATCATAATTTTTTAATGGCAGCAATTGAAAGAGCAAAAATAAAAAATAATCCTTTTCATCCATTTGTTACGTTTGACACCGCAGCATTAAGCGGATTAGTAGTTGGACAGACAGTTTTAGCTAAAGCATGTAAAGCTATTGGTTTATCATTTGATAATCATCAAGCTCATTCTGCACTTTATGATACTCTACAAACTGCTAATCTTTTTTGTGAATTAGTAAATCGCTGGAAACGTTTAGGTGGATGGCCTCTAAATATAAAAAAAAAATAATAAAGTTATATTTAGAATAAAAATCAAAAAAATAACTATTTTAATATATACTTTAGTAGTGTTCTTACTATAATGGATATGACATTATTGATTATATTTTTTTCTATAATGTCATATCTAATCTTTTTTATATGTTAGCTGTATTAATAATTTTATAAAAAAATTAAACTTGATATTTTTTTACTGTATCTAATATTATTTTTTTTAAATCCCCACTTTCTAACATTTCAAGTATAATACTACATCCACCAATGAGTTTACCATCTATCCATAACTGAGGAAATGTAGGCCAATTAGCATATTTTGGCAACTCATTTCTAATATCTGTATTTTCTAAAACATCTACATAAGCAAATTTTTCTCCACAAACTGATAAAGCTCGTACTGCTTGTGCAGAAAAACCACAACTAGGAGCCTCAGGAGTTCCCTTCATATAAATTAAAATAATATTATCTTTAATTTGCTGCTCTATTTTTTGAATTACATTCATGTTTCATTCCTATATTTAATTATTGTTTATAAATTGATACTCTTAAATAATTAATAGACAAATTTATTTTTTTTTGTAATACTAATATTGTAAAAAAGGGGCTGTTTTTGGATTCGACAAAATTATCAACAAAGTAAAGTGCATGCCGAGGAACGGTTTGCCTCGTTAAAAGCCGTAAAAAAATAGCTGCAAATAATAAACAAAACTACGCTTTAGCAGCTTAAAAAACTGTATAAAGCCCTTCCTTCTCAGCCTTCTCTCTTAGGACGAGAAATATAGGAAGGTCAAAAAAGAGAAAAACGTGAACATTAAGCTTGGTAATGACACGTAAATAATTTCAAGCTATATACCTAAAATGAGTTTTTCCAAATTAGGATATGAATGTAATAAAGAAAAAACTAAGCATGTAGTACTTTATTAGTAGAGATTTTGGACGCGGGTTCAAATCCCGCCAGCTCCAAAAAATTTATCATATTATTATCTGAAAACTATTGAATATCATAACTCGATACTTGATTCTTTTTAAAATATAAATTTAACATATTTTTATGAAAAATATTTTGGTCTTTCTTACTATATATATAATAATGATATACATCATCAAAGGGATCAGAAATGATCGGTACACCAAAAATATAAATTATTTGTTCTTTTGTCATACCAATATAACTTTTATTTAAAAATTTTTGATTAACATGTTTTGTCTCTAAATAATTGTTAGCATAGTATTTCTTTTGATCTAAATAAGAACAGCCAGAAAAAAAAACAACTATCAATAGTATTTTGATATAATTTTCCATTATAATATCCGATTATAATTTATATAAAAAATTTTTATTTTATTACTATTTAATTCCTATTTAAATTATTCAAAAAAACTTCTTAGACCAATTTAATTTAGAAGTCAATGTTTTAAAATAATTATAACTTTTAGGATGAATAAGATTTAAATAGTAACTACTACGACGAATAAATACGCATTCACCTCTTTCAATAGTTAAAACAATTTGACTATCACAACTAATTTTTAAATTAGTTTCAGCCTTAGAAAATTTCAAACAAATAGTACTGTTGCTATCAATAACTAAAGGACGAGAAGATAGAGTATGTGGAAACATAGGCATCAATACAATCGCATTTAAAGATGTTTCTATAATTGGTCCACCTGCTGAAAGTGAATAACCAGTAGAACCTGTAGGAGTAGAAACAATTAATCCATCTGCACGTTGAGAAAAAGAAAATTTATTGTTTATATAAACTTCAAACTCTATCATATGTGCTAAATGTTTTGTATGCAATACTACTTCATTAATAGCTATACTAGATCTAGATATTACTTTATCTTGACAAACTTGTGCATCTAATAAAAATCGATTTTCTAATAAATAATTTCCAGATAATACTTCTGATAATTTCTGCAATCCAGTATCAGGGTTTAAATCAGTAAGAAAACCTAAATTACCACGGTTGATACCAATAATTTTAATATTATAAAATGATAAAACACGAGCTGCACATAATAAATTTCCATCTCCTCCTATAATAATTGCTAAATCACATGATTGACCAATTTCTAATAATGTCGCAGTTTTAGCACTATCTAATTTTAATGATCTAGAAACAGTACGCTCAATAAAAACCTTATAACCATTTTTTATCAACCACTTATAAAGTATTTTATGAGTTATTAATGCACTCGCATAACGCGGATGTCCAACAATACCAATACAAGTGAAATGTTGCTTCATTACATAAAAATTCCTAATAAAAAATAATATATATTATAACAGTAAATCAACTTGAAAGATTAATTATAGTCTTTATAATAAATTATTTATTAACATTAAAATGGTAAGATTAATGCATACTGAAAACAAACAGTCTAATGATAAAAAAAATAATATAGAAGAAAATATTGATGATATTCTTTTATTTCAAAATAAAAAAATTCAGGATTTAAAAGTTCAGTTATTAAAGAACAAGAAAAAAATAGATGATCTTGAATTGCGTAAATTAGCTAATATAGAAAATATAAATAAAAATACAAAAGAAAAAATCAACAAGATAAAATATACAGAAACTGAAAAGTGTTTAAAAAAAATAATACCAATCATTGATTCTTTAGAAGATATATTAACATTATCTAAAAAATTAAATATCACAGAACAACCTTTAATTAAAGGAATTGAATTAACACTACAGTCTTTATTTAATATCTTATTTAAATTGAATGTTAAAATAGAAGGTAATAAAAACGAAGTTTTTAACTCTAATATTCATGATATTTTTGAAAAAAAAACATCTAATGATATACCATATAATCATATTATTTCAATTCATAAAAAAGGATTTAGTTTAAATAAAGTAGTATTAAGAAAAGCAATAGTAACCATTTCAAAAAAATAATTGTAATAAATATTTTTTCTAAACATATTTAATGATATTAAAAAAAATTCATAAAATACAAAAAATAGAAAAAATCTTAAAAATTTTTTCTATTTTTAATTTATAAACCAATTAATTGGTTTTTTTTTATTTTTCACTAAAATTTTGTTTGTTTTAGAAAAATGTTTACAACCAAAAAAACCTCTGTATGCTGATAATGGAGATGGATGAGAAGATTTTAAGATATAATGATTATTTATATCAATTAAATTAGATTTTTTTTGTGCATCATTTCCCCATAGTAAGAAAATAATATTATTTTTATATAAATTAATTATAGAAATTACTTTATCAGTAAAAATGTTCCATCCTATAGTACTATGTGATTTTGGTTTCCCTGATTCTACTGTTAAAATCGTATTTAATAAAAAAACACCTTGATTAGCCCAACCTTCAAGACATCCATGATGAAAAAAATGCTTTTTTTGAAAATCACTATTTAACTCTTTATATATATTCTGTAAAGAAGGTGGTATAGTACAATTCTTAAAAACAGAAAATGCTAATCCATGTGCTTGTTTTTTGGAAAAATAAGGATCTTGTCCAAGAATTACAACTTTTATATTATATAAATTAGTGTATAAAAAAGCATTAAAGATATCTTTTTGATCTGGATAAATTGTTTTTTTTAAACGTTCTTGTTTCAGAAAGCTTATTATATTAATAAAATATCTTTTTTTTTTCTTGAGATAAAACGTCTTTCCAAGATAATTTTGTATTCATATGTATTTTCCATTTTCATAATCTTTAAATTTATCATTTCATTCAATAAATTACAACTAATAGGAAAAAAAAATGGTTTTAGTTACACAAAATGCACCAAATTTTATAGCTCCAGCACTTTTACCAAATCATAAAATCACTGAAAAATTTAATTTTAAAGAATATTCTAACGGTCAACCGATTATACTCTTCTTTTGGCCTATGGATTTCACTTTTGTATGTCCATCTGAAATTATAGAATTTAATAAACTGTATTCAGATTTTGAAAAAAGAAATGTTAAAATTGTAGGTGTTTCAATTGACAGTGTTTTTGTACACAAAGCATGGCAAAATACATTACCTAAAAATGGCGGAATTGGAAAAATTAATTTTCCTATGGTGTCAGATATAAAACATAATATTCAAAAATCTTATGGTATTGAACATCCAGTACTAGGTATAGCACTAAGAGCTTCTTTTTTAATTGATTCAAATTGGATTATACGCCATCAAGTAATAAATGATCTTCCATTTGGACGTAATATAAAAGAAATGATAAGAATAGTAGATGCTATAGATTTTCATAACAAATATGGAGAAGTGTGTCCTGCTAATTGGGAAAAAGGGAAAAAGGGAATGGAGGCATCTTCAGAAGGAGTTGCTGAGTATCTAAGTAATTATTCTTAAAAAAATTTAAAGTCAGCAAAAAATTTTATGCTGGCTTTATTTTTTGATTAATATCAATCTTGATATACTTATTCAGTAAGTAACATTTATTTAAAATAATTAATAGTATTTTTTAAATAAAGTTATCATCATTAATATCAGTATCATCTACATCATTGAATTCATTTTTATCAACAAAATCAAAATTTGATTCGTTTGTATGCATATCTGATTTATTGGCTTCATAATTTATTAAATCAGTATCATGATTATTAATTAAATTTTCATCTACATGCTCATCTATATGATGATTTAAAGAAGGTTTATTAATAGTATCAAATATTTCTTCTTCTGGTTTTGAATGATTAAAAACATTCATTAACATATTTCCCAAAATCATACCACCTGCTACACCTGTAGCTGTTTGTAATGCATTACTAAGAAATCCACTATTTCTTGTAGTTGTTACTGTTGGTATTGTTTGTGCTATGGGAGTAGACATTGTTGCATTAGAATTTTGAAATGGTGAAGAAGTTTTATCATTATTTTTCCATATATTATTATCATGAGATATTTTTTGAGAAATTGGACTTGTTTTAAAAAAATTAGATAAAAAACTTGGTTTTTTACTTGATTTTTCTATATTATTTAACATTTCAATTCTTTTTTTTAACTCTTCAATTGTAATGCTCATTTTTTTTATAGCTGTCTCTTGAATCAATATCGTTTGGGCCATGTAATAAGAAGAAGCAGGTTGTTGTTTTACTAATTTTTGAATTAAATCATCTGCTTCTTGATCTCTTTCAGAGGAATTCAACTCAGTTTTTTTTAAACGATTAAATAAATTTTCTATAAGATTTTTTTCTTCATCTTTCATATATAAGATCTCATTTTCAAGTCGAATTAATAAATTATTATATTTTTAATAATTACTTATTAATATTTTTTAAAATAAAATTATAATTATTTTTATATTAATACTTTCATTTAAAATAAACAATATAAAAAAATATCTTTTATTAAGAAATTAACTTTATACGATTAAATATCATGATAAGAATGATTTTCTTTCTATGCATCTAATAGTTTAATTATGTTATACTTTTGTACTTAATTTCAGTATATTAATTAAAGAGATAATAGTTTTATGAAAGACTCTGCACGAGAAATCATACAGGTCAATATTGAAGAAGAGTTAAAAAGCTCTTACTTAGACTATGCTATGTCTGTAATAATTGGCCGAGCTTTACCGGATGTGCGAGATGGTTTAAAACCTGTTCATCGAAGAATACTTTTTGCAATGTATATATTAAATAATGATTGGAATAAAGCATATAAAAAATCTGCTCGAGTAGTAGGTGACGTGATAGGAAAATATCACCCACATGGTGATTCAGCAGTATATGATGCTATAGTACGTATGGCTCAAAAATTTTCATTACGATATATGCTAATAGATGGTCAGGGAAACTTTGGTTCAGTAGATGGAGATTCTGCTGCAGCAATGCGATATACAGAAGTTCGCATGTCTAAAATAGCTCATGAACTTTTAAATGATTTAGAAAAAAATACAGTTGAATTTTTACCAAACTATGATGGAACTGAAAATATTCCAGAAATTCTTCCTGCAAGAATACCTAATCTATTAATCAATGGATCTTCAGGAATAGCTGTAGGTATGGCAACAAACATACCCCCACATAATTTACATGAAGTTATTAATGGATGTTTAGCATATATCGATAATAACGATATCACACTAGAAGAGCTAATTACTTATATTCCCGGACCAGATTTTCCAACATCTGGAATTATTAATGGAAAATCAGGAATTGAAGAGGCTTATCGTACAGGAAAAGGTAAAATTTATATTCGAGCACATCATATTATTGAAATAAATAAAAAAAATAAAAAAGAGTCAATCATATTTGATCAAATTCCTTATCAAGTTAATAAATCACGTTTAATTGAAAAAATAGCAGATTTAGTAAAAGATAAAAGAATTGATGGAATTACTGCTTTACGTGATGAATCAGATAAAGATGGTATGAGAATTGTTATTGAAATAAAAAGAGAAATCATACCTGAAATTATTTTAAACCAATTATATTCTTTAACTCAATTACAAATTTCTTTTGGTATTAATATGGTGGCTTTATGTCAAGGACAACCAAAAACTTTATCTTTAAAAGAAATATTAAAAAATTTCATATCTCATAGACAAGAAATTATCACACGAAGAAGTATATTCGAATTAAATAAAACTCGTAATCGTATACATATTCTTAAAGCATTACATATTGCTTTAATAAATATTAATGTCATTGTAAAAATAATAAAAAATTCAGAAAATTTATTAGATGCAAAAAATTTAATAAAAAAACAACACTGGAAATCTGAAAACATAGAAGAATCTAGTATTCTTACAGAAAAAAATGAAAAAAAATATTATTTAACTGAACGACAAGTACAAGCTATTTTAGATTTGCGTTTACATAGATTAACTAGTTTGGAACAAGAAAAAATTATTTTAGAATATCGTGATCTAAAAAAGAAAATAGAAGAATTAACAAATATTTTAGAAAATACAAAAACGATGTTTAATGTAATTAAAGAAGAGCTACGTATTATACAAAATATTTTTAGTGATAAAAGACGAACACAAATTACTGACAATCATACAGATATTAATATTGAAGATTTAATTAATCAAGAAGATGTTGTAGTTACTCTATCTCATTCAGGATATGTAAAATATCAACCTCTCTCTGATTATAATGCTCAAAGACGAGGAGGAAAAGGAAAATCGGCAGCAAAAACAAAAGAAGAAGATTTTATAGAAAGTTTAGTAATTGCAAATACACATGATACTATATTATGTTTTTCGAGTCGAGGTATTTTATATTGGATGAAAGTTTATCAGTTGCCAGAGTCTAGTAGACATGCAAGAGGTAGACCTATAGTTAATTTATTACCTTTAAATTCAAAAGAAAGAATTACTTCTATATTACCAGTACATGAATATAAAGATAATCTTAATATTTTTATGGCAACTGCTCATGGCATAGTAAAAAAAAGTTCTTTAAATCAATTTAGAAAACCTAGATTATCAGGAATTATTGCTATTAATTTACATGCTAACGACGAACTAATAGGTGTTGCTTTAACTAATGGTAACAATAACATCATGTTATTTACACAAAATGGTAAAGTAGTACAATTTTCAGAAAATAGCGTTAGAACTATGGGTAGAACTGCTTCTGGAGTAAAAGGAATAAAGATTAAAAAACATGATAAAGTTGTTTCTTTAATTGTCCCTAAAAATACAGGTAGTATTTTAATAGCAACAAAAAATGGTTATGGAAAAAGAACTAAAATAACAGATTTTCCTATAAAATCAAGAGCTACTCAAGGTGTAATCTCAACAAAAATTACCCCAAAAAATGGAAAAATAATTGGTGCCATACAAGTTTTAGAAAAAAATCAAATTATGATGATTACTAATGCAGGAACACTAGTTAGAATCAGAGTTGACGAAGTAGGTATTTTAGGCAGAAATACACAAGGGGTCATATTAATAAGAACAGCAAAAAATGAAAAAGTTGTTGCTTTACAAAAAATTGTAGAAACTATATAAAAAAACTTAATCAACAATATATCTTATATATCATAAGTCAAAATTAAATATGAAAACAAGTCTATTTGTTACCAAAAGAAATGGAAAAAAAGAAAAAATAAATTTAGATAAAATTCATAAAGTATTGAACTGGGCAGCAGAAGGTCTTGATGATATATCTGTATCTCAAGTGGAATTATGCTCTAGAATTCAATTCTATAATAATATCACTACGATTAATATTCATGAAACTATTATTAAAGCTGCAGCTGATTTAATTTCACAAGATACACCGGACTATCAATATATGGCTGCAAGATTAGCTATTTTCCATCTTAGAAAAAAAGCTTATGGTCAATTTGAACCTCCTATGTTATATGAACATGTCAAAAAAATGGTTTTTTTAGGTAAATATGATAAAAATTTATTAAAATATTATTCTTATGAAGAGTATGTAAAAATGAACTCTTTTATTGATCATTGGCGTGATATGAATTTTTCATATGCAGCTGTAAAACAGTTAGAAGGAAAATATTTAATACAAAATCGTATTAGCGGACAAATCTATGAAAGTGCACAGTTTTTATATATTTTAATATCTGCATGTTTATTTTCTCAATACCCTAAAAATATTAGAATGAATTATATTCAACGTTTTTATAATGCTATTTCTACATTTAAAATTTCCTTACCAACACCAATTATGTCAGGTGTACGAACTCCTACTCGTCAATTTAGCTCTTGTGTCTTAATTGAATGTGCTGATAGTCTAGATTCTATTAATGCTACTACGAGTTCTATTGTAAAATATGTTTCTCAACGTGCAGGAATTGGTATTAATGCTGGACAAATTCGTGCAGTCGGTAGTCCTATTAGAAATGGAGAAGCTTTTCACACTGGTTGTATCCCTTTCTATAAACACTTTCAAAGTGCCGTAAAATCGTGTTCTCAAGGAGGTGTCAGAGGAGGAGCTGCTACAATATTTTATCCAATATGGCATTTTGAAGTTGAAAGTTTATTAGTATTAAAAAATAATAGAGGAATTGAAGACAATAGAGTTCGTCATGTAGATTATGCACTTCAAATTAATAAACTTATGTACCAAAGAATGTTATTAGGAAAAAAAATTACATTATTTAGTCCTTCTGATGTACCACAGTTATATGAAGCATTCTTTTCTGATCAAGAAAAATTTGAAAAAATCTATCTTGCATGTGAAATTAATAATAATATAAGAAAAAAAAGTATTAAAGCATTAGATTTATTTTCGCTTATGATGCAGGAAAGAACCTCTACTGGACGCATTTATATACAAAATGTAGATCATTGTAATTCACACAGTTCATTTAATCCGAAATTATCTCCAATAAGACAATCTAATTTATGTTTAGAAGTTACACTACCGACTGTACCTTTAAAACATATTCATGATAAAAATGGAGAAATTGCACTTTGCACATTATCAGCTTTTAATTTAGGAACTATTAATAATCTTAATGATTTTAGAGAACTATCTATATTATCAGTTCGTGCACTCGATGAAATATTAGAATATCAAAATTATCCAATATTAGCTGCTCAAAAATCAGCTATTTCCAGACGTTCTTTAGGAATTGGTGTAATTAATTTTGCATATTACTTAGCTAAAAATAAAGTACGTTATTCTGATGGAAGTGCAAAAAATCTAACACATCAAACTTTTGAAGCTATGCAATATTATTTATTAGATGCATCTTGCGATTTAGCAAAAGAAAAAGGAGCATGTTCTTCGTTTTATCAAACTAATTATTATTTGGGAAAATTACCAATAGACACATACAAAAAAGATATTGATAAAATATGTAATGAACCTTTACATCTAGATTGGAATTTATTACGTTCAAAAATCAAAAAATATGGATTAAGAAATTCAGCATTATCTGCTTTAATGCCTTCAGAAACATCATCTCAAATATCTAATGCCACTAATGGTATTGAACCACCAAGAGGTTTTGTTAGCATTAAAGTATCAAAAGATGGAATATTACGTCAAGTAGTGCCAGATTATAAAAAATTAAAATCACAGTATGAATTGCTTTGGGATATACCAAATAATATTGGATATTTAGAACTAGCTGGCATCATGCAAAAATTTATTGATCAATCTATTTCAGTAAATACACATTATGATCCAAAAAGATTTTTAAATGATAAAATACCTATGAAACAACTTCTATATGATCTACTATTATCGTATAAACTTGGATTAAAAACATTATATTACCAAAATACTCGAGATGGCTCTAAAGAACATCAAAATATTAAATCTGAAATAGAAGAAGAAATTTGTGAAAGTGGTTCATGTATTATATAAAATTGAAATATTTAATTAATTATTAGGTATAAAAAATGTCTTATACAATTTTTTCAAAAAAAAAAAATAATCAACTTAAAGAACCAATGTTTTTTGGACAACCTGTAAATATTGCACGATATGATCAACAAAAATACAATATATTTGAAAAATTAATTGAAAAACAATTATCATTTTTTTGGAGACCTGAAGAAATAGATCTCTCTCGAGATAGAATAGATTTTCAAAATTTACCTGCACATGAAAAACATATTTTTACGAGTAATTTAAAATATCAAACATTACTTGATTCAATTCAAGGTAGAAGTCCTAATATTGCTTTTTTACCAATTATTTCTATTCCTGAATTAGAGACATGGATTGAAACATGGTCTTTCTCAGAAACTATTCACTCACGATCTTATACTCATATAATTAGAAATATTGTTAATTCACCATCTTTAATATTTGACGATATTATTTCAAATAAAAATATTAATGATCGAGCACAAAATATTTCTATATACTATGATGAGTTAATAAAAATAACTAGTTATTGGCATTTACTGGGAGAAGGAGTACATTTAATAAAAGGAAAAAAAATTAATATTAATTTAGATTTGATCAAAAAAAGACTATATCTATGTTTAATAAGTGTTAATGTATTAGAAGCAATTAGATTTTATGTTAGTTTTGCATGCTCTTTTGCATTTGCAGAAAGAGAATTAATGGAAGGAAATGCAAAAATTATTAGATTAATAGCACGAGATGAAGCCTTACATTTAACTGGTACTCAACATATCTTAAATCTTTTAAGTGATATAAATACTAATGAAGAAATGAGACATATTGTTTTAGAATGTAAAGAAGAGGCTATTAATATATTTATATTAGCAGCAGAACAAGAAAAAAAATGGGCTGAATACTTATTTCAAAATGGATCAATGTTAGGATTAAATAAAGACATACTTTGTCAATACATAGAATATATCACTAATATGCGGATGCAAGCAATCGGTCTTAAAATACCTTTTAAAAAACACTCTAATCCAATTCCTTGGATTAATTCTTGGTTAACTTCAGATCACGTTCAAAATGCTCCGCAAGAAACAGAAATTAGTTCTTATTTAGTAGGCCAAATTGATTCAGAAGTATCTGACAATGAATTTAAAAAATTCATATTATAATATGAATTATTCTATTATTGAAGTAGTAAATGTTAACAAGAAGATTATATATAAAAAAAATATTTCACTATTATGTATTCTAGAAATAAATAATATTAATATTCAATATCAATGCCGATCTGGTTATTGTGGTATGTGCCGTATTGAATTAATAAAAGGAAAAATATGCTATTCAATAAAACAGCCAATAGCTGCTTTATTCAAAAAGAACGATATTTTTCCATGTTATTGCCAACCTGATGGAAATATTATAATTAAAATTTAATAAATAACATTTATATCATATGAAATTTATATTTTTTATGTCGATTGAATTGATGTTAATGCAATAGTATAAATTATATCTTCTATTGAAGCTCCTCGAGATAAATCATTAACTGGTTTTCTTAATCCTTGTAATATTGGACCAATAGAAATTAAATTTGCAGACCGTTGCACTGCTTTATAAGCTATATTCCCAGAATTTAAATCAGGAAATATAAATATCGTTGCTTTACCTGAAATAGCTGAATATGGTGCTTTCAATTTGGAAACTGTTTCTGAAACAGCTGCATCATATTGAATAGGACCATCTATAATTAAATCAGGCCTTCTTGTTTTAACTATATCAGTAGCATTTCTAATTTTTTTTACTTGACATCCAAATCCTGAATAACCAGTAGAATAGGATAACATAGCTATACGTGGCTCAATACCAAAAATTTTTGATGATTCTGCAGACTGAATGGCAATTTCTGCTAATTCTTCTGCAGTAGGATTAACATTAATAGCACAATCGGCATAAATTACGACTTGATCAGGTAATAACATAAAAAAAATAGATGAAACCAATGAAGTATTCATATTAGTTTTAATTAACTGTAGTGCTGGACGTATAGTATTTGCTGTCGTATTCACTGATCCAGAAACTAATCCATCCACTTTATTAGATTCAAGGATTAAAGTAGCTAAAATAATATTTTCTTCTAATTGCTTAATAGCAGAAAGTTTATTTATACCTTTATGTTTGCGGAGTTCAATAAAACGAGAAATATATTTATGTCTTACTAAAATAGGATTTATTATCTCAGTATCTTCATTTAAGTGAATACCTTGATCATAAGCTATACTATAAATTTTTTTTGCATCTCCTAACAATATACAATTAGCAATATTATATTTTTGACATATAGAAACAGCTTTTAATATTCTGATTTCATATGATTCAGGTAAAATAATACGCTTATTATTTTTTTTTGATAATACTTTTAAGTGATAAAAAAACTCTTTTGGAGAATATTTTATATAAAAATTATTTTTTTTTTCTGGAGGAATAATAGAATTACGATTAAAAAAACTAGAAATATATTTTTGCAATTTTTTGATATATATTTTCTTTTTTACTAAAATGTTAAAATTAAAAATATGTAATTGAGATATTATCTCAATTGTATTTCTTTTTGTAAAAAAAATCGGAATTTTTCTATCTATTAATGTCTGACATATAGAAATAATCAGTTTTTTTGATTTAGATACTTTTGTAAATATAATACCACTAATTTTATTACTGATAATATTTACATTAAACATTTTAATAAAAATATTTATACGACTAAATGAAACTATCATTAAAGTATTAGAATATTTTTTATTTGATATATTTTTACAAATTTCATCAAATATCATTATATTCTTAATAATATGATTCTTGTTTTCAAATGAATTTAAAAAATTTAAATTTAAAAAATTATAAATATCTCTTGTACGTGTTTGTATAATATTTTTATTCCAAGGAATGCAAGCTATAATTGGGAAATTGCTATTTTTAAATACTTTATATGTAATAAATATTTTTTTTTGAATATTTTTTATTTTTTTTAATATAGTTAATTTTGTCAAAAAATCATATTTTTTATCTATAAAAGGAGAATTAATTTTATTAAAAATCACACCTAAAACATTTTTATATTTTTGTTTTTTTAAAAAAAAATTAATTTTTTTTTCTTTTTCTTCAACCTCTTTTAACGAATTACTTTTTAAATTTGCTATAAAAATTACTTCTGCACTTATATTTTGAGCAATATCATAATTAATTTTTTCAGCATAAATACTACGATGATAACAAATACCTTCAATTAGAATTACTTCATATATTTTTTTTTGATTATAGCATTCTTCAATTACTCGATTCAGACAAGAAAAATATTCAGTAGAATAAAAGTCATTTTTAGAAAAATCTATCTCTTTAAATACATCGATAATTTTTGAAAAATATTTATTAATAATTAATGCTGTATCATCTGTTAAATTATTTATACAAGAAAAATATAATATAGATTTATGAGAGTTTTTTTTTAATTTATTTTGATTAAAAAAATCAATTATACTTAAACTCACTGTAGTTAAACCTACATCTTGATCTATAGGAATTAACATTATAATACGTGCCATAATCATCCTATTATGTTAAGTTGATACAACTTTTATTAAAAAATAATTATTTATTAATAATACTAATAGTTTCTTCAGCTATAGCCAATTCTTCATCTGTTAAAATCACAAATACTGGACGAGAATCATATTCAGTAATTAATCCAGATTTTCCATTAACAGCAGCTAAATTGAGTTCAATATTAATTTTAAAATCTAATAAAGATAATTTATTAAGAGTAATTTCTCTTATTAGAGATACATTTTCACCAATACCTCCTGTAAAAATTACAGCATCTAAACGATTATTCATTAAAGTTGTATAAGCTGCAATATATTTAGATAATCTATGGCAAAAAATGTCTACAGATCTCTTAGCTTCTTTTTTAAGAAAATAATTTTTTTCAAAATATCTAAAATCACTACTAATTCCACTTAAACCTAATAATCCTGATTTTTTAGTTAAAATGACTTCAATATCATCAATACTAATCTTCAGTTTTTTATGCATGAAAAAGATAATTGAAGGATCTATATCTCCACTTCGTGTACCCATTACTAATCCTTCTAAGGGTGTTAGACCCATAGAAGTATCTACGCATATGCCATTACGAATAGCAGATACAGAAGCACCATTACCTAAGTGACATGTTATAATATTTAAAGTGTTAAAATTTTTATTTAAAATAACAGCAACTTTTCTAGCTACATAATAATGACTAGTACCGTGTGCACCATAACGTCTAATACCGTATTCTTTATAAAAATTATAAGGAATAGCATATAAAAAAGAAGATTTAGGCATGTTTTGATAAAATGATGTATCAAATACAGCTACATTTTTTTTTGATAATCTCGGATATTTTTTAATAACTGTTTTAATACCAATTAAATTTGCTGGATTATGCAATGGAGCAAAAGAAACTGCATCTTCAATGCATCTAATAACATTATCGTTAATTAATATTGTTTTTTTTATTTTAACACCTCCATGTACAACTCTATGTCCGATACCGATTAAATTTTTTAAAACATCTTTGTGTTCTAATAAGACTTGATCTAAAATAAAATTTAAGGCATATTCATGAGTAATGTTTAAACCTATTATCTTTTTATATTGCATCCCTAAATGTTTCCATGTAATATATGTTTCTGATAAAAATAAACGCTCTACTATACCATATAAATATTTTTTTTTAGTATATGGATTTAGTACTGCAAATTTTACAGAAGAACTACCACAATTTAATACCAAAATTAAATCTTTCAATTTTTATCCAACTTTTTTAAAATATATCATTTAAATAATTTTAAAGCATATTTAATCTTTAATACATCATTTATTAAATTTCCCATAAAATAGAAGGAAATTATGTCTCTTCAAAAAAAAATTATTAAATTACTAAAAGTAAAACCAATAATTAAACCTGAAATAGAAATTAACAATTGTATCAACTTTTTAAAAAATTACTTACTTCAACATCTCAATTTAAAATCTTTGATAGTCGGTATTAGTGGAGGACAAGACTCAACACTAATAGGAAAATTATGTCAAATAACAATTGAAAAAATAAGATCTGAAACGAAAGATATAAATTATCAATTTATTGCATTACGATTACCATATGGTATTCAATATGATGAAAATGATTGTAAAGATGCACTAAACTTTATATGTCCAGATTGTATATTATATGTAAATATAAAAGATGCGGTTTTAAGTAGTGAAAAATCTTTAAAAAAATCAGGTATTATTATTTCAGATTATATTAAAGGGAACGAAAAAGCTAGAGAAAGAATGAAAGTACAATATAGTATTGCTGCAGTAAAAAAAGGTCTAGTAGTAGGAACAGGACATGCAGCAGAAACTATTACTGGTTTTTTTACAAAATATGGAGATGGTGGAACAGATATTAATCCTATTGCTCGGTTAAATAAAAGACAAGGTCGACTACTATTAAAACACTTAAATTGTCCTAAACATTTGTATTTCAAAAAACCTATGGCAGATCTAGAAGAAAAAAATCCACAGAAAGAAGATGAATCTGTTTTAGGTGTTACATATGATATAATTGATTCTTATTTAGAAGGAAAAAAAATAGATATCATCAGCAAAAAAATAATTGAAAGATTGTATTTAAATACATCACATAAACGTCATGGACCAATTACGCAATAAATAAAAATTAATGCAATACTACTTTTTTTTGTTCAATAGAATGAATTTGTACTTTGATAATTTCGCTAATTGGATCTTCTGGACAATGCTCTACAAAATAAATTAAATCTGTTAAAGCAACATGATTACATTCTAATTGTGCATATATTAATCCTCTATCACGAATTTCATATGGATCATTAGGATCAATGTGCAATAATAGATTAGTAACATTTAATGCTAGCTCCATTTTTTTTTCTTCCATTAATGCAGATTTCAAAGTATCTAACATTTTTCTAATGACAGTAATAGGTTCAGATTTATATAAATCATTTTCATATAATTCTGCTGTTGGACTGATATTACCTTTCAACCAAACCTCTAATGTATGCTGATCTAATATATCTCCATTAAAGGGATTAATTAACCATTTTTTTTTATTGATCCAATCTGCTCTTAAAATCAATTGAGTAGGAAATACAACAGGATTTAATGGTAACTTTAATTCTTGAGCAATATGCAAGAATAGAATTCCTAACGATACCGCAGTTCCTCGACGTGTTTTCAGTACATTATCAATCCATAATGTATCTGAAAGTTGATAAATACCACTTGCACCACCAAAATTCCAATGAATATAAAATAATTCTAACAATTTTTCTAATTGTCGATTTGGTTCATATTCAGATGCAACATAAGATTCCGCTTCTTGTATTCTATGTTTTAATTCAGATCGAACGAAAATAGTAGGAAAATCTTCTCGAATAACTTGAGAAGCCTTAATCATAGATTCAAAAAGTGATAATGTAGAAAAGTCAATATTAGAAGAAGCTTTCATATTATTAGTAATATTAATATTTTTTAAATAATTAAACATTCAAATTATAATAAGTATTTATATAATTAATATATATTTTATATTAAAATATAACATTTTTATTGTTAAAACAACATAGTTTTTATTTTTAAAAACTTTTTTAAAAAGTAATTAATTTTTATTTATTAAATGTCTTCCAATTGTCACACGATCATTGCCTCCATAGTCTTGATAAGATTCTATTTCAAAAAAATTATATTTTTTAAATAAAGATTGTACTTGTATTTTTTGCTGCCATCCATGTTCAATTAATAACCAACCTCCAATAAATAAATATTTTTTTGCTTGTTGGATAATATTTTCAATATCTGAAAGTCCATTCTTATCTGATATAAGAGCATCAAACGGTTCAAAAAAAATATCTTTTTTAAGCAATGTAATTTCTTTTTTACTAATATATGGTGGGTTACTCACAATAATATCAAATTTTTTATTTATATGTGAAAACCAGTTGCTAAATAAGAAAGAAACATTTTTTATTTTTAATTGCAACGCATTAATTCGAGCAATATCAAGTGCTTTTTTTGATTTATCAACACCAATAACGTAACAGTTCACACAAGACTTCGCTAAAGCTAAAGCAATAGCTCCACATCCAGTACCTAAATCAAGAATTAACGTCGATTTATTATTAATAATTTTAAATAATACTTGTTCTACTAAAATTTCTGTATCAGGTCTTGGAATAAGAGTATCATATGAAACACGTAAAGACAAAGACCAAAATTCTTTTTCTCCTATTATATAAGCTATAGGTTCTCCTAAAGATCTACGATAAACTAAGTAATTTAAATATTGATATTGTTTTTGACTTAATTCAACTCTATCAGAAGTTATAATAAAACTACGATTATATCCAGATACGTAAGTCAATAAAAATTCAGCTTCATATTTAGGATTATCAACACAAGACAATATTTTAATAGTTTTATTTAACCATTTTAATATATTCATATTTTTATTAAGACAAAGAAGAAAACATATCAGCTTGATACTCTTGAATAATTGGTTCTACTAATAAATCTAGTTTTCCCTGTAATACTTCATCTAATTTATATATAGTAAGATTAATTCTATGATCTGTAATTCTATTTTGAGGGAAGTTATATGTTCTATTTCTATCAGAACGTTGACCACTACCTAATAAAATACGTCTCATAGAAGAATTTTCTTTTTGACTTTTTTCTAATTTAGCAGCATAAACACGAGCAGATAAAATAGATAATGCTTTCGCTTTATTTTTATGTTGTGATCGTTCATCCTGACATTCAACTACATGTCCAGTAGGAATATGAGTAATTCGAATTGCAGAATCAGTAGTATTAACATGCTGACCTCCAGCACCAGAAGAACGAAAAGTATCTATTTTTAAATCAGAGATATTAATTTCTTCTTTTTCTTCTTTAGGAACTACAGGCATAATGGCAACAGTGCATGTTGATGTATGAACTCTTCCTTGTGATTCTGTTTCTGGAACTCTTTGTACACGATGACCACCAGATTCGAATTTTAAACGACCACAAGCACCTTTTCCTGTAATTTTTGCAATTATTTCTTTAAACCCTCCTTTTTCACTCTCACTAATATTAACAATTCCTATTTTCCATGAATACGATTCAGCATATCGTGTATACATTCTAAACAATTCACCAGCAAAAATAGAAGATTCATCCCCACCTGTTGCAGCTCTAATCTCAATAAAACAACTATTTTTATCATTAGGATCTTCAGGTAATAATAATTTATAAATTTTATCTTCAAGTGTTTTCTTTTTTTCTTTAAATATTAATAGTTCTTCTGCTGCTATATCTTGCATTTCTAGATCTTCAAATAAAGAATGAATATTTTTAATATCAATTTCTACTTTTTCCCATTTAATAAAATATTTTACAATTTCAGAAAGTTTTAAATATTCTTGAGATAAAGTTTTTAAACGCTCTCGATTTGATATAATATTTTTTTGAGTAAGCATAATTTCAATTTCTTGATAACGATTTCGTAAAGATTGTAATTTATTAAAAATAGAATTATTCATAAAATTTTTCCATTTATCAGAATTTTTTAAAACAATTATTAATTAACAAAAAACATTTTATGTTAACAATTTAACATATATAAAAAAATTAAAATAACTATACTATAATAATTATATCATTTTTTAATATTTCTATTGTAATTTTAATAAAACTAATATAAAACATTGTTTTAATAAAAAAAATGAATCTTAAAATGATATATACATGGCCATCGCCTGCAAAAATTAATCTATTTTTATACGTGACTGGTATACGTCTAGATGGATATCACTACATACAGACCTTATTCCAAATTCTTAATTACGGAGATACACTAACAATAGTTCCTAATAAAACTAGTCATGTTCAACTATTTACCAGAAAACAATCTCTTATAAATATTAAAAATAGTATTATACATGCAGCTCAAATATTAAAAGAACAAGCATTACTTTACGGTAAAATACACAACACTAATTTTGGAGCAAAAATATTTTTAAAAAAAAGAATCCCTTTAGGAAGTGGATTAGGAGGAGCTTCTTCTAATGCTGCAACTACTTTTATTGCTTTAAATCAATTATGGAATACACAATTTACATTAGAAGAACTATCTGTATTTGGTCTAAAAATAGGAACAGATGTACCTGGTTTTATTATGGGACATACAGCTGTTATTGAAGGAATAGGAGAAATATTATATCCTATTACACAAAAAGAGAAATGGTATTTAGTTGTATATCCTAATATTCAGATATTAACAAAAAATATGTTTTCAAATCCCTTATTGAAAAGTAATAGCACTAAAAAACCTATCAAAATATTATTAAAGATGCCTTTTAAAAACGATTTTCAAGATCTTGTAATACAAAAATTTATTCATATAAAACAATTACTTTCAATTCTATCTACATATGCACCTTCACGTATGAGTGGTACAGGATCTTGTATTTTTTCTGAATTTAGTGACAAAAAATCTGCACAAAAAATTCTTGCTTTGATCCCTAAAAATATGAAAGGATTTATCTCAAAAAGTGTTAATATTTCACCATTACATAATATGCTTTATAAAAAAAATATATTGTTTATTAATTAAGAAAAATATTTTTATATCAATAATTTATTCAAGATGAAATATAAAAAATACTATTGATTTAAAATACATAATAAAAAATAAGGTTTTTTATGCCTGAGATGAAACTTTTTGCCGGAAATTCTATTCCGAAACTAGCAAAATTTATTGCAAATAGATTGTATATTAATTTAGGCAATGCAGCTGTAGGTAGATTTAGCGATGGTGAAATCAGTGTACAAATTAATGAAAATGTAAGAGGTGGTGACATTTTTATTATTCAATCTACTTGCTCACCAACTAATGATAATATAATGGAATTAGTTGTGATGGTAGACGCATTGAGAAGAGCTTCTGCTGGTAGAATCACTGCAGTGATACCATATTTTGGATATGCGCGTCAAGATCGTCGAGTAAGATCAGCGAGAGTTCCTATCACAGCAAAAGTGGTAGCAGATTTTTTATCTAGTATTGGAGTAGATCGAGTACTAACAGTAGATCTTCATGCAGAACAAATACAAGGTTTTTTTGATGTTCCTGTTGATAATGTATTTGGCAGTTTAATTCTTTTGGAAGATATGCTGCAAAGAGAACTCAAAAATCCAATTGTTGTTTCCCCTGATATTGGTGGAGTAGTAAGAGCACGAGCAATCGCTAAGCTACTTTATGATACAGATATGGCAATTATTGATAAAAGAAGACCTCGTGCTAATGTATCTCAAATTATGCATATTATCGGTGATGTAGCAAATAGAGATTGTATCTTAGTAGATGATATGATAGATACAGGAGGAACTCTCTGTAAAGCTGCAGAAGCTTTAAAAGAAAGAGGAGCAAAGAGAGTTTTCGCATATGCAACACATCCTATTTTTTCTGGAAATGCTTCTACAAACTTAAAAAATTCTATGATTGATGAAGTTGTTGTATGTGATACAATTCCATTATCAGAAAAAATTGAAGCACTACCAAATGTACGTACACTTACCTTAGCAGGTATGTTAGCTGAAGCGATAAGAAGAATTAGCAATGAAGAATCTATTTCTGCTATGTTTGAACATTAATACATTTTTTATATTAATTTAATATATACAATGCTAAGCACACTATACTCCTCTGTATTTTATAAAAAATGTGCTTAGTTTTTAAAAAAAGAATTATTATAAATTAATAAAAAAGTATGTAATTTTAAAAAAAACATTAATTAAAAACGAACTTTGTATATAAGTATAATAGCTTAGAGCACTAGAAAAATGTTTAAAAATTAACAGAAATAGAAATACTAATATAAAACTACGAAATATTCCAAACAAACCTCCTAAAATAATATTTAAAAAAACAAGATTTATTTTTTTAATTATTTTTTGCACACCATAATTTAATATTTTTTTTATAATAAAAAAAAATATAATTAATATTAAAATTTTATTTTTAAAAAAAATATCTTGAAAAGCATTTATATAAAAAGAACTAAAATAATAATACTTATAAAAAAAATAAAAATTAAAAAACCAAAAAAAAGAAGAAATAAATTCTTGTAAAAAACCACGTGATAAACCTAAAAAAATTGAAATAAAAACAGTAAAAACAATAATATAATCTATTAGAAACATAAATTTTCCAAAATTATATTTTTGATATATTTACATTATCTTCTATATTTTTTGCGGAAATAAATTCTGAAACCGTTAAAAAAGAACCAAATATTAAAATAGCATCTTGTTTTTTTAATGATATACGTATTATTTTATAAGATTCATAAATACTATTCAATACTAAAGTATTATCTGAAGGTAAAAATTTTTTTAATTGTTCTATAGTAGCAGTACGGTTAGTTTGTAAAGGTGCAGCATACCAATAATTAATAGTATTTTTAAAAGGATTAATAATTCCAGTAATATCTTTATCTTTTAAAAACCCTACTAATGCATATATTTTTCCTGTCAAATTTAAATTATTTATTTTTTTAAATAAATATAAAGAGGCATGAGGATTATGAGCTACATCTACAATAATATATGGGAAAGTAGAAATAATTTGAAATCTACCAGGTAGATTTACAGTAGAAATAGATTTTCTTACTACTTCTTCAGTAATTTTAAAACCAGCATAATATAATGCAGATAAAGCAATAGCTGTATTAGATAGTGGTATATGAGTTAAAGGTAAACCATGTAATTCAATATTCGAATGAATAAAATTCCAATGATTATTCTTTTTATTCCATGACCAATCTTTATTAATTTTTTTTAATATGGTTTTTTTTTCTTTAGCTATTTGATTCATAGAATCTGGAATATTTTTTTCTCCAATTACAGAAATTTTATTCTTTCTAAAAATACCAGATTTTTCACGTGCAATACTGAAACGATTTTTTCCTAATATATAAGTATGATCTATTCCTATATTAGTAATGATAGATAAATCGGAATCAATAATATTAGTAGCATCTAATCGTCCACCTAAACCTACTTCTAGTATAATTACATCTAATGAATATTGTTTAAATAACATTAATGCTGCTAGTGTGATAAATTCAAAATAACTTAATACAGTCGAGCATCTAACTAATTCTATATATTTAAAAGAAGAAATATGTTGTTCTTCATTGAGAATAGAACCATTAATTCTCACCCGTTCTAAATAACTAATCAAATGAGGAGAAGTGTACAATCCTACTTTATAACCTGATTTTAAAAGCAATGTTTCTAACATTGCACAAGTTGTACCTTTACCGTTAGTACCTGCGACAGTAAAAATAAACTCTTTAAAATTTAATAAGTTTAATTTTTTAGCAATAGATTTTAACTCATTAAGATTAAAGATTATTGTTTTATCAATTTTTTCTAAATATTTTAACCACATAGATAAAGAATTGTTATTATACATGTAACTCTTATAATTATATTACATAACAAAAAAATGGAATAAAAATATAAATATTTTTTAAATATATAAATTATTCAAAACACTAAACATAAAATGTTTATAGACTAAAAATGACTTTTATAGATAAAATTATTTTTATAAAATGAAAATTTTAAAAGATTTAGATTATAATCATAATTATATTATATGATAATTCTAAAATCTTTTTATAAAAAAATATATTATATCTTAAATAAAAAACTTTTACTGTCTTCTAAAATATAAAATTCTTTTAATCATACATGGAATAATTAGTATTATTAATATTATTAATAATGTAAGAAATGTTGATATAACAAAAAATTTTTCAAGTAGTATTTTAAATGCAATAAATATTAATACCCCTGATAATCCATATTCAATTTCAGGATATTTTTCTATAATAACTGATATTAAAAAATATATAGATCTTAATCCTAATACTGCAAAGATATTTGAAGTCAATATAATAAAAAAATTATCAGTAATAAAAAAAACGGCAGGAATGCTATCTATTGAAAATATAATATCACTTAACTCTATCATAATTAAAGACAATAATAGAGGAGTAATAAATAATTTTTTATCTGATATAAAAAAAAATTTTTTATTATCAATACAGTGAGAAACTCTAAAAACATTAGAAATCCAAAACATTCTAATATTTTTTTCTTTCGTACTATTTTTAGTATTAAAAAAAATCATTTTTAAGCTAGTCAATAAAAAAAATACACCAAAAAAATATAATATCCAATGATATTTAGAAAATAATATTTGCCCATAAAAAATTATACTAGCACGCAGTATTACTGCACTCCATATCCCATATAACAACACTTTTCTTTGAAAAATTTTTGGTATCTTTAACGATTTAAAAATAAGAAACCATACAAACACATTATCAATTGAAAGTAATATTTCTAATAAATATCCAGTAAAAAATATTATAATATTTTCATTAGCGATTGCAGGACCTTGATTCTTATACGTAATAAACCAAAAAATTATCACGAAAAATAAAGATAAAAAAAACCAATAAAAACAATAAAAAAAAGATTTTTTTAAAAATTTTTCTTGTATTTTGTTCTTTTTGTAGATGTAATGATCTATTATGAATATAATTACAATTAAGAAAAAAAAAATACTCCAAAGTAATTTCATAGAATGCATATAAATCACTAATCTCAATCCTATTTTTTTTAAAAAAATATTTGTAATTATTCAAATAATGAAGATAGCTTTAGTAAGCTAATCAATGGATTTGGATATATCCCTAATATTAATAAGATTAATCCTGAAAAAACTATAACTATTTTAGAAGGAGTATATACTAAATTATTTAATATCTTTAAATCTTTTTGCACAAATAATGATGAAGAACTTGAGTATAAAGTAATAATAACTCTCAAGTAACAATAAACACCTAACAATGTAGCGACTAAAAATGAAAAACCAATCATCCATAAATGTTCTTTAACAATAATTGATAATATATAAAATTTCCCTATAAATCCTAAAGTTATTGGAATGCCTGCCAAAGATAGTAGAACAAGTGTTAAAACAGTAGATAAAATAGGATGTGACCAAAATAATCCTTGATATGAAGATATTAAATGTGCATCATTTTTTTTATCTGAACTAGAAATTAAATCAATAATACCAAAACAAACTATATTACTAAATAAATAAGCAAACAAATATATAGTACTCGCTTCTAAAGAAAATATATAATTATTATCTAATACAAGTAATACTATAAAAAGATATCCCATTTGTGATATTGATGAATACCCTAAAAATCTCTTGAAATTTTTTTGAAAAAGAGCCATTAAATTACCAAATAACATCGAAAAAATAGTACACAATGATATTAAAAAATATAATATTTTATGATCAGAAATAGAAAAACATGTCAATAAATTTAATAATACATAAAAAGTTGCAATTTTCCCCACGGTAGAAAAAAAAGATAATACTAAAGCAGGGGTGCCTTCATAAACGTCAGGAGTCCATAAATGAAATGGTACAATAGATAATTTAAATAATAAAGATAATAATATCATACTAATACCAAATAATACGACTGTTTTTTCGCTCAAAGATAATATATTAAATGCTTTATTGATAGATATAAAATTTAAACTTCCACAAATAGAATACACCCAAGCAATACCAAGTAATAAAAAACTAGATGTAACACCAGATAGAATAACATATTTAAATGAAGCTTCTAAAGACTGTTTTTTATAACTAGAATAACCAATTAAACCAAATATTGGTAAAGATGTTAGTTCAATGCTGACTAAAAAAGAGGCCATATGATTAGAAATGATTAACGACATAGCTCCTAATGTAGATATAAGTATCAGTAAATAAAATTCTTCTTTATTAAATGGATATTTTAATAACGATGGGTATGCAAAAATACATGTGCTAATACTCGCAATAATAATCATTCCAATATAAAAAATAGAATAATTATTAATATAAAATAAACAATTGATATCTATTGGAACAATAGTATTTAAAAAATATAATGAAGATAATGAAGATATTAAGCCGAGTGAACTAAACACAGAAACAAAACAATGATTTCTATTATAAGCAATAAAAAATACAACTGCTATTACAGTGAATAGTACAATTAAAAAAGGCGAAAATGCTATTAATTGTTGTAAATTTGTTGTCATTCCTAATCACAACCTTATCTTTAAAATAGAATAATTAAATTCTTTTTGAATATTATGTATAGAATTATACGAAGTATCTATAATTTTCTGAGGATTTAAACCTAAAAAAACTAACATAAAAATTAATACTATTATTGTCCATAATTCTTGCTTATTTACAAAGAAAACTGGAAAATTTTTTGTAGGTGAACCATAAAATATCTTGTGTATCATATTTAAAGAATAAATAGAAGAAAAAACAATACCAGTTGTAGCTAATATGGATACAAGAGGATAAAACTGAAAAAGACCAGATAAAATCAGAAACTCACCAATAAAATTCCCTGTTCCAGGTATTCCTAAATTTGCTAGAGAAAAAAATAATGTAAAACCTGGAATCCAATATACGTAAGACCATAATCCTCCCATTAGACGCATATCTTGAGTTTTCAAGCGTTTATATAGTTGACCAGATAAAATACATAAAGCAGCAGTAGATACACTATTAGATAACATTTGAATTATCACACCTTGAAGTGATATTTCATTATTACTATAAATAGCAATTAAGATTAATCCCATATGAGAGATAGAAGAATAAGCAATTAAACGTTTAATATTTGTTTGAGCGAAAGCAAGAATAGCACCATAAAATATACTCACAAGACCTAAAAACATTATAACTGGAGCAAATTTTTCTATTGAATGAGGAAATAGAACTAAATGATACCTTAAAAGTGCATAAGGAGCAGTTTTTAATAAAATACCAATGATCTCTACTGAACCACAAGATGAAGATTGCACATGCATATCTGGCAACCAACCATGGAATGGAACAATAGGCATTTTTATAGCGAATGCGAAAAAAAATCCCAACATAATAATATATTCTACATATTGATTTAGAGATGCATGTAGCAATAAATTATAGTCAAAAGTTATAATATGAGTAATTTGATAATGGTTAAAAACTAATAATAAAATAGATGATAACAATATTAATCCAGAAATTTGTCCATATATAAAAAATTTATTAGCAGCAAGACAACTATTTTCTTTTTGATCTTTATAACCCCATAATGCAATTAAAAAATACATAGGAATTAATATAATTTCCCAAAAAAAGAAAAATAAAAAAAGATCTATAGAAATAAAAATACCAATTATACCACTAAAGACCAGCATCAAATTAAAATAAAAAAAACCTTCTTTTGTTTTAATTTCATTCCATGAACAAACAATAGCTATCATTGATAATAAAGAAGCAAAAATAAGCATCACAATAGATAAACCATCAATTGCAATATTAAATGAAATACCAAAACTTGGTATCCAAGGGATAATAAATTGATAATCCCAATTAGGATAATGTTTATCTTGTAAAAAACAATAATTCTCCTGTATTAAAAGTATTATAACAACTAATAAAGTTGATATTGTTCCTATTAACGCAGTCCAACGAGGAATGTTTTTATTAAAATTATAAGAAAAAAAAGAAAAAAAACTACTAAAAAATGGAATGATAATTAATAAAGAAAGTAACATCACACATATATTCCTATTATATACTATAAGTGTTTTTTCAATGAAATTGTTTTTATCATTAAAAAAATAATTTATTGTATACTACACTAATACAACAAAATTAATATAAACATTAAGATAACACTTAATACCATTGAAGTTACATACCATCTTATATAGCCATTACTTATCTTTAATAAATAACAATTAAATATTTTTATTATTTTTATAAAAAAATATATAATTTTATTAAAAGGATCAAGAGAGAATATTTGAGATATATATAAATAAAAATTCACAAAAGATATATTATAAAAAAAATCAAAACCCCAACCTTTTGAAAAAAAAGAAAAGATATATCTTATTCTATTAAGTTTAAAATACTTATCATTAACCCAATATTTGTTTTTAACCCAAATATAATAAGAAAGATAAATTCCAGAAATAGATAATATACTACATATTGTTTCAAATAAAAATTTATTATCTGTTAATAATACATTAGATATAGGAAATACATATGATAATGGTAAAATAATATATGAACCCAAAATTGTAGAAAAAAACAATAAAATTAATAATGGTACATTATGCTGCAAGCTAGT
Organism: Buchnera aphidicola (Brachycaudus cardui); assembly: GCF_005081945.1. NCBI lineage: Bacteria > Pseudomonadati > Pseudomonadota > Gammaproteobacteria > Enterobacterales > Erwiniaceae > Buchnera > Buchnera aphidicola. The sequence goes on along the minus strand of NZ_CP034879.1, from coordinate 176,912 downwards.
AGCGGGAATAGCTATACAAGAGCTTTTTCCATGGAAAACAACAAAAATCATTCTAAAGGTATAAATAGATGTTAAAAAAGAACATAACAAAGCGATTAAAAATAAATTAATATAACCGCTTTGTAAAACACTAAATAAAATATTACCTTTACTATAAAAACCAGCTGTCACTAAAGGAAAAGAAACTAAAGCAGCACCTCCAACAATAAAATTCATATATAAAAAAGGTAATTGTTTACGTAAACCACCTAATTTAAATATATTTTTTTCATTGTTACACGATAAAATCAATGAACCTGCAGATAAAAATAATAATGCTTTAAAAATAGCATGTATAATTAAATGTGTTATTGCTGCACTCCATGCCTGAACACCTAATGCTAAAAACATATATCCTATTTGACTCATAGTAGAATAAGCTAAAATACGTTTTATATCAGTTTGAAATACAGCAGAAATACTAGATAATAATATTGTTATTGTACCAATTAAGCTTACAAGATATAATATATCTGGAGTTAATAAAAATAAAAAATAAGTTCTAGCTATTAGATACACACCTGCTGTTACCATAGTAGCTGCATGTATAAGAGCTGAAACAGGAGTAGGACCAACCATTGCATCAGATAACCAGGTGTGTAATGGTAACTGAGCAGATTTTCCTAAAACACCTATTAATAAACAAATTGTAATCCAATTTAAATTATAGCAACTGTCTATATTTAAAAAAGTTGATAAAAATTTAATTTCTTGAAAATTTAAAGTACCATATTCTTGATATATTAAAAACATTGCAACCATTAAAAAAATATCAGAAATTCTCGTTAAAATAAAAGCCTTAAGAGCACAGTAGTTATTGTGAAATTTAGTATAATAAAAACCAATTAGTAAATAAGAACATACACTTACTCCTTCCCATCCTAAATACATAAATAAAAAATTATCTGCTAATACTAACACTGACATACTTGCTATAAATAAATTAGTATATGCAAAAAAACGTGAACAATCTTTTTTGTTCTTCATATACCATGAAGCAAAAATATGTATTAATAAACCAACACCTGTAATTACAGATAGCATACTTAAAGATAAGCTATCTAAACACATAGAAAAGTCTATATTAAAATTATAAATAGATATCCATTGCCATAATTTTTGAACAACAACTTGATCCGTGTTTTTTATAAAACTATAAATATAAAAACAAGTGATTAAAAATGATATAAATATTGAAGATATACCTATATTAGACGATTTTGTTCTAGAAATTACACTTTGATTACAAGATAAAAATAAAAATCCAATTAGTGGAAACAAAACTATGAAAAAAATAATATTCATCCATGCATCTCACTTAAAATATCAATATTTAATGTTTTCCAACGTCTATAAATTTGAAGTAATAATGCTAAAGCTATACTTGCTTCTGACGCAGCTAAAGTAATCACGAATATATACATTATTTGACCATCTACTTGTTGCCAATAACTACCTGCTACTATTAATGCTAATCCAGCAGCATTGATCATGATTTCTAAACTAATCAATATAAATAATATATTACGTCGTACAATTAAAGATGTTAAACCTAAGATAAATAATATTAATGATAAAAACAAGCCGTAAAATAAAGAAATCATTACTCATGATCCTTATAGATATCAATTATTATGATTGATGTTTGATTTATTTTTTTCTGTACCAATGTGAAATACAACAACTAAAGCAGATAATAAAAGAATTGAAGATAGTTCAACTAATAATACGTAAGGGCCAAATAAACTAATACCAATCATTTTTGAGTCAATTAGAAACCATTCTATTTTTTTTTCTTTTAAAAAAAATATCGCATAAGTCATTGATGAAAATAATATTAATGATAATAAACTAGGTCCAATCCAAAAGTAAGGCTTTAAATATTTTGCTTCTTTTATATCATTTTTATCACCAAGATTAAGCATCATAATAACAAAAACAAATAATACTATAATAGCTCCAGCATAAATAATAACTTCTAAAGCACCTGCAAAAAAAGCACCAAGTGTAAAAAAAATACCAGATACTGATAAAAGAGAAATAATTAAATATAATAAAGAATATACTGCGTTTTTTTGAATAATTACACAAAAAGTAGAAATAACTGCTATAAATGCGCATATATAAAAAACAAATTCCATAAAAATCTCCTTATGGTAATAAATCCTTTACGTTAATAGGTTTAGATTCAATATTTAATTCACCTATATTTTTTTCTTTTATAGCAACTCCAGAAAAATTATAAAAATTATAATCTGAATATTTCCCTGGACCAGAAATTAATAAATCTTCTTTTTCATAGACTAAATCTTTTCTCTTAAAATCAGCGAGTTCAAAATCTGAAGTTAATTGAATAGCAGCTGTTGGACATGCCTCCTCGCATAAACCACAAAAAATACAACGAGAAAAATTAATTCTAAAAAATTCAGGATACCAACGACCTCCTATTTTCTCAGATTTTTGAAGCGAAATACAATCAACAGGACAAACTGCTGCACATAAATTACAAGCAACACAACGTTCATTTCCATCTAAATTACGTGTTAATATAATACGACCGCGATAACGAGGAGATAAATTTACTTTTTCTTCTGGATACGATTGCGTTTCTGCTTTCGAAAAAATATTCAAACCAATCATTAAAATACTTCTTATTTGTGTTATAAAGCCGATAATAATATTTTTTAAAATCATAAATAAAAAATCTCTTATAAAATTCACAATAATATAAAAAAAGCAGTTATAAATAAATTAAATAATGTTAATGGTAAACAAACTTTCCATCCAAATGATAACATTTGATCATATCTTGGTCGCGGTAAAGAAGCTCGAATTAAAATAAACAAAATAATAAAAAAACATGTTTTTAAAAAAAGCCAAAAACAACTTGATGCCCAAGGTCCAAACCAACCACCAAAAAAAACTGTTACTATTAATAATGAAATTGTAATAATAGAAATGTATTCTCCAATAAAAAACAAACCAAACTTCATACCAGAATATTCAATATGGTAACCATCAGCTAATTCTTGTTCAGATTCTGGTTGATCAAATGGATGTCTATGACAAACAGCTAAACCTGCTATAAAAAAAGTTAAAAAACCAAAAAATTGTGGAAAAATATTCCAAACTTCTTTTTGACTATTAACAATATCTATAATATTAAAAGATCCTGACTGAGCTACTACACCCATTAATGATAATCCTAAAAAAACTTCATAACTTAAAGTTTGAACACAGGCGCGCATAGCTCCTAATAATGCATACTTATTATTACTAGACCAACCTGCAAATAATACAGAATAAACCGATAAGCCAGCCATCATTAAAAAAAATAATATTCCTATATTTAAATTAATAATAAAAAAATTAGAATTAAATGGAATGATTGGAATAACACATAATAACGAAACAAAAGCAATGACTGGTGATAAAATAAAAATAAATTTTTTACTAAACGGAGGTACCCAGTCCTCTTTAAATAAAATTTTGATCATATCAGCGCATAATTGTAAACTTCCCATCCAACCAACTCGATTAGGTCCATATCTATTTTGAAATAATGCTAGTAATCTACGTTCAATAACACTTAAAAGAGCACCAGAAAAAACTATAAAAAATAAAATAAAAATAACTTTTAACAAACAAAAAATTATTGTTAATATATGTGATTCTAAAAAAATCATCTCATAAATTCCTTTAACGATTTAATTTTATTACCAACAAGAGTAATTGGAAATCCTTTTCTTCCTATAGGCAAGCCTATCTGTTTTTGTTTTAAATGTTTAGATAATCGTATTGATAAACGATAATTCTTATTTAAACAATTAAATTCTACTATAGAATCTTTTTTAAAACCTAATTCAATTCCATCCAGTAAACTAATTAAGGCATATGATAAAGGAATATTTTCTTGTATTACAGATGAATACTGAGTTAATTCTTCATTTCCAAAAATATGATAATAAGGGATTATGTACCAGTATTCTTTTTTTATAAAATGAAAAGGAATTAAATTTAAATAATTTTGTATTACATTTGTATTTTTTTTAAAAATATGTATTCCTGAATCTCCAGATATTAAATTTTTACCTATTTTTTCCTGAAATTTATTCCATGCTTGAGGAGAATTCCATCCAGGAAACCAAGCAAAGGGAATATGAGATACAGATTTATTAGGTTGATTATATCCTTCCATAGAAAACGAAAACATAGTATTTAAATCTTTTGGTTGAGAAGGCTCATGAATATTAATATTAGCATGTAAAGCAGTTCTACCACTAGAACGAATAGGAGAACGAGCAATTTTTTGACCATGAATACGAAAACTAGAACTTAATTCTTTTATTTTTATTGATTCTAAAATTTCATATTTTTCAGTATACGCATTTATTACATCATCTAAATTAGACCAAGATTCTTCTACATTATCAATCTTTGATTTGATACAATGCAACCATTTCCAACTATCTAAAACACAATTATTTTTATTATAAAAACTAGGATCATATACTTGAAAAAAACGCTGAGCTCTTCCTTCAAAGTTTATTATTGTTCCAGAACTTTCTGTAAAATTAGTTGAGGAAAGAGTTAATCCAGATTTTTTATAAGTTTTAGTAGATTGATGATCTAAAGTCATTATTTTTTGTTTATTTTTTAATAAAAAATCACAATCATATTCAGATATAAAACGATATAAATCGTATTCCATAAAAATGATAGCGTCTGCTTTTTCTTGCTTAAATTCTTCTAATGCAGATTCCAAAGACATACCTCCCATCAATCCCACACCTAAAGTATTAGAAGAAGCTGTTAATAAAGTGAGACCAACATGGTTATTCAAATTTTTAATTTTAATAGCTTTAGCTATATTTATAGAAGCCTTTATAATTGAACTATCAAAAGAATGTACACCTGAAATAATTAATGCTTTTTTAGATAACATTAAACGATTAGCAATTAATAATGCTTTTTCTTTTAAAAAAGTATTTAAATGTAAAACTGGAGGTAAACTTTTATCTATTTCATGTGCAATAGCACATGCTAAATTCACTTGTTCACGAATAGATGCAAAATAAGACCACTCAGAAATATCATCTAATTTCGTTTCATGTGTATGCATAAGATATAAAGAATTTTTATGATTTTCTATAATTTGCTTGATAGGAGAAACATTCCATTTAGGTATTCCATATAAGCTTGTAATATCTTGTGCTTTTTTCTTAATTGCTTGACGTACTGCTAAAGCAATACGAGGAGAAGTTTGTGTTAAATCTTCTCCTAAGATTAAAATTACATCATAACTTTCAATCTCTTTTAAAGATGGAATATATATGTGATTATTTTTTAAAACATTTAAAATTAATTTAGTGCAATTTTGTTCTTTTTCAATCATTCCATGAGAAAAATTTTCTTTTCCTACCAGTTCTTGTAAAGAAAAATTATTTTCTATACTAGATCGAGTAGAACCAATACCAATTATACGCTTATATCGTTGAAAAAAAAGAACTCCAAGTTCTATCGCTTGTGTAAAATTTAATATAGTTTGTTCTTTATCATTATGAATAGGTTGTTTTGGACGAACAGTTAAATTATTTTGTAAATAACCAAAACGACCAAGATCACAAATTAAATAATGATTTATATTTTCATGATACCTATTTTCTATTCGCCGTATTTCACCATAACGTTCTCCGATACTAATGTTACAACCAACACTACAATTGTTACATATACCTGGAGCATATTGCATATCCCATTTTCGATTATATCTTTTAGAATGAGTTTTATCAGTAAATACACCAGTAGGACATAATTCTATTAAATTACCGGAGTGCTCATTTTCTAAAGCACCGTCTTCTACACGTCCAAAATAAATATTATTATTAGCTCCATAAACTCCAAAATCAATACCATCAGCATAATCATTGTAATATCTAACGCAACGATAACATGTAATACAACGATTCATTTCATGTTTAATAAAAGATCCTAAATATTGATTTTTATGTGTTCTTTTTTTGAATCTATAATGACGCATGCTATGCTTAGTCATCACAGTCATATCCTGTAAATGACAATGACCACCTTCTTCACATACTGGACAATCATGTGGATGATTAGTTAATAATAACTCTATAATGGAACTTCTAAAAAGTTCTGATTCAGTACTATTAACAGATAATATTGCTCCATCTGTAACAGGAGTCATACAAGACATAATCAATCGACCTTGATGATCTTCAAAGTTATTGTACTGAGTTATAGCACATTGACGACAGACTCCTACACTACCTAATAAAGGATGCCAACAGAAATAAGGGATATTAATACCTACTGATAAGCATGCTTGCAATAAATTATCTGACGAATCAACATTATACGTTTTTCTATCTACATAAATTATAGCCATAATAAGATAATTCCAAAAACTTTTATTTAGATAAATATATAAAAAAATTTAAACATTTTAACTAAAATAATTAGATTGAATTCCAATAATTTTTTTATTTAAATCTATTTTTTTTGTATTAATTCCAGCTTCAAATTCATGACGAAAATATTTTATGGCACTTTGCAAAGGTTCGATTGCTCCCGGTGCATGAGCACAAAATGTTTTTCCTGGACTTAAATGAACACATAATTGTTCTAAATGTTTTATATCATTTTGTTGGCCTTTTTTTTCTTTTAAACTTTTTAATATTTTTACAATCCATGGAAGTCCATCTCTACATGGAGTACATAAACCACATGATTCACGAGCAAAAAATTTTTCTAAATTGTATACTAAAGATACCATATTCGTTTGATGATCAACAGCCATAGCAAGAGCAGTGCCTAATCGACTACCTGCTTCTTTAATATGATTGAAATCCATTGGTACATCTAAATGCATTTCAGTCAAAAAATCAGTTCCTGCACCACCAGGTTGCCAAGCTTTTAAAGATAAACCAGGCTTCATTCCACAAGCATAATCTTCTAAAATTTCACGAGCAGTAGTTCCAAAGGGTAATTCCCAAACACCAGGGTTATTTACTTTTCCTGAAAAACCCATTAATTTAGTGCCAGTGTCTACACTATTAGATAAACATTTATACCAATCAGCACCATGCAAAATAATAGATGAAATATTAGATAATGTTTCAACATTATTGATACATGTTGGCTTTCCCCATAAACCGAATACCCCTGGAAACGGTGGCTTAGATCTAGGATTAGCTCTACGACCTTCTAAAGAATTAAGTAAAGCTGTTTCTTCTCCACAAATATATCGACCAGCACCAGTATGTATAATTAATTCAAAATTAAAACCGCTTCCTAAAATATTAGGACCAATATAACCAAAATCTATTGCTTCTTGTATAGATTTTTTTAAAATATATTCAGCTTGAATATATTCTCCTCTTAAAAAAATATAACCACGGGAAACATTTAAAGCATATGCACTTAATATTATTCCTTCAATTAACTGATGAGGAATTTTTTCAATTAGCAATCTATCTTTATATGTACCCGGCTCCATTTCATCTGCATTACATATTAAATATCGACAATTTTCAGAAAATTTACTTTGAGATATTAAACTCCATTTTAAACCAGTTGAAAACCCTGCACCTCCTCTTCCTTTTAAACCTGATGCTTGTATTTCTTTAATAATATCTAGTGGAGATATATTTTTTAATGCTTTTTTTAAAGCCGCATAACCATTCTTCTGGCAATATTCTTTAATATAAATAGTTTTTTTATCTTCTCTTAACCGCCAAGTTAAAGGATGTGTCTCTTCAATACGTAAAATTGTCTTCATGTATATGACTCCAGTAAACGTGGTATAGATTCTGGAGTGAGAAAAGAATATGTATCTTCATTTATCATAATAGTTGGACCTTTATCACAATTACCTAAACAACAAACTGGTAATAAAGTAAACTTTTTATCTTTTGTAGTTTCTCCTATCTTTATGTTTAAATAATTTTCTAAAGTATTTTTTACTATTTGATAACCTGTTAAAAAACAAACTACACTATCACAATAACGAATAATATTACGACCGACAGGTTGACGAAAGATCTGACTATAAAACGTAGCTACTTCTTCGACATCTCTAGGATGAATATTGAGTATTTCAGCAATGGCATAAATAGCTTGATCAGAAATCCAACCTCGTTTTTTTTGAACAATCTTTAGTGCTTCTATAGAAACTGCTCTGGAATTTTCATAAAATTTTTTTTCATTTTCTATGGCATTTATTTCTTCATTTGTTAACTTAAATTTTATAGAAATTTCTCGAAATTCACTTTTTTTTTATGCATAATTATCTATCCACGTCAGACATTACAAAATCTATACTACCTAAGTATACAATTAAATCGGATATTAAACTTCCACGAATTACTGAAGGTATTTGTTGTAAATGTGGAAAACTAGGTGTTCGTATTCTAGTACGATAACTCATCGTACCACCATCACTAATTAAATAATAACTATTAATTCCTTTAGTTGCTTCAATCATTTGAAAACTTTCATTTTCTGGAAGAACTGGCCCCCAAGATACTTGTAAAAAATGAGAAATCATCGTGTCGATATTCTGTAAAACCGATTCCTTATCAGGAGGTGTAGTTAAAGGATGATCTGATTTAAACGGCCCTTCTGGCATATTATCTAAACATTGTTTTAAAATAATAAGGCTTTGATAAATTTCTTCAACTTTAATCATTACTCTTGAATAACAATCACTAATTCCTCCTCCTATTGGCACCTCAAAAGTATAATTTTCATATCCAGAATATGGCCTCCACTTTCTCACATCAAAATTTAATCCTGTAGCACGTAAACCTGCTCCCGTTACACCCCATTGTAATGCTTCTTTTTTATTATATGTAGCAATACCCTTAGATCGATTAATTAAAATACTATTTTGTAAAGCAGTTTTTACATAAAATTTTAATCTTTTTGGCATCCAAATTAAAAACTCTTTTAATAAAACATTCCAACCTTTTGGTAAATCATTAGCTACTCCACCAATTCGAAACCAAGCAGGATGCATACGAGCACCTGTGATTGCTTCAACTAAATCATATATCCTTTGACGATCGGTAAATGCTAAAAAAACAGGAGTCATAGAACCAACATCTTGAATAAAAGTAGAAATATATAATAAATGACTATTTATTCGAAATAATTCTGACATCATGACACGAATAACTTCTACTTTTTCTGGTACTGATATATTAGCTAATTTTTCGACAGATAACACATAAGGCATTTCATTAACACAACCGCCAAGATATTCTATACGATCAGTATATGGTATATAACTATGCCAAGACTGACGTTCTGCCATTTTTTCAGCTCCACGATGATGATATCCAATATCTGGTACACAATCTACGATATTTTCACCATCTAGCTGTAAAATAATTCTAAAAGCACCATGAGCAGAAGGATGATTAGGTCCTAAGTTTAAAAACATAAATTCTACATTTTTGTTTTTACGTTTCATACCCCATAACTCAGGTTTAAATTTTAATCCTTCCATTTGAATGTCTTCTTTTTGTTCATTTAAATAGAAAGGTTTATTTTCAGTTGCTCTTGCAGAATAATCTTTTCTTAACGGATGCCCTTTCCAAGTACTAGGCATAATAATACGAGTTAAATTAGGGTGTTTATCAAAAATAATACCAAACATATCCCAAGTTTCACGTTCATACCAATTAGCATTAGAAAATAAACCCGTCAATGTTGGCACGCTTAAATCTTGTTCTAATAATGGTACTTTAATCATAAAATCAGAATTACGTTCAATAGATATTAAATGATAAAAAACTGAAAAATCAGCTTTAGGTAAATTATTACGAGTTAATCTAATACGTTCATCTACACCATGTAAATCATAAAGCATGATATAAGGACGAGATAAATTACATAAAAATTTTCCTACTTCTATTAATAATATTTTATTTATCCATATTATAGGAAAACCAGTTAAAGTTATTTGATGAAAACAAAAATCTTTTCCAAAAAAATCAAATAATTTTTTCATTACTGAATTATTTAATTTTTCTTCAGAATTATTTTTAAAGAACAAGTTATGATCTTTTTTTATTGAATCTGTCATATATTTATCGTTCTAATTAATTTAAAAAAATATTATATTATTTATATATTAGCATTATCTAAAAAAATATCAGCAACATTAAAGCAGTTTATATTCTTTAATTTCATTCTGTTGTTTAACAAATTATGAAATTGGAAGATTAATTACATTAATTCTTTTACTTCTTTTTTTTACTCTTTCAGATAACATTTTTTTATTATATATACCCTGTTCTCCAATTATCCAAGATAATGGTCTTCTTTCTTCTTTAATTAATTTTTGTAATAGCATTAAAGCTTGTATATATGCTTCAGGACGAGGTGGACAACCAGGAATATAAATATCTACTGGTAAAAATTTATCTACTCCTTGTACAACAGAATAAATATCATACATACCGCCAGAATTGGCACATGCACCCATAGAAATAACCCATTTTGGTTCTAACATTTGATCATATAAACGCTGAATAACAGGAGCCATTTTAATAAATGGTGTACCAGCAATTACCATAACATCAGCTTGTCTAGGAGATGCACGTAATACTTCAGATCCAAAACGTGCAATATCATGTACAGAAGTAAAAGCTGATACCATTTCAACATAACAACAAGACAATCCAAAATTATAAGGCCAAAGAGAATTTTTTCTCCCCCAATTAACTAATTTATGCATTAATTGATTAATTTTTCCCATAAAAATATTTTTTTTTAAATATTCTTTTACAGGATCTACAGTAGATTCAACGGTTCTTTTCGGATACTGTCTAATATTTTTCTCAGTATCTACTTTTGTTAAAGTGTAATTCATTTTATACATCATATTTTTATCTCTCAATTTTATCTCTTAATAATATAAACTACATTCATATAAATCATATTGTATATATAAGCTACTTTATAATTTAAAAAAATTTAAATATTCTTTTTAAAAATCAGTATGACCAATTTAATGCTTTAATACGAATTAAATAAAATAGAGATAATAAAAGAGATATAGAAAACATAGCAGCTTCAATAAATCCCGCCCATCCAGATTCACATATACTAATAGACCATGCATATAAATAAAGTGCTTCAACATCAAAAACTACAAAAAACATAGCAATTAAATAAAATTTTACAGAAAAATGAAGATAAGTATTTCCAACTGATACAATACCTGATTCAAATGGTGTATTCTTATATCTAGATGAAGATTTACCACCTAATATCCAACTTAAAAAAAGCATAAAGAAACAAAATCCTAAAGAAGATGTTATAAAAATAAAAAAAGATAAATACTCAGTCATTACTTCTGTATTTCTTAACATATATTATCCTAAAAAATTAAAATATATTGATATTTAAAAAATTGATATTTTAAAAAGTATATACATCATTTTATATATTTAAATCATATAGTAAAAAAAATAAAATTTACTAATTTACTATATATTAAATATTTTAATAAATATATTATCTCCATGTTATATATCTTTAAAAAATTATTATTCAGATAATCTATTAGTTCTACTTCATTTTTTTTTGCTCTCTACCCTTGATGACGGAAAAAGCGACCCCATCTAATAATCATTCAACTTTACAGATAATAAGATAAACAACAATACAATCCTATGTAGCTTATTAAAAGCCAAAAAAATGGCCGCATAAAGGTTGATAACCCAATTGATCAAGATATTAAATAGGAGAAAATTTAATGGGTAAAATTATTGGTATTGACTTGGGAACAACCAACTCTTGTGTTGCCATTATGGATGGCAACAAACCACGTGTTTTAGAAAATGCTGAAGGTGATCGTACGACGCCTTCAATTATTGCATATACTCAAGAAGGAGAAGTTTTAGTAGGACAACCTGCTAAACGTCAAGCTATAACTAATCCACAAAATACGCTATTTGCAATAAAACGCTTAATTGGTAGAAAATTTAAAGATGATGAAGTGCAACGTGATATCAAAATAATGCCTTATAAAATCATTAATTCTGATAATGGTGATGCATGGATTGATATAAAAAAACAAAAAATGGCACCTCCTCAAATTTCTGCAGAAGTATTAAAAAAAATGAAAAAAACTGCTGAAGATTATTTAGGAGAACCAATAAAAGAAGCTGTAATTACAGTTCCTGCTTATTTTAATGATGCACAACGTCAAGCAACTAAAGATGCTGGAAGAATAGCAGGATTAGAAGTAAAAAGAATTATTAATGAACCAACAGCAGCTGCGCTTGCCTATGGTTTAGACAAAGGAAATGGTAATAGAACTATAGCTGTCTATGATTTAGGTGGTGGTACATTTGATATATCTATTATTGAAATTGACGACGTAGATAAAGAAAAAACATTCGAAGTACTTGCTACTAATGGAGATACTCATCTTGGAGGAGAAGATTTTGATAGTAGATTAATCAACTATTTAGTCCAAGAATTTAAGAAAGAACAAGGTATAGATTTAAGAAATGATCCATTATCTATGCAACGTTTAAAAGAAGCTGCAGAAAAAGCAAAAATAGAATTATCATCTGCGCAACAAACAGATGTTAATCTTCCATATATCACAGCAGACTCTAATGGACCTAAACATTTAAATATTAAAGTGACTCGTTCAAAATTAGAATCTTTAGTAGAAGATCTCATTACTCGATCTATAGAACCCTTAAAAGTAGCATTAAAAGACGCAGGACTATCAGTTTCAGATATAAATGATGTAATATTAGTAGGTGGCCAAACAAGAATGCCTATGGTACAAAAAAAGGTTGCAGATTTTTTTGGAAAAGAACCTAGGAAAGATGTCAATCCAGATGAAGCCGTAGCAGTCGGTGCTGCAGTTCAAGGAGGAGTGTTATCTGGAGATGTTAAAGATGTTTTATTACTTGATGTTACTCCTTTATCACTAGGTATTGAAACAATGGGTGGTATTATGACTTCACTCATTAATAAAAACACTACAATTCCTACTAAACATAGTCAGGTGTTTTCAACAGCAGAAGATAATCAATCAGCAGTAACTATACATGTACTACAAGGTGAACGTAAAAAATCATCAGATAATAAATCTTTAGGACAATTTAACTTAGATGGAATTCAACCTGCACCTAGAGGTACAGCTCAAATCGAAGTAACATTTGATATTGATTCTGATGGAATACTCCATGTATCTGCAAAAGATAAAAAAACAGGAAAAGAGCAAAAAATTACGATAAAAGCATCTTCTGGACTGAATGAAGAAGAGATTCAAAAAATGGTAAATGATGCAGAAGCTAATTCTGAAGCTGATCAAAAATTTGAAGAACTTGTTCAAACCAGAAATCAAGGTGATCAATTAGTTCATAGTACAAAAAAACAATTGAATGAAAATAAAGATTTAATTCAAGAAAATGATAAAAAAGAAATTGAATTGGCTTTAGAAAAATTAGAAAAAGCATTAAAAGGAGAAAATAAATCTGAAATTGAAAATAATATACAAATGCTTTTAAAATTATCATCAAAGCTAGTAGAAATTAATCAAAAACAATCACAAGAAAAATCAAACGAAGAAAATACATCATCTGATAAAAAAGACGACAATGTCGTAGATGCAGAATTTGAAGAAATTAAAGATCCTAAAAAATAATAACTTCTGATAAAAAGTAGAATAAAAAATTATAACGGACTTCAAACTAACACGGGCGTAGAAAATTATCTACGCCCGTGTAATTATTTTAAAATGATGACGAGTAAATAAGCATGGCAAAAAAAGACTATTATCAAATTTTAGGAATTACAAAATCAGCTGAAGAACGTGAAATTAAAAAAGCATATAAAAAACTAGCGATGAAATATCATCCTGATCGAAATCAAGGAGATAAAACTGCTGAAAATAAATTCAAAGAAGTAAAGGAAGCGTATGAAATTTTAATTAATGAAGAAAAACGAACTGCATATGATCAATATGGACATGCTGCTTTTGAAAATGGTCATTCTAGTAATAATACATATAGTACATTTACTAGCTCTTCAGATTTTGGTGATATTTTTGGAGATGTGTTTGGTGATATTTTTGGTGGAAATAGATCTCAAAGAGCTAAAAAAGGATCTGACTTATGCTATAAAATGGAAATATTGTTAGAAGAAGCAGTAAAAGGAACTAAAAAAGAAATTCGTATTCCAACTCTTCAAAAATGCAAAAGATGTCATGGAAGTGGTGCTAATATTGGAACTAAACCTCATTCATGCTCTACATGTCATGGTAAAGGTCAAATACATATTAGAAAAGGATTCTTTACTGTTCAACAATCTTGTCCTACATGTCAAGGAAGCGGTACAATAATTAAAGATCCATGTAATGGATGTCATGGACAAGGACGAGTAGAAACCTATAAAAAACTATTAGTTAAAATTCCACCTGGTATTGATAACAATGATAGAATTCGCCTAAACAACGAAGGGGAAGCTGGATCTCATGGTGCGCAATCTGGTGATCTTTACGTACAGATTTCAGTTAAAAAACATCCTATTTTTGAAAGAGAAGAAAATAATTTATACTGTGAAGTACCAATAAATTTTACTATGGCAGCATTAGGTGGTGAAATAGAAGTGCCTACACTAGATGGAAGGGTAAAACTAAAAATACCATATGAAACACAATCAGGAAGACTTTTCCGTATTCGTGGAAGAGGAGTAAAATCAATGCATAATAGAAATCAAGGTGATTTGTTATGTCGTGTTGTTGTAGAGACACCAGTAAATCTTAACGAACAACAAAAAAATCTTTTACATGAATTAGGAAAAAGTTTAAATGGTTTTAGAGGCGAAAATAATAGCCCTCGTTCTAAAAGATTTTTTGATGGAGTTAAAAGATTTTTTGACGATTTAACACGATAAAAAATTATAAAGTATTGCTTCTTAATTAAAATTAGAGGCAATACTATCATATACTAATCTTGACACATTTTATTGATCTGAAACGATAAATTAGATTTATAACGTGCGGCTTTATTTTTATGTATTAACCCTTTATTTACATGACTATCAATAATAGGTTGCATCTTTTTAAATGCATTTTGAGCAGTATTTTTATTTCCGGACATAATAGCCATACGTACTTTTTTAATAAAAGTACGAATCATAGAACGTCGACTAGTATTTTTTTTTCGACGCTTTTCAGATGTTACTGAATCTTTTTTAGCAGATTTAATATTAGCCAATTTTTTACCTCTAAATTTTAAAAAAATAAACATTTATTTGAAAATTTAATATTAACGAATATACTAAAAATATATTTTATTATTAAAACTATTGTGAATACTATAAAAAATAGTATATAGAAGAGATTATATCTAATATTTTAAATAATAAATATCTTTATATAATTTTCTTTATTTAATTAATAAGGCAACTTTAAAAATGAAGATTATACGAGGTATTCATAATATTAAAGAAATAATTTCTCGTTCAATTGTTACTATTGGTAATTTTGATGGAATACATTTAGGTCATCAAAAATTATTCTCTTGTGTATGTGAAATAGGTAAGCAATACAAAATACCTACCATCATAATTTTATTTGAACCTCAACCATTAGAATTTTTAAAACACTATAATTCTCCAATACGTATTACAACATTTCGAGAAAAAATACAACGTATTTCATTTTATAAGATTAATAAAATTATATGTATTAAATTTAATCGTTCTTTTCAATCTTTAACTGCAGAAGATTTTATCATAAACATACTTATAAATAAACTAAAGATGAAATTTATAGTCATAGGGGATGATTTTAGATTTGGTGCTGAAAGAAGTGGAGATTTTAATCTTTTAAAAAAATTAAGAAATCAATATCACTTTAAAATTATACAAATAAAAGCTTTATATAAAAATCATATTAAAATTAGTAGTACAAATATTAGAGCTGCATTGTCTAAAAATAATATACAACTGGCGTCTCTACTTCTTGGTCGTCCAGTAAGTATTTCTGGTCGTGTAGTTCATGGTCAGGCAAGAGGAAGAACTTTAGGTTATCCTACAGCAAATATTTTTTTAAAAAAAAAAGCTTTATTTAAAAATGGAGTGTATGCAGTAAAAGTACGTTATTCTTTTAATGAAATATGTATAGGAATATGTAATATTGGTATTAAGCCTAGTTTTATAAATACAGAAAAAAATAAAATACTTGAAGTTTATTTATTCGATAAAAACATAGATTTATATGGAAAATATATAGAAGTAATGCTATATAAAAAAATACGCAATGAACAAATTTTTATTTCAAAACAAGCTTTAAAAGATCAGATTTATCAAGATATTTTAATAGTTAAAAACTATTTTAAAATTCATAATTATTAATATCAAAAAAAAATAAATAAAGAGAAGATAATGAATGATTATAAAAAAACTTTAAATTTACCTATTACAAAATTTTCTATGAGAGGAAATCTTGCACAAAAAGAACCAGAAATATTAAAAAATTGGAATGAAAATCATCTGTATCAATTAATTAGAAAAAAAAATGAAGGGAAAAAAATTTTTTTTCTGCACGATGGTCCACCGTATGCTAATGGTAATATTCATATTGGACATGCAGTTAATAAAATTTTAAAAGATATTATCATAAAATCTAAAAATATGTCAGGTTTTGATGCACCTTTCATTCCATCATGGGATTGTCATGGACTTCCAATTGAACAAAAAGTAGAAAAATTAATAATATGTAATAAAGCAATATCTACTTTAGAATTTCAAAAAAAATGTAGACAATATGCGCAGAGTCAAATTAAAGAACAGAAAAAAGATTTTATAAGATTAGGAGTTATAGGTGATTGGAATAATCCTCATCTTACAATGGATTTTAAAAACGAAGCAAATATAATTAGAACTTTATCTAAAATAATTAAAAAAAAACATTTATATCAAGATTTTAAACCTATATATTGGTGTCTAAAATGTTCTTCTTCCTTATCTGAAGCAGAAATAGAATATTCTAAAAAAAAATCTGATTCAATTATTGTAGCATTAAAGAGTCAGTGTGATTTCACAATAAACACATTATTTAATGTTTCTAAATCAAATAATAAAGAAATATATCTTCCTATTTGGACTACAACACCTTGGACTCTTCCATCTAGTAAAGCAATTACAATACATCCAGATTTTGAATATGAATTAATAGAAACTGAAAAATCAAATTTTATTATAGCAAAAGAATTAGTTAATAATGTATTTAATAAATTAAAAATAAAAAAATGGTTGATAATTAATTCTATAAAAGGCAAATTTTTAGAAAACACAACATTTTTACATCCGTTACTAAAAAATATTTATCTACCTGTTATTTTAGGAAAACATGTAAATCTTGAGTCTGGTACAGGAGCTGTTCACACAGCACCAGATCACGGTCCTGATGATTATACAATCAGTCAAAAATATAATATTAAAACTAGTCATTTCGTAAATGTTGATGGAAACTATGTTGCTGAAACACACTCCCAATTAGATGGTATAAATGTTTTTAAAGCTAATCCAATTATTATCAAATTACTAATTGATAAAAATCTTTTATTACATTATGAATCTTTGACGCATAATTATCCACATTGTTGGAGACATAAAAGCCCAATTATTTATAGAGCAACTCCCCAGTGGTTTATAAATATTGATCAATTTAAATTAAGGAATCAATGCTTACAAGAAATAAAAAAAGTATCTTGGATACCTGAATGGGGTGAATCTCGAATAAAAGATATGATTCAAAAAAGACCTGATTGGTGCATTTCAAGACAAAGAAAATGGGGTGTACCGATGTCAATTTTTATACACAAAAAAACAGGAGAAATTCATCCTAAAATCTCTTTTTTAATGGAAAAAATAGCTAAAAAAGTAGAATTAGAAGGAATACAAGTGTGTTGGAACTTAGATTTAAAAGAAATATTAGGTCAAGAGTATCAATCATATATTCAAATATTAGATATATTAGATGTATGGTTTGAATCAGGAAATACACATACTTCAATCAAATATACAAATAAAAAATATACTAAAAATAGTGCAGATATGTATCTAGAAGGTTCAGATCAACATAGAGGTTGGTTTATGTCTTCTTTAATAATATCAACATTAATCTCTGGAAAAGCACCTTATTCTAAAGTATTAACTCATGGATTTGTAGTTGATGGAACAGGGCAAAAAATGTCTAAGTCTATTGGTAACACTATTAGTCCTAATGATATAGTTCAGAAATTAGGAGCTGATATTTTAAGATTATGGGTTGCATCTTCTAATTATTGTAATGATATTTCTATTTCTGACGAAATATTAAAAAATTCATCAGATACATATCGTAGAATTAGAAATACAGCACGTTTTTTGCTTGCAAATATAAATGATTTTGAACCTGACAAACATATAGTAGATAAAAATGAAATGATTTCTTTAGATAAATGGGCTATAGGTCAAACTAAAATAGTTCAAGAAGAAATTATTAAATTCTATAATAGTTATAATTTTCATGGAGTAATACAACGTATAATGTATTTCTGTTCTATGGAAATGGGTTCTTTCTATTTAGATATTATAAAAGATAGACAATACACTTTAAAAACTAATAGTAAAGAAAGACGTAGCTGTCAAACAGCCATGTACTATATAATTCATTCATTAGTTCGATGGATAGCTCCAATATTATCTTTTACAGCTGATGAAATCTGGCATTATTTACCAGAAAAAAAATCTAAATATGTATTTACAGAAGAGTGGTTTGACAAACTATTTCATTTAGACCAAGATGATTTTTTCAATTATCAATTTTGGAATGAAATAATAAATATTAAAAATGAAGTAAATAAATTTTTAGAGATAGAAATTAAAAATAAAAATCTTAATAATTCACTTGAAGCTTCTATAATACTGTATGTATTACCTGAATTGTCCAAAAAATTGAAATCATTAGGAACAGAGTTAAAATTTATATTTTTAACATCTGAAGTTATAGTTAAAACTTATGAGAGTGCACCTACTAACACTAAAACAAGTAAAACTATTGCTCATTTTAAAATATCTCTAACAAAAATTAAAAAACAAAAATGTTTACGATGTTGGCATTATTCTATTGATATTGAAAATTATATAAACAACACTGATATCTGTAATCGTTGTATTTTGAATACAGTTGGAAATGGTGAAAAACGTACATTTATATAATGAAAAATAATATTCAAAAAAAAGATTGGAATTATATCTTAATAGTAATCATTATTATTATTGATATTTTGAGTAAATATTGGATTTCCAATCATATTAAGATACATAATGTAAAAAAAATTTTTTCGATATTAAATTTATTTCATATACACAATTATGGTGCAGCATTTAGCTTGTTATCTACACAGGGAAAATCACAAAGATGGTTGCTATCAATTATTAGTACTTTAACTATATTAATCATCATACAAACTAAAAAAAAAGAAAATAATAAAATAACAGCTTATTCTTTTATTATCGCAGGTGCAATAGGTAACTTGATAGATCGTATTTTTTATGGTTTTGTAATAGACTTTATTGATATACATATTAATAATTGGCATTTTGCTACATTTAATATAGCTGATTGTAGTATTTTTTTTGGTATTCTTATGCTGATACGAAAAAATCATTAAATTGTTTGAATAGTTTTATATAATGTTCAATTATTATCATCAACATGAATATTTATGGAGAGATATATAGTGGATATTATATTAGCTAATCCTAGAGGTTTTTGTGCAGGTGTTAAGAGAGCAATTTTAATAGTTGAAAATGCATTAAAAATGTATAAAAAAACAATATATGTTAAACATGAATTAGTACATAATCAATATGTAGTCAAACAATTATGTCGTAAGGGAGTCGTTTTTATTGAAGAAATTTCACAAATTCCAGACTTTTCTATAGTAATTTTTTCAGCTCATGGAGTTTCAAAAAAGGTAAAAAAAGAAGCTCTTAAAAAAAAATTAATCATTTTAAATGCTACTTGTCCTCTAGTTACCAAAGTACATGTAGAAGTATCAAAACTGAGTTTAAAAGGGACAGAAACGATTCTTATTGGTCATAAAGGTCATCCTGAAGTAGAAGGTATAATAGGACAATATGATAATAAAAATGGAAAAATACATCTTATTCAAGATGTAAAAGAAGTAAATAATTTATCTATTGAAAATAATCAACAATTAAATTTTGTAACCCAAACTACTTTATCAATTTCACATACAAAAAACATTATTTCTGCTTTAAAAAAAAAATTTCCTAACATTATTGGTCCTGTTAAAGAAGATATATGCTATGCAACAACTAATCGTCAAAAAGCAGTTCAGAAACTATCTCAAATAACCGATATGATACTTGTAGTAGGATCAAAAAATTCCTCTAATTCTAATAGACTTGCAGAATTAGGAAAAGAAACAGGAACATTTACGAAACTCATTGATTCTTATGTTGATATCAAAACAAAATGGTTAAAAAATATTAATTATATTGGTATTACCGCTGGTGCCTCTGCACCAGAAATATTAGTAAAAGAAGTAATTCAGTATTTAAAAAAAATAGGTGCTAATCAGACAATAGAAGTTATAGGCACTGAAGAAAAAACAGTCTTTAAAATACCTAAAAGACTATTATCTATAAAAACATTATTAGATAACAATGGAGAATAAAAATAATGAATAAAATCAAAACACGAATTGCAATTACTGGTCCTATGGGAAGAATGGGTCAAATACTTATTAAAGAAATACAAAAAAATAAAAACACATGTTTAACACTAGCATTATTAAAAAAACATCATCCATTAATCAATAAAGATATTGGAGAATCACTTGGAATAGGAAAAATAGGTATAATTGCAACTGATAAATTAAATCATAAAAAAAACAAAGACTTTGATGTTTTAATTGATTTTACTAATCCTAGTACTACATTACATTATTTAAAATATTGCAGTGAATTAAAAAAAAATATTGTTATTGGTACTACTGGTTTTTCAGAAGAAGAAATACATACTATAAAAATACACTCTAAAGAAATTGGTATAATTATATCATCAAATTTTAGTATAGGAATAAATCTGCTTTTTCAACTAGTGGAAAAATCTACAGAAATTATAGGAAAAAATTCTGATATTAATATTATGGAATCTCATCATCGTAATAAAATAGATGCTCCTTCAGGTACAGCATTATCAATAGGAAAAGTAATATCAAAAGTGATGAACTGGGATTTACAAAAACATTCTATATACTATACACCAGGAATTACTGGAATTAGAAAAACAAAAAAAATTGGTTTTTCTGTTGTACGTTCTGGTGATATTGTAGGAAAACATACTGTTATGTTTTCTAGTTCTGGTGAAGAAATAAAAATTACTCATACTGCATCTAATAGAATCTGTTTTGCTAAAGGTGCTATACAATCTGCAATATGGTTACATAAAAAAAAGATGGGTTTATTTGATATGACAGATGTATTATCATCTACGTAATAAATTATTATAATATTTTCCAATATGTAAATATTCATTATCATAATAGACAAAAATATTAATTTTAGTTAAAATATAAAAAACGTTTTATATAAAAAAATCAACATAAAAAGTACTTTTTTAATGGAGGATGTTTTGAGCCAATTAGCAGTACTAGTTTTAGAAGACGGGACTAGATTTCACGGACGAGCTATTGGAGCACAGGGAATAACTGTAGGTGAAGTTGTGTTTAATACATCAATAACTGGTTATCAAGAAATCATCACTGATCCTTCTTATTCACATCAAATTATAACATTAACCCATCCTCATATTGGAAATGTAGGGACTAATTCTAACGATGAAGAATCATCTAAAATTCATGCAAAAGGACTGATTATTCGTGATTTATCACCTATTGCAAGTAATTATAGAAACAAAAAAAGTTTTTCTTCTTATTTAATAGAAAATAATATTGTTGCAATATCTGATGTTGATACAAGAAAACTTACGCGTATTTTACGTACAAAAGGTTCACAAAATGGATGTATCATAGAAGATAAAAAAGAAAATTATTGTATAGCACATAACAATGCTAAAAATTTTTTAAGTTTACAAGGTTTAGATTTAGCAAAAGAAGTATCTACACAAATTACTTATAATTGGAGTGAAGGAAGCTTTCTACTAAAGAAAAAAAAATTCTTTTCTATTAAAAAAGAAACATCTTTATTCCATGTTGTAGTATATGATTTTGGAGTCAAGAGAAATATACTACGAATGCTTGTAGATAGAGGTTGTTATTTGACAATTGTTCCAGCATCTACTGATCCTAAAACAGTATTAAATTTATTTCCAGATGGAGTTTTTTTATCTAATGGACCAGGAGATCCAAGACCTTGTCATTATGCCATTAAAGCTATTCAATACTTTTTAAAAATAAACATCCCAATTTTTGGAATATGTCTAGGACATCAACTATTGGCTTTAGCTAGTGGAGCTAAAATTGTAAAAATGAAATTTGGACATCATGGAGGCAATCATCCTGTAAAAGAAATTCATACGAACCGAGTGATCATTACATCCCAAAATCATAGTTTTACCGTAGATAATAAAAATATGCCAAATAATATAAAAATTACACATAGTTCTCTTTTTGATGGTACGTTACAAGGATTATCTTTGACAAATAAATTAGCTTTTAGTTTTCAGGGACATCCAGAAGCTAGTCCTGGACCACACGATGCTTCTTCTTTATTCGATCATTTTATTCAATTAATTATTTATCATAAAACTAAAACTCAGTAATCTATTAGGGAAAAAAAATGCCTAAATCTACTGATATAAAATCTATCTTAATTCTTGGAGCAGGTCCAATAGTAATTGGCCAAGCCTGTGAATTTGATTATTCTGGTGCACAAGCTTGTAAAGCTTTAAAAGAAGAAGGCTATAGAATAATTCTTGTTAATTCTAATCCTGCTACTATTATGACAGATCCTGGAATGGCTGATGCGACATATATTGAACCTATTCATTGGAAAATAGTAGAAAAAATTATTAAAAAAGAAAAACCTGATGCATTACTACCAACAATGGGAGGACAAACAGCTCTAAATTGTGCTTTAGAATTAGATAAAAAAGGAATTTTAAATTTATTTAATGTACAAATAATAGGTGCTACAGTTGACGCTATTAAAAAAGCTGAGAATAGAAAATTATTTGAACATTCTATGAAAAAATTAGGTTTAGAAACTGCAAGATGTGGTATTGCACATAATATTAAAAAAGCTTTTTTAGTATTAAAAAATGTAGGTTTTCCTTGTATTATTCGACCTTCTTTTACTATGGGTGGACATGGAGGAGGAATTGCATATAATCATGAAGAATTCGAAGAAATTTGTGAACGAGGACTAAAATTATCTCCTAACACAGAACTTTTAATTGATGAATCTCTAATAGGTTGGAAAGAATACGAAATGGAAGTCGTACGAGATAAAAATAATAATTGTATTATTGTTTGTTCCATTGAAAATTTAGATCCGATGGGTATTCATACAGGTGATTCTATTACTGTAGCACCAGCACAAACTCTTACTGATAAAGAATATCAAGTAATGAGAAATGCGTCTATGTCCATTTTAAGAGAAATAGGAGTAGAAACTGGTGGCTCTAATGTACAATTTGCTATTAATCCAAAAAATGGCAGAATGATTGTTATTGAAATGAATCCTAGAGTTTCTCGTTCCTCTGCATTAGCTTCTAAAGCTACTGGATTTCCCATTGCTAAAATTGCTGCTAAATTAGCGGTAGGATATACATTAGATGAACTTGCCAACGATATTACAGGCACAAATACTACTGCATCTTTTGAACCATCAATAGATTACATAGTAACAAAAATACCTAGATTTAATTTTGAAAAATTTCCAGGATGTAACGATAGATTAACTACACAAATGAAATCTGTTGGAGAAGTAATGGCAATAGGTCGTACTTTTCAAGAATCTATCCAAAAAGCTATTCGTGGCTTAGAAGTCGGTGCTAGCGGATTTGATTCTAAAATATCTTCTTCTGATCCAGAATATTTAATAAAAATTAGACATGAATTAAAAGAAACAGGAGCTGAACGTCTTTGGTATATAGGAGATGCATTCCGTGCAGGTATGTCTGTAACAGATGTAGTTGAATTAACATCTATTGATCCATGGTTTCTTATTCAAATTCAAGAACTTATATTTTTAGAAAAGAAAATCATTGAAAATAAATTTATTGGATTAAAATATAATTTCTTTTATTTTATTAAAAGAAAAGGTTTTTCTGATCAACGAATCGCAATACTCACTAATAAAAAAGAAAGTGAAATAAGAAAACTACGTTATGAACTCAATTTACATCCTGTATATAAAAGAATTGATACATGCTCAGCAGAATTTTCAACAGAAACAGCATATATGTATTCAACATGGGAAGATGAATGTGAATCCTATCCAAATAAAAATGATAAAAAAATTATTATAATAGGTGGTGGACCTAATAGAATAGGACAAGGTATAGAATTTGATTATTGTTGTGTACATGCTGCTCAAGCTTTACGAGAAGATGGTTTTGAAGCAATTATGATTAATTGTAATCCTGAAACAGTATCTACTGACTATGATATCTCAGATAGATTATATTTTGAACCCATTACATTAGAAAACGTTTTAGAAATTGTCAGAATAGAAAAACCTAAAGGTGTTATTATTCAATATGGTGGACAAACACCATTGAAATTAGCTCGTCAATTTGAAAAAGAAGGTGTACCAATTATTGGTACTAGTCCTGATTCTATTGATAATGCAGAAGATCGAAATCGTTTTCAAAAAACTGTCAACAAATTAAAACTACAACAACCTTTAAATGCCACAGTTTTTACTTTAGAAGAAGCTGTTAAACAAGCAAAAATAATTGGTTATCCAATTATGGTAAGACCATCTTATGTACTAGGTGGTAGAGCAATGGAAATCGTTTATAATGTATATGGTTTAGAAAATTATTTTAAAATAAATTTAAAAGAAAAAAATACTACTCCAATTTTACTAGATCAATATTTAGATTATGCTACAGAAGTTGATGTTGATGCTATATGTGATGGAAAAACAGTACTTATTGGTGGCATTATGGAACATATTGAACAAGCTGGAATTCATTCAGGAGATTCTGCATGTTCTTTACCAGCATACACATTGACAAATAAAATTCAATATGAAATTAGAAAACAAGTAAAAAAACTAGCTATAGAATTATCTGTACAAGGATTAATGAATGTACAATTTGCTATTAAAAAAAATAAAATATATATTATTGAAGTAAATCCGAGAGCAGCACGAACAGTTCCATTTGTTTCAAAAGCAACTGGTCTTGCACTAGCAAAAATTTCTGTACGAGTGATGTATGGAAAAACACTATTAGAACAAGGTTTTACAAAAGAAATTATTCCGCCATATTTTTCAGTAAAAGAAGCTATTCTTCCCTTTGATAAATTTCAAGGTGTTGATCCTATATTGGGTCCGGAAATGCGTTCTACAGGAGAAGTTATGGGTATCGGAAATAACTTTTCGGAAGCTTTTTCTAAAGCAATGCTTGGTGCACATACAAACATGAAAAAATCAGGACGTGTTCTTCTTTCAGTAAGAGATGATGATAAAAATAATATTATAAATTTAGCAGTTAAATTAAAAAAATCAGGATTTAAAATTGACGCAACTAAAGGAACGTCTATGGCTTTAAAAAAATCTGGAATTTCTTCTAGACTTGTTAATAAAGTACATGAAGGTCGTCCTCATATACAAGATCGATTAAAAAACGGAGAGTATTCTTATATTATTAATACAACTGCATGTTATCAAGGAATCAAAGATTCTAAATTAATATGTCGTAGTGCTCTTCAATACAAAGTACATTATGATACAACTATAAATGGTGCGTTTGCAACTGTTATGGCTTTAAATGAAAAACCAACTAAAAATGTAAAATCACTTCAAGAAATGCATAAAAAAATACATTAAATTTAAAAAATTTCTATATATTTTTTATATAATTAAATATTTATAAATATGTTGTAAAACATATTTATAATGTATATTATGGACGTTTTTATTTATATGAATATAAGTTTAATTGCTGCAGTTTCTAAAAATTTAGTAATTGGATGTAATAATAAAATACCTTGGTATCTTCCAGAAGATTTAAAATGGTTTAAAAAAAATACACTATATAAAAATGTGATTATGGGTCGTTTGACTTGGGAGTCTATTGGGAAACCTTTATCTATGCGTACTAATATAGTAATTAGTAGAACAAAAATTCTACATAAAGATATAATTTGGGCTAATTCTATATCTAATGCTATTATTTCTTCAAAACATAATCAAGAAATCATGATTATCGGAGGAGGTGAAATATATAAAAAAATGCTATTTTATGCGAATAAGTTATATTTAACTCACATAGATATTGATATTATTGGCGATGTTTATTTTCCTAATTATCAATTATATCCTTATTGGAAAGTACTATTTAGAAAACATTTTACTAAAAATGATTCCAATCCTTATAATTATCATTATGAAATCTTATCAAGATGATATCAATACTTTTAAATATTAAATTTTACTTTATTATTTAAGTAAAGAAGATTGAGAAAACCATTTTTTATCTTCCCACCGAAATATTTTTAAATCTCCACCCCAACAACAACCACCATCTAATGAAAAAAATGGTTGAGGAATATAAGTTCCTTTTAAAGAAGACCAATGCCCAAAAAAAACAGAGTAATTTTTTGGAATTTTTTGTTTCATTAAAAACCATGGCTGAAGAGGATACTTAATAAAATTTGGAGATTGTTTATAAAACATGTTCAATCGACCATCAGGATAACAATATCTCATTCTTGTAAAAATATTCATACTATATCTTAATTGATCTAATCTATTTAATTTTGACTCCCAAAAAATTATATTGCTACTATACATAGCTTCAAGAAATAAAGAATAATTGTCATGAGATAAAAACTCTTCAATAGCTAATGCATATATTTTCAAAGCATTGATATCTAATTGTGGACTAATACCTGCATGAACCATAATAATTTTACGTTTTTTATCAATTTTTATTAAAGATTGATGTCTTAACCAATTTACTAGTTTAAAACTATCTTTAGAAGCAAGTAATTCATCAAATAAATTTTCTTTTTTATTCTTTTTTATACCAGAATACACTGCAATTAAATTTATATCATGATTACCAAGTACTATGTTTACTCTACTTTTAAAAGTATATAGATATCTTAAAACTTTAAGCGAATCAGGTCCTCTTGATACTAAATCACCTGCAATCCATAAATAATCTTTTTTATTATTAAAACCTGATTTTTCTAAAAGCAGTTTAAATTCTTTATAGCAACCGTGGATATCGCTAATAAAATAAGTACTCATATAGCTTATTCTCTTTGAATTAAAATCAAAATATTTTAAAAAAATTATTTTTTAAGATTTTTTTTATATAAATAATTAGCTAATTGACAATATTGCAATATAGATACATTTTCAGCTCTTAATTTAGGGTTAATATCTAATTGTACTAAAATTGTTTCAGAAAATAAATCTTTTAAACTATGTCGTAATATTTTTCTTCTATTTTGAAATGATTTATTTGTAACAAGACTTAAAATATTAATGTCATAAACAAAATAAGGAGAAATATTATGAGGTATCAATTTGACAAATATAGAATGCACTTTAGGAATAGGATAAAAATCTTCAGGTATAGCATTTAACAATATTTTAATATCACAATAATACTGAGAGATAATGCTTAAACGACCGTAAGATTTATTTCCAGGTAAAGCTATTAATCTCTCAGCAACTTCTTTCTGTAACATAAAATTCATATCTTGAATTACTTGAATATGTTTAAATAAAAAAAGAATCAAAGAAGTAGAAATATTATATGGTAAATTTCCAAAAATACGAATTAATTGATTTTTTTTATAAAAAAGTTGTGTAAAATTAAAAGTTAAAGCATCTTGACAAAAAACTACTAATTTAGAATAGAATGATTTTTGTTTTAATAAAAGTAATAAATTATAGTCTACTTCAATGACAAATAATTGATCTAATAATTGACACATAGGTTCAGTTAAAGCAGCTAATCCTGGCCCAATTTCTACTAATGTTTGCCCTATTTCTGGATGTATTTTTTTAATAATATTATCTACTATATTTTTATTAATAAGAAAGTTTTGTCCATATTTTTTTAAAGGAAAATGTTTTTTAAAAATTTTTATACTCATAAATAAATACTTATTGTTTTATGATGTTAATAAATAGAAAACATATACTATGATCCTATGATTTTTATATAAGATAAGTGTTTAAGATTTTCTATCCAATGACGTTTTTCTAATGTCATTTTTTGGAGAAATAAAATATTATATGCTTCTCTTCTTTTTAAATGATAAAATTTATCTACTTGACGTTTATCTAGTAATTTAACTATATGCCATCCGAAGTTAGATTTAATCGGCTTACTTATCTCATTTTTTTTTAAAGATAATAATACTTTATTAACATTAGAATTAAATGATTCTTCAGAAATCCATCCTATATCACCATTTTTATTAGATGAATAAAAATCTTGAGAAAAATTTTTCACAGCATAATCAAAGCTATAAATTCCTTTCTTAATATTTTTATATATATCTAAAATATTATTTTTTGATTCTAAATCTGTTAGAATAATAGAAGGTTTAATTAAACAATGTTGTATATAAAATTCAGTTATAACATTTTCTTGATTATTATTAATATTATTTACTTTAAAAATATAAAGTCCTTTATTACCTAAAATAGGTCCTAAAATTTGTCCTTTTTCTATAATATTAAAAGCATTAGAAAAACTATTTTGTATATCTTGAAAATTCATCCAAAACATTTTTTTTACCAAAAAAAGACTATTCTTCTTTTTACATTCCGCATATAATTTTTCAAAATCATAACCTTTTTTAAGTTTTATGATAATACTCTCTGCTATTTTCTTTTTATTATTTATATCGAAATTAGAATTTTCTTTCAAAAAAGGTAATAAAATATAGCTTAAATTTATCTTTTTTAATTGTTTATTATTTTCTATAAGTTTTTTAAAAACAAAATTCACTTCTTTTTCTGAAATATTAATACGTTTATTAAGCTCGTAATCTTGTATCATTTTAATTGTTAATAATTTTTTAATATTATTGATATAATTTTTATAAGTAAAATGACTATTAAATAAAATATTATTTTTCAACTGATCAACACTAATCTTTTTTTTCAAAGCTATCTTTTGAATCATAGTATTTATTTGTTCTTTAGTAACTACTATATGCATATTACTTGCTTCTTGTAAAATTAAATTCTCTAAAATTAATTTTTGAATTACTTTTTCTTTTAAAAAATTAATTTTTAAAGGTATTTTAAAATGTTCATCTTCTTTTTCAAATAAAGAGAGAATCTTGTTAATATCACTTTTTAATATAATTTGATCATTTATAATAGCTGTAATATTATCTATTTCTAATTCTTTAGATGCAACACAAAATATAGTACTAAAAACATATAAAATTATACAAATCCATACTTTCATTTTAATTCTTCTTTTTTATTCTATTTTTAAATTTTTAATAATATAATATTTTTATTAAATAAAATTAAAAAAATTTTTCTTGAGGTTATTTTGAAAATTATATAAAGTATAAATATTCATAAAAACAATTTTTCCTGTCACATAACATCGAAAATAATGAGAATTTATGGAATCTTGGTTAACAAACTTTATCACACAATCTTTAACTTATTCACTATTAGTAGTTGGCATAGTATCTTTTTTAGAATCTCTTGCTTTAGTAGGATTGTTATTACCTGGCATTATCTTAATGACTACACTAGGTACTTTTATAGGTGATGGAAGATTATCATTCTATCCCGCTTGGATATCCGGCACAATAGGATGTGCACTAGGAGATTGGATCTCATACTATATTGGATTATATTTTAAAAATTGGTTATGCGATTTTAAATTTTTAAAAAAAAATCAAAAATTATTTAATAAAACAAAATCTTTACTGCATAAACATAGCTTTATAACTATTATTATAGGTAGATTTATAGGTCCAACGAGACCTTTAATACCAATGATTTCTGGTATGCTAAAATTACCATTAAATAAGTTTTTTTTACCTAGTGTTATTGGATGTATACTATGGCCTCCAGTCTATTTTTTCCCTGGAATAGTCACTGGTATCACTATAAATATACCTCAAAATCCTGAAAATGACTATTTTAAATGGTTTTTATTAATTATTTCAATTTTAATCTGGATTGGAATATGGCTAGTATCCAAGTGGTGGAAAATAAAAAAAAATCGAACTAATACTTCTTCGTTCTTCAACCAAACAAATACTGGTTGGCTAGCAATAATAACAGTTATTTCTGCAATTACTAGTTTAATTTTTATACAATTTCATCCTACAATGTTTGTTTTTAAAAAAATATTATTTTCTATATTATTTGGTATTAAATAAAAAAATTAAATTTTAATAATGCTAAGTATTAGCATGAGTATTTACTAGGAATTCAATTATATTAGTTTAAAATTACTAAACGTGTAAAAAATCAATATGTAATAATTTTAATTTAAAAGAATGACGTTGAACTGCTTGAACTTTGACTGTATATTTCTGATCTTGAATAATTAACAATAAATATTCTTTATAAAATTCTATTTTTTTTTGTAAATTAAAAATAGAATTATGATCTAGTATCAGCAGAGTACTCTCTTGATTTGCTCCATATAAAATACCTGGAAATTTATTTTTAACACGTAATCTTCTACTAATACTTTTACCTTTTTCTTCTCTTAATTCTGCATTAACTATTAACATAATTTTCTCTCTTTTAGTATAAAAAAACAAATGTATTTCATTATATTTTTTGTGATCTTAACCAGGAAATTTCATTCTCCCATAGCATAGAATCAGTCGTTTCTAAAATTATAGGAACATTATGAAAATTATTATTTCTTATAATCCATGTAAAAGCTAATCTTCCTATCTCACCTAATCCTAAATTTGCATGACGATCTACTCGACTATTAATTTTTTTTTTAGAATCATTTAAGTGAATACCTTTTAAATACTTAAATCCTATTATATCATTAAATTTTTTAAATGTATTTTCACAATCTTCTTCAGTTCGTAAGTCATATCCTGCAACAAATAAATGACAGGTATCAATACAAACACCAACTCTAGATTTATTATTAACATGTTTAATAATTTCAGATAAATGTTCAAAACAATACCCAACATTTGTACCTTGTCCTGCAGTATTTTCTATAACTGCAATTACATTTTTAGTTTTATCTAAAGCGATATTAATAGACTCAGCAATTCTTAACAAACAATCATGTTCAGTAATTTTATTTAAGTGACTACCTGGATGAAAATTCAAAAAAATTAGACCAAGTTGATTACAACGTAATATTTCATTAATAAAAGAAGTTCGTGACTTTTCTAATAAACTATCAATAGGATGGCCTAAATTAATTAAATAACTACTATGAGGTAAAATCTGTTGAGGTGTAAATTTATACTCAATGCAAGCTCGTTTAAAATCATATATTTTTTGTTGAGTTAATGAAGGAGAAATCCATTGACGTTGATTTCTAGTAAAAAAAGAAAGAGCTGTTGCTTTTATTTGAACAGCTCGAAAAATTGCTTTTTCTAAACCTCCAGAAGCACTAGTATGCGCACCAATATACTTCATTTTTTATTTTTTCCTATAACAATATTATCTACTGTATTTTGTTAAAAATATTTGTTTTAAAAATATTTTTATAGATCTAATAGATCTAAATAAAAAAACTAAAAAAGAATTATATAATAGGCATATATCAAATATGTAAATTAAAAAAATTTATTATAAAAATAATATAATACTGAGAAAGTCTTTTTTAATCAATAGAAATTGATAAAATATATTTAATTCATTTACAAATATTTTTTTTATAAAAAAACTCATCACGAACATTTTGATCGGATTTAAATCGACCTTCTAAAGAAGAAGTCATAGTACTACTATTCACATCACAAACACCACGTGCTTTAACACAAAAATGTTCCATGTTAATAACAACTGCAACATCCTTAGTTTGCAATAAAACTTGCAATACGACCAATATTTGTTTTGTTAAACGTTCTTGTATTTGAGGTCTTTTAGCATAAAATTGTACAATTCTATTAATTTTAGATAATCCTATAATTTTATTTTTAGGAATATATGCAATAGTAGCTTGTCCGTTCATTGTAATAAAATGATGTTCACAAGTGCTGATTAATACTATATTTCTAATTATAATTATCTCATTCATATTCATTTGATTATCGATAAATGTAATCTTTGGAAAATTTTTATAATTTAATCCGGAAAATATTTCATGATTATACATTTTTGATATACGAGCTGGTGTATCTTTCAAACTATCATTTTTTAAATCTAAATTAAGTAAAAGCATAATTTGATATATATGTTTACCTATTAATAATTCTCTTTCTTTTTCATTTATATCATTGTATTCTCTTATAATAGAGTTTTCTATTTTTTTTTCTAAAAGTGCATTGTGTGCTAAATTAGCTTCTTCACTAAATTTTATCATGATTATTTTACTTTTTTATAAAGAGTATGTTTTTATTT
Source organism: Buchnera aphidicola (Brachycaudus cardui) (assembly GCF_005081945.1). Taxonomy (NCBI): domain Bacteria; kingdom Pseudomonadati; phylum Pseudomonadota; class Gammaproteobacteria; order Enterobacterales; family Erwiniaceae; genus Buchnera; species Buchnera aphidicola. The sequence continues at coordinate 144,047 of NZ_CP034879.1, read as the reverse complement.
CTATTTTTAATTATTTAAATCACTAGAATATATAAAAAATTATTAATATAAGTAAATTATTAACACAAAAAATACATAAACTTATTATTACATATAATAATAAAAAAAATACAATATATCTTCTATTATCTCTTTCTGGATGTAAAATGCAAAATTATCATAATACTTTTTATAATCTAATTACAACTTTAGAAAAATACTGGATGGAACAAGAATGTACTATTTTTCAACCACTAGACTTACCAATAGGAGCAGGTACATTTCATACTAAAACTTTTTTAGGTGCTATTGGACCTGAACCAATAAAAGCAGCATATGTACAACCTTGTCGCCGTCCTTCTGATGGAAGATATGCAGAAAATCCTAATCGTTTACAACATTATTATCAATTTCAAGTTATTATAAAACCTCCTCCACATAATATACAAACAATATATCTAAATTCATTAAATTTATTGAATATCAATAAAAAAGTAAACGATATACGTTTTGTAGAAGATAATTGGGAAAATCCTACATTAGGTGCTTGGGGGATTGGTTGGGAAGTCTGGTTAAATGGAATGGAAATTACTCAATTTACATATTTTCAACAAGTAGGTGGATTAGAATGTGATCCTGTTACTATTGAAATAACATATGGATTGGAAAGAATTGCTATGCATATGCAAAAAAAAATAAATGTATATGATCTTCTTTGGAATGAAAACAAAAACGAAAAAATCACTTATGGTGATATTTTTCAACAAAATGAAATAGAACAGTCAAAATATAATTTTCAATATTCTGATCTTGATTTCTTATTTAATAGTTTTGAAAGATATGAATCAGAAGCACAAAAATTAATAAATTTAAAACCACCACTATTATTAGTAGCATATGAAAAAACACTACATGCCAATCATATATTTAATTTATTAGATGCAAGAAAAGCTATATCTTTAAATGAACGTCAAAATTATATTTTACGTGTACGTAAATTAACTAAACAAATTGCTCAAAAACATTTTGATTTAAGAGAAAAATTAGGCTTTCCATTATGTCAAAAAAAAAGAGATTCATATGACTAAAAATACATTATTAGTAGAAATTGGAACTGAAGAAATTCCAGCTAAAATACTCAATACAATATCTTTATCTTTTTATAATAATTTTAATGAGCAATTAAAACTATATAATATTTCATATACAAGTATTAAATATTTTTCTACTCCTAGAAGACTAGCCTTAAAAGTTATAGATATTGATACATCTGATAAAACAATACAAATAAATAAAAAAGGTCCGCTAATAATAGATTCTTATGATAAACATGGTTTACCAACAGAAGCAGCTAACAGTTGGGCAAAATATTGTAGAATTAATCTTGATCAAGCTCAGCGTTTAAAAACTAAAAAAGGTGAATGGTTATGTTATAATACAATAATCAAACAAGAAAAAACAGAACTCTTACTACCTAAAATAACTGAAATAGCACTTAAAAAAATTATTATCATCAAACCAATGCGATGGGAATCACAAAAGCAAAAATTCTCTCGTCCTATCCGTAATGTTGTTATTTTATTAAATAATAAAATTATTAAAGGAAAAGTCTTTAATATAGATTCAAATAATTTTCTTCATCATCATATTTCTTCAAAAGAAAAAAACTTACGAATTAAAAATGCAAATGAATATCCTAATATTCTTTGGTATAAGAATAATATTATAGCCGATTATACAATCCGTAAAGAAGAAATTATCAAACAAATTAATATACTAGCACAAAAAAAAGATGGCTTTATTAAGAACAATAATGCTCTAATTGAAGAGGTTACTGCTTTAGTGGAATCTCCTGTAGCATTCTTAGCTCATTTCGAAAAAAAATTCCTTAATATACCTAAAAAAATATTAGTACATGTTATAGAATACCAACAAAAATGCTTTCCGATATATGATATAAAAAATGTACTTCTTCCATATTTTATTTTTATCTCTAATATTAATTCAAAAAAACCTAATGAAATTATTATAGGAAATGAAAAAGTTATGCACGCACGACTTTCAGATGCTGAATTCTTTTTGCAAAATGATAGAAAAATGAAATTAGAAGATTATCGTTTGTCTCTAAAAAAAGTTTTATTTCATAAAAATTTAGGTTCATTATATGAAAAAACACTCCGTCTTCAATTACTAATAGAATGGATTGTACAACATAGTATTGGTGATATAAAAATAAAAACCTCAATTAGGGCAGCTTATCTGTCTAAATGTGATTTGGTGACTAATATGGTCTGTGAGTTTCCAGAATTACAAGGTATTGTAGGAATGTATTATGCTGCGCAAGATCAAGAGAAAAAAGATATTTCAATCGCATTAAAAGAACAATATTTACCATCTTTTTCAGGTGATAAACTTCCATCTACTATAATAGGCTGTGCATTATCTATTGCTGATAAAATAGATACTATATCAGGAATGTTTTATCTTGGTAAGATACCAAATTCAGAAAAAGATCCTTTTGCTTTAAGACGCTTAGCTATAGGTATACTTCGTATCATTATAATAAAAAATATACCATTAGACTTAAAAAATTTAATCAAAAAAAGTCTTGACTTATATAATAAAAAACATGTTGATCATTTATTCTTATGTAAAAAAATAATTAAATTCTTTATGACAAGACTTATTTATTGGTATGAAAAAACGGGATACGATATACAAATTATAAAATCAGTATTATCATGTAAATCAACACAACTAATAGATATTGATAAAAAAATAAAAGCTATTTCTTTTTTTAAAACACTAGATTGTTCAAAATCAATAATATTATCTGTAAAAAGAATATCTAATATTTTAAAACAAGAAGATAGAAAAATTACTGGAAAAATTAATATAAAATTAATCAAAAAAACAGAAGAAATAGAATTATTTACTCATATTGATACCTTTAATAATAATACAAAAAGATTATTTGAAGAAAAAAAATACAAAGAAATTTTATTAAAAATAAAAGAACTCGATAAACCTATAGATAACTTTTTTAGAAACATCAAGATCTATGATGATGATTTAGAAATACGAAATAATCGATTCGTTTTATTAAAGAAATTAGAAAAAATTTTTACTAAAATTATTAATTTTTCTTATTTATATTAAATAAGAATAAAAAAATTATAAAGATTTTAAAGTGCCTTTAGGTAATAATGATGCTATAAAATCTTTTTTTATAAATACCTCTGCATTATCGTTTAATTGTAGTAAAATATATCCATTTTTAGTAATTTTATTTATTCTACCTAACAAACCACTAGTTGTTATAACTTCATCTCCTTGACTTAAAGAATCCATAAGACTTTTATGTTCTTTATCTTTCTTTTGTTGAGGACGAAAGAGCATAAAATAAAAAATTAATAAAAATATGACAAGCATAAATATAAGAGAATATGAATTGCTTTCTGATGACTGATTTACTGCAGCGTTAGCACTTTGAATAAAAAAATTCATCTATTATTATCCTTATATATTAAATATTATATAGTATTTTGTTTTTGATTATAAAAATTAAAAACAAATTTATCAAATGTATTATTTTTTATCGCATTTCTAATATTAAACATTAATGTTTGATAATAATGTAAATTATGTATAGTATTTAAACGAGCTCCTAATATTTCATTACATGAATCTAAATGATGTAAATAAGATCTTGTATAATTTTTACAGGTATAACAAGTACAATTTTTATCTAATACAGATAAATCTTTTTTATATCTTTTGTTTCTAATTTTAATTAGACCATGTGTAACAAATAAATATCCATTTCTAGCATTTCGAGTGGGCATGACACAATCAAACATATCTATGCCACGACTTACTCCTTCTACTAAATCTTCTGGTCTACCTACTCCCATTAAATATCTAGGTTTATTTCTTGGTATTTGAGGACAAATATGTTCTAACATGTCATGTAGTTCTTTTTTAGATTCTCCAACAGCTAAACCACCTAATGCATATCCATCAAAATCTATTTTTATTAATTCTTGCAGTGAAATATCTCGTAACGAGGGATAGATTCCTCCATGGATAATACCAAATAATAAATTTTTATTTTGATATAAATCAAAATATGTACGACTTTTTTTTGCCCAATATAAAGATCTTTCCATAGCATTTTTTATTCTTTCCCAATCATGGGTATATGCAATGCATTGATCAAAAACCATAACAATATTAGAACCTAAATCTAACTGAATTTTCATAGAAATTTCTGGAGTTAAAAAAAAACTTTTACCATTAATATGGTTTTTAAATAAAACTCCTTCTCTATTAACTTTACAAAATTTTGAAAGACTAAAAACTTGAAATCCACCAGAATCAGTAAGAATAGGTCCTGACCAATTCATGAAATTATGTAAATTCCCATGTAATTTTATGATTTCTTGACCGGGTCGTAAATATAAATGAAAAGCATTAGCTAAAATAACTTTACTACCTGTCTCTTTAATTTCTTCTGTACTAAGACTTTTAACTGTACCATAAGTACCAACTGGCATAAAAATAGGTGTTTCTATTATATCCTGATTAAAAATAAATGCACCATATCTAGCATTACCATCTTGATGCACAACTTGAAAATTCATTCTTTCTCCATTATTTTTCATGATATTTTGTTATTTTAAATATTAAATTATAACTTTTCATATGGTGCATATGTATTATATGTTATATACATGGCATCACCATAACTAAGAAAATTATATTTATTTTTTATAGCTTCAAAATAAGCATTCATAGTGTTTTTATAACCTAAAAAAGAAGCTACTAACATAATTAATGTGGATTCAGGAATATGAAAATTAGTAATCAATGCATCAACAATATTATGTTTATAACCAGGATATATAAATATATTAGTATTTCCTATAAAACTATTTGTATGATTCCATTGAGGAGAGTGATATGCACTCTCTAACGCACGGAGTGTACTAGTACCGACTGCAATAATACGACCACCTTTTTTTTTACATGATTGAATTTTGTTTATTAATATAGAAGATACTGTAACTAATTCAGAATGCATAATATGCTCTTTAATATTTTGTTTTCTAATAGGTTCAAAGGTTCCAGAACCTATATGTAATGTTATATAATCTATATCTACTCCTTTTTTATTAAGACGCTCTAATAAAGGTAAATCAAAATGTAATCCGGCAGTAGGAGCAGCAATTGAACCTATTTTATTTTTATACACAGTTTGATACAAGTCTATATCTAACGTAGATTCAAATCTTTTAATATAAGGAGGTAAAGGTATATGTCCAATTTTGTAAATAATATCAATAGATGAATAATATTTGCTATGAAAAAAAATTTCAAAAAAAGAATTTCTATAATTAATTATAGAACTTTTAATTTCATTATGTTCCCCAAAAAAAATATCACTTCCAATATAAATATTTTTAGAATTTTTAATTCTGACTAATATTCTATTAAAATCTATTATTTTTTCAACTAAACATTCAATTTTACCGCCACTTTTTTTATATCCAAAAAATCGAGCTGGAATTACTTCAGTATCATTTAAAATAATTAAATCATTAGAATCAATTTCATCTATAATATTAAAAAAACGTTTATGAGATATTTTTCCATTTTGTCCATCTATAATCATTAAACGACATTTACTTCGAACAAAACAAGGATAAAAAGATATAAGTGATTTTGGTAAAACAAAAGAAAAATCAGAAAGTTGCATACTGTGCGTCTTATAAAAAAGAAAAATAATTTTTATTATATATAAATATTATTATTTTTTGTTTGATAAATAATTTTCAATTCTACTTTTTAATTTTTGACCAGCTTTAAAAGTCACTACTCGTCTAGCTGTTATAAGAACAGATTCTCCTGTTCGTGGGTTTCTGCCAGGACGTTCTTTTTTATCTTTTAATTTAAAATTTCCAAATCCAGATAATTTGACATTTTCTCCCTTTTCTAAAGATTTCCTAACCTCTTCAAAAAAAAACTCTACAAATTTTTTTGAATCTTTTTTAGTTAATTGTAATTTTTCAAATAAATTTTCTGAAATTGCAGCTTTTGTAAGCACCATAAATTTATTTCCTTAAGATAATTTGAAATATTTTCTTTAATGCTCCTATGCAATCATTCATCATTAAATTAATTTCATTTTCTTGTAAAGTTCTTTTCTGATTTTGAAAAATAAATCGAATACCTAAACTTTTTTTATTAATAAATTCTTGACAAGAATATAAATCAAAGAGATTAATTTCTACTGCTGTTTTAATAAAAAATTTTTTACATTGCTTAATAACATCAGATACAGGAATATCTTCTGATATTAATATTGCAAGATCTCGTCTAATAGAAGGAAATTTTGAAATTTCTTGAATTTTTAATAGTTTAACATCTGAAAAATGATTTAATAATATTTCAAATAAAAATGTTGTATTATTTATATTTAGTTCTTCTTCTAATCTTGGATCTATCGCTCCAATACTACCAATAAAAATATTTTTAAGATATATAGATGCACTTTGTTCTGGATGTAGTCCATTTATATTTTTACGCCTAAACTCTATATCTTCTAAACCACATATTTCTTCTAATATCAATTCTAAGTCACCTTTTAAATCATAAAAATCTAATTTTCTTGTTTCAGAAGAATACCAATTATCTTTAATATAATCACCACTTATTACTGCTGATAAAAACATTTCTTGTCGAACACCAAGGTTTTCTTTTTTATCAATTGAGAAACACAGACCACTTTCAAAAAAACGAACATTATGTTGTTGACGATTTTTATTGTAAGAAACTGTTTTAAGTAAACCAGGCCACAATGATGAGCGCATACATGACATATCTTGAGAAATAGGATTAGATAGCAATAATCTTTTTTTATTAGGAAACATAATTTCTTGTATATTTGGATCAATAAAACCATAAGTTATAACTTCATGATAACCTTGATTAATTAATATCATAGCAGATTTGTCTAAAAATAAATCCGTTAATTCATTTTTTTGACTAAAAAATACTGATTCCTGTAAAGGATTTAAAGAAATATTGTTATAACCATATATTCTAAGTATATCACTTATTACATCTTCTTCAATTAGTATATCAAATCGCCAACTAGGAGGAATTACATCCCAATATTTTTTTTGAAAAACTAATTGATATTCTAAATTATATAAAATATTTGATACAATATCTGTATCAATTACTTTACCAATAATTTTATTCAATCTGTTATGATGTAAACGTATTGAATTATGAGTCGACAAAGATGAAAAATTATTTTTTTTATTAATAGGACCAGGCTCACCACCACATATCTTTATAATTAAATCCGTTGCATATTCAAGAGCATATTTTTGCAAACAAGGATCAATACCATATCTATAATATTCTAATATTTTATTAGAATTTATCTTTTTTAGAATATTCATAACTATTTTTTTATCGATTAAAAACGTACTTAAAAATATATTCTTAGTATGTGTACTAATCTCTGATCCATCACCATTTATATTACCAGGAATAGATAATATCTTATCTTTATCAGAAAAAACTAATATATCTTCATTTAAATTTATTTTAATATTATTTTTTAAAATTATGTTTTCTGTATTATTTGCCATTCGTATAATAATATGCTCATTAATATTATCTGCATCTAATGCATTTAATGGTTGTCCAATTTCAATTAAAATATAATTTATAATATTTGTAATAATATTTTCAGATAAACTATCAGCAAGAAATAACTTTTTTTTCATCCAAAAAGGAGTATCAATATTTACATTGACATTTTTGATAATTCTTCCAATATAATTAATAGATGTTTTTTTAGTTTTAATATCAACATCAATATTTTTTTCAGTAGTGATAGAAATTAATTTATTTTTTAAAGTCGATATTTTTAAGTTATTTATAGCTGCAATATTACGTGATATTCCTAAAATACTTAAACCATCTGGACGATTAGATGTAGTAGATACTTTAATAATATTATCTTTCAATTCTAAATAATTCTTAACATCAATACCTATAGGTGTATCTTTAGAAAATTCAATAATTCTACTAGCATTAAACAAACCTAATTCAAAAAAAGAACATAACATTCCTTCAGATATTTCTTCTTTAAACTTTCTTTTATCAATTTTAATATTTTTTGGTAAAATAGCACCGACAATAGCAACTGCAACTTTAATATTATTACGACAATTAGGTGCTCTACATATAATGTTTAATAATTTTTTATTACCTATATCTACTTTTAATATTTTTAAATTATTTAATTCGGGATGAATAATACACTTTACTATTTGACCGACTACAACGCCACTAAATATAGGTTCAAATTTTTTTACAGATTCTACTTCTATACCAGAATTTGAAATTTGATCATATAAAATACTACTATCTACCTTTGGATTTATCCATTCACGTAACCATTTTTCACTAAATTTCATTTGATCTCACTAATTATATTTAAATTGTTTTAAGAATCTTATATCATTTTCAAAAAAAGATCGAAGATCAGAAATGCCATAACGTAACATTGTAATTCTTTCAATTCCTATCCCAAAAGCACAAGCAGAATATAAATTAGAATTAATATTGACATTTTTTAAAACTTTAGGATGAACCATTCCGCATCCTAATATTTCTAGTGATTGTCCATGATCATTAATAATATCCACTTCTGCAGAAGGAACAGTAAAAGGAAAATATGATGGACGAAATTTAATAATAATATTTTTACCAAAAAAATCATATAAGAAATTATATATAATCCATTTTAAATGAGAAAAATTAATATTTTTATCGACTATTAAACCTTCAATTTGGTGAAACATAGGTGTATGTGTGAGATCGTAATCATTACGATACACTTTTCCAGGAAAAATAAATCTAATTGGAAGTTTTTCTTTCTTCATAATACGAATTTGCATATTTGAAGTTTGAGTTCTTAATAAACGATTTCTATCAAACCAAAAAGTATCATGAGAATCTCGTGCTGGATGATTTTTAGGAATATTCAAAGCATCAAAATTATGATATTCATCTTCTATTTCAGGACTATTAATAGATTGAAAACCTAATCTTAAAAAAAATTTTTTAACAGCATTAATGGTATGTGTAATAGGATGTAGAGAACCATGCTCAGTACGACGACCAGGAAGTGAAATATCAATTTTTTCTTTTTGAATTCGTTGATTTAATAAAAATACATGTAATTTTTTCTTTTGTTTATTAATTTCAATAATAATATTTTTTTTTATATGATTGATAATCATACTGTATTTTTTTTTTTCTTCAAAAGAAAAATCTTTCATATTTTTCATATAAGTGGTTAAAATTCCTTTTTTACCTAAATATTTAATCCGAATTGCATCTACTTCATTGATTGAATTAGCTTTTTGAATATCTATTTTAATAGACTCAAATAATTTATTTAAAGTTAACATTTTATTTTCTTACTTCTGTACGTTTTTTGAACATATCTTTAAAATACTAAAAAAGCTTCCATAAAGGAAGCTCATTTTTTAAAAATACATGCTTTAAAATTTAAAAAAAATATTTTTTCAGTTTTTTAAAAATATTCAACCATGTACTAATATTATTTACAATAACAGAGAGGAGATTATAATTCCTCCTCTTAAGTTATTATTCTCTTAAGATACTTAAAAAATTATTTATAATAAAGCTTCTTTTGCTTTTTTAACTAATGCATTAAATGAAAAAATATCAAATATAGCAATATCAGATAATACTTTTCGATCAATATTAATTGAAGCTTTTTTTAAACCAAATATAAAATTACTGTAAGACATTTGACTTTGACGAACTGCAGCGTTAATTCGTGAAATCCATAATTGTCGGAATTGTCTTTTTCTTTGACGTCTATCACGATAAGCATACTGACCAGCTTTAATTACTGCTTGATATGCAACTCTATAAATACGAGAACGAGCGCCATAATAACCTTTTGCTTGTTTTAAAATTTTTTTGTGACGAGCATGAGCAATTACGCCACGTTTTACACGAGCCATTTATGCTCTCCTATTCGTAAAATCTTAATAAAAAAATGAATTTACGCATACGGTAAAAAAGATTTCACGCTATCTATATCTCCTTGAGATACTAAAATCTTAGGACGAAGATGACGTTTTTTACTTGTAGTTTTTTTAGTTAAAATATGACGTAAATTTGCTTGTTTACGTTTAAATTTACCAGATGCAGTTTTTTTAAAGCGTTTAGCTGCACTTTTTAAAGTTTTAATTTTTGGCATAAAATATTTCATTTAAATTATAAAAAGAAAAATATAAGATATTTTTTAAAAAAATCATATATTTATTTTTAAAACATCTAGTCAAAAATTACTATTTTTTCTTTGGTGCTAAAATCATGATCATTTGACGGCCTTCAATTTTAGATGGAAATGATTCAACTACTGCCAATTCAATTAGATCATTTTTCACTCTATTTAAAACATCTACACCTATTTTTTGATGTGCCATTTCACGACCGCGAAATCGCAAAGTAATTTTTGCTTTATCGCCATCTTCTAAGAATCTTGTTAAATTACGTAATTTAACTTGATAGTCTCCTTCATCTGTTCCAGGACGAAATTTTATTTCTTTTATTTGAATGACTTTTTGTTTTTTTTTCTGTTCTTTAGAAGATTTACTTTTTTCATAAAGAAATTTTCCATAATCCATGATACGACAAACTGGAGGTTCAGCATTTGGACTAATTTCTACTAAATCTAATCCTAATTCCTCAGATTTTGACAAAGCTTCCCTTAAATGAACTATGCCAATTTGATCACCATCAACGCCTGTTAAGCGAACTTTAATAGCGCGTATTTCACTATTAATTCGATTAGGACGTGTTAATTGAATTCTTTTTCCACCTTTAATACTTCATTCCTCCATTTGAAAAAAGTTACGCATAAATATTTCTTTTTGTAACTTTTCAATAAATATATTAATATCAATCATTCCAAAATTATAACCATTTCTATTTCTAACAGAAATTTTTTTAGATTCTATTTCTTTTTCACCACAAATTACTATATATGGAATTCGACGTAATGTATGTTCACGAATTTTAAAACCTATTTTTTCGTTTCTTAAATCTGATTCTACACGAATATTTGCATCAGAAATTTTTTTAGATAATTGTTTAACATAATCTATACTAATCTTAGAAATACTAATTATTATAACTTGTATAGGGGATAACCATGTTGGTAAATTACCGGAACATTCTTCAATTAATATACCAATAAAACGTTCTATTGAACCCAATATAGCACGATGAATAATTATAGGTGCTTTACGTTCATTATTTTCATTAATATAAAATGAATTTAAACGTAATGACAAATAAAAATCAAGTTGAATCGTACCACATTGCCAATTTCTATCTAAAGAATCTTGTAAAATAAATTCAATTTTAGGTCCATAAAAAGCACCTTCACCTAATTGATATTCAAATGATAAATGATTTTCTATCAGCATGTCGGATAAATCTTTTTCTGATTGATCCCACATAGAGTCACTACCAATACGTTTTTCTGGACGAGTAGAAAGCTTGACTAATATTTTTTTAAAATTAAATGTACTATACAAATCATATATCATTTTAATACAATTATTAATTTCAGGACGTACTTGTTCAGAACTACAAAATATATGAGCATCATCTTGAGTAAAATTTCTTACTCTCATAAGACCATGTAAAGAACCTGATGGTTCATTACGATGACAACTACCAAATTCTGCCATACGAACAGGTAAATCTCGATAAGATTTTAATATATTGTTAAAAATCTGTACATGTCCTGGACAATTCATAGGTTTAATACAATATTCTCGATGTTCTGATAATGTCGTGAAGATTGCATTTTTATAATTATCCCAATGTCCACTTTCTTTCCACATTAATTTATCTATTAATAATGGCGTTTTAACTTCTTTATATTGATATTCTTTTAATTTCTCTCGAACAAAATTTTGTAATTCATTAAATATAATCCAACCATTATGATGCCAAAAAATCATACCTGGAGATTCTTCTTGCATATGATATAATTCAAGAAACTTTCCAATTTTGCGATGATCTCTCTTTTCTAATTCGGTTAAATAATTTAGATGTTTATCTAATTCTTCTTTATTAGACCAAGCGGTACCATAAATACGTTGTAACATCTTATTTTTATTATCACCTTTCCAATAAACTCCTCCAATTTTTTGTAATTTAAAATATTTACAAAATTTTATATTAAAAACTTGCATTCCTATATCAAGATCTACATAACTTTCGTGATAATATAAAGAAATATTATTTTTCCGATCAACTATTTTATTGATTAAAGATGCTTTATATGTTTCAGAATATTTTTCAAAAATTTTCAATACTTCAGAAAAAGAAACTTTTTTGTTAAGAATATCGTATTCTTTTCTTATAAAAGCATTCATATTATTTTCTAATAATACAAGATCTTGTATTGAAATTTTTTTTTCTAAATCTACATCACAATAAAATCCATTTCTAAAAATGTTACTTTCAGCAATTTTAGAAATAGGCCACATATTTTTTATAGTATAACTTAAAAGTTGCGCACAAGAGCGTCGAATAATATTTAATGCATTATGATGTTTTCTATGAATAAATTCTATAGTAGAATCTTTTTTTATTACAGTATGCAAATCTGAAAAATTATTATTAACAGAAATTGCAATAATAGATTTGATAATACTAGGTTTTTTATTTTTAATGATCTCTATCAATGGAACAGAATGCTCGTACACCTGCTGACTTCCATCACAAAATCTTATTACAGGCATTCTTTAAAATCCTTAATTAAAAATATTAATCACATGTTGTCTAAAAGAAAATAATTCTGCATACTATTACTTTAAATGTAAGATATTCTTTTATTTTACATAATAAAAAATTACATTAACAAAAAGATGCTAGTCAAAATTTTTTTGACTAGCATATAAATTAAAAACGCATGTCTACAGCGTCTGCTAATTGTTTAATAATTAAAGTACTATCCTTCCAGTTTAAACAAGCATCAGTAATTGATTTTCCATATATTAATGGCTGATTATTAATTACTTTTTGAAAACCTTCTTCTAAAAAACTTTCAATCATAACACCAAATATAGCTCTAGAACCATTATAAATTTGATTAGCAACAGATTTAGCAACATGTTTTTGACGAAGATGTTCCTTTAAACAATTACCATGACTAAAATCAATCATTAAATGTTCTGATAAACCAAATTCACGTAAATGTTTTACTGCTAAATCAATATCATCTGCATGATAATTAGGAGAACGACCACCTCTCATAATTATATGTCCATAAGGATTTCCACTAGTATGATTAATTGTCATTTGTCCATTTTTATTAGGTGCTAAAAATAAATGTCTAACTTGTGCTGCACGAATAGCATCAATTGCAATTCGTATATTACCATCAGTACCATTTTTAAAACCAACGGGACAAGAAAGAGCAGAAGCCATTTCTCTGTGAATTTGACTTTCAGTTGTTCGTGCTCCAATAGCACCCCAACTAATTAGATCTGCAATGAATTGCCCTATTACCATATCAAGAAATTCGGTTGCTGCAGGCATTCCTAATGCGTTTATATCTAATAATAATTTACGAGCAATTGCTAAACCATGATTAACTCGAAAACTACCATTTAAATCAGGATCTGAAATTAATCCCTTCCAACCCACAACTGTTCTTGGTTTTTCAAAATATGTACGCATTATAATTTCAAGACGATCTTTGTATTTTATACGTAATTCATATAATCGATGTGCATACTCTACTGCAGCAATAGGGTCATGAACTGAACATGGTCCTATTACAACAAGTAATCGCGAATCTTCTCCAGTCATGATACGAGCAATATTTTGTCTTGTCGTGATAACATTATCCATAATATCTGAAGTAATAGAATATTCCTTCGCTAATTCAAATGGAGTTACTAATGGATCAATTCGTATTGTACGTAGTTCATCTGTTTTTTTCATTTTGTTCTCTAAATGAATTATTTATGCTGGAAAGAATAGCAAGATATGATAATAATTAAAAAAAACAAAATAGTTATAAATTTATTTATAATCTTTTTTTAAAATTTTATATAGAAAAAATATTTTTTTTGATTAATTATTCATCTGATTAAAAATCATATTTTATATTATCATAATTTAGAATATGTTGAATTAAAAGTATTTATTCTATCTGTTATATTTATATGAATAAAACGATTTATTTTAATGATGTATTATTTAAAATAGATGCGATAGAAATACCATAAATCCATGATATTATTAAACGATAAAATATTACTAATACAACTGGACCAATAAATAAACCAATTATTCCAAAAGCCAATAACCCACCAATAACTCCAGATAAAATTAATAAAATAGGTAAATCTGCTCCCATTCGTATAAAAAACGGTCTAAGTATATGATCTAGTATAAATACTAGACAACTCCAAATTAATAATATTGTTCCCCAAGTAGTATTATTATTCCAATAGAGCCATATAATAGAAGGTATTAAAATAGGTAACGGTCCTAATTGTACTAAACAAGAAAAAACAATTATTATCATTAATAATGCCCAATAAGGAACACCAGAAACTAATAGTCCTATACCAGATAATATAGCTTGAATTAAAGCTGTGACTGCAACACCTAAAGCAACAGCTCTGACAGCTTGAACAGCTAAAAAAATAATAGCATCTCCATTTTTTGAACTAAGGCGACATGCAAAATGACGAATAGATTTACTTATTTTTTCACCATTCCAATACAATAAGACACTGAAAAAAAGCATAAGCATCAAATGTATCACAAATAGTCCACAATTTTTAGCTTGAAGGATAATAAATTCAGTTGTACGTCCCATATAAGGTCGTACCTCACGAATTAATTCACCTCCATCACCAGATAGTAAATCTTGATAACTAATAAATATTTTTTTACCGATGAGTGGAATATCTTGAAGCCAAACTAACTCTGGAAATTCTAGGTTATTTGAACTAAACCAATGAATAAGAGGAATACTTGTTGCAATTAAACTATTAACTAGAAAAAATACTGGAATAATAAATAAAAGAAGCAAAATTATGATCATAATTGCTACTGCAAGAGAACGTTTGCCACCTAAAAATTTTTGTATTTTTAACATTAGAGGCCAAGTGGAAATTACAATCATACTAGCCCAAGAAAATCCTAATATAAATGGATGAATTACTAAAAAGCTTATCACACCTATCGAAATAATAAATATCAGTGATAAAATAGACTGCGATACATCCATTTTTTCTTTTGGATTTTGCATATAATTGTTTTACCTCAATATTTTTATAAAAAATTTTTTTATTTCTTTAAAATATGAAATAATTATAGCATTAAATTTTACAAAAATGATTAATAAAAAAAATATTTTTGATTATTACACATGCGTTTTAAAAGAGAGAATAACATGAAGAAAAACGATATTAATACTTATTTTCCAAATAAAAATATATGGAAAAAAATTTCAATAACTGATAATGCTGTTAAGCAAATTTTATTTTTAATTAATTCAAATTCTGATAGTAAAGGAATAAGGTTAGGTATAAAAAAATCAGGATGTGCAGGATTTCGCTATACTATGAAATTAATTACCGATGCAGATTTAAACCAAAAAAAAAATATAAAAGAAATTATATTTTTTTATCAAAATATTCTTATATATATTTCTTCTGAAGAAATGCCATTTATAGAAGGAATTAAAATAGATTTTATAAAAAATAATATTAATAAAATATTTAAATTTCATAATGCCAAAGTAGAAAGTTTTTGTGGTTGTGGTGAAAGTTTTTCAATAAATACTAATTAAATTACCAGCACAATAAACAATGATTTTTTTTACCTCTAGATAACAAAGTAAATTTTTTAAATAATTTATCATTATTATTAAATATATGATTTTTATTTATTTTTTTTGTATTAATAGATATAGCATTAGACATTATCATATATTTGGCTTGTGTTCTAGATTTTGACAAGCCAGATAATACTAAGGCTTCTTGTAAATCCTGTATTTGATCTATTCGAATTGATGGTATACCATCTTGTTGTAATTGTTCTAAATCAGACTCTTTGATATCATTAATATTTTTTAAAAAGAGAAACTCTGTAATTCTTTCTACTGCTATCATTTCCTTCTTTCCATGTACAAGACGAGTCATATTTCTAGCAAGATAAGATTTATCATTTATGATTTGATTATTAATATTGTTTGCTTGTTCTCTTATTTTTATTTCTGATAAATCAATAAAAGTAAACATTCTTAAAAAATTATAAACATTTGTATCTTCTATATTCATCCAAAATTGGTAAAATTTATACGGACTAGTTTTTTTAGCATTTAACCAGATAGCACCTGACTCTGTTTTCCCGAATTTAATTCCATTAGATTGGATAAGAAGAGGTACTGTTAAACCATATACTTCTTTTTTACATTTACGATGTATTAGATTCATACCTGAAGAAATATTACCCCACTGATCAGAACCTCCAATTTGTAATTGTACTTTATGTTCTTTATGTAAAATAAAATAGTCATATGCTTGCAATAAATTATAAGAAAATTCTGTAAATGAAATTCCTTGATCTGGTCTTTTAATACGTTGTTTAACTGCTGATCGATTTATCATCGTATTAATTGAAAAATATTTTCCTACATCACGTAAAAATGATAATATATTAATATTATTAAACCAATTTTTATTATTTAATAATAAAGCACTATTTTCTTTATCATCATTAACACTTAAAAAATAAGAAATTTGTTTACTGATTTTTTCTGTCCATATACTAATATTATTAATATTGTTAAATACTCTTTCCTTTTTTTTGAAACTCGGATCTCCAATTAAGCTAGTTGCACCACCTATTAATGCTATAGGTTTATGGCCTGCCATTTGAAATCTTTTCAAAGTAATTAAGGGTAATAAATGACCGATATGTAAGCTTTCTGCTGTAAGATCAAAACCACAATAAACAGAAATAGCACGATTATTAATGAGTTTGTTTAAATTATCTTCATCAGTAATATGAGATATTAAACCTCGATTTCGTAATTCGTTAATTAAATTAAATTCACTCATTAAGAACCTCATTTTTAATATTAATATATTGCATTAAAAAATATTTTTTTGTAGTTTTTATTTTGTATATTTTATGCTAGTTTTATTAGAACTTCAACGAGTAAAAAATATAAAATTATTTCTTAATGATGCATTATGTACATTTTTAATTTGGTTCTACATCTATAAACCATTTTACTTTTTTAGAAATAGAAAAATAATTCATTATATCTATACACTCATTTAATAAATGGTTTAAATATATATATGAAGAACATTGAATTAATAATTGATGAACATTTTTTTTATTTTTGAAATAAGAAGGATGAGGACCTACAAACCATAAGCAATAATTATACTTTTTAGATATTTTTTTTAAAATAGTATGCATTAAATTCAAAAAATTCATATTTCTTTGAGAATCTATGCTTTCAGTATAAATTATAGTTTGAACAGTCCAAGGAGGTAATAAAAATTTTTTTCTTATTGCTAAAATTTTGTCTGCTAAAGAAAAATATCCATTTTTATATAATTCCTTTAAATTTAAATCATTACAAAATGATGTCTGTACTAATATTGTTAATGATTTTTTGTTTGTTCTTGTTAATTTTCTTAAATTAATATAAAATTGTGCGAAATATTCTATAGCACGAAACTGAAAATAAAGAAAATAATTATCAATACATATTAAACTAATTAACCTAACATAAGGAAAATAATAATTATGCGCAATATCTTCTGTTGAAAAAATAATATAAGGAGTAGAACTAAAAAATTCAAAAGATTTCTGATCAATAATATTTTTATTGATACTGTTTTTATCTAATAAAAACAGTAATGGTTTTTTAGGAAAAATTGCTTGTATTTTATTTTTAAAATTTTCTATTCTTATATTTTTTACACCTAAAGATAAAGATTCACAATGATCACACAATAATGGTTGTTTCATTTTGACTAAACAAAATCTACAAAATAAAATATTACGATATTGATTTACTTCAAAATAATTATCACAATTAATACATGTTGATATAAAACCACAAATACTACAAATTAAAACTAAAAAAGATGCATTAAAATTATTTAAAATAAACAAAACTTGTTTTTGTTTAAAATTATTATTCACTTCATTTATTAAAGTAGTAGATAAATGCAATTTTATTTTTTCTTTTGTTAAATCAATAATCTTTTTATTAAAGTTTGTTCTTTGCATATTTTGATTTATTACGATATAAAAACATTTTTTTAATAAAATATTATATAATGTTTTTAATGAAGGAGTATCTGAATCTAAAATTATAGGTATATTTTCTTTATAAGCTCTTAATATTCCTATATCTCTAATATTATATCTGCATTTATCTGTATTTTTATAGTTTAAATGATGTTCTTCAAGAATAATAATTAGACCTAAATTCAAAAAAGGTAAAAATATACTTTTTTTTGTTCCTATAATAATAGAATTTTCACCATTTTTTATTCTAATCCAATGATTTAAGTATCGTAGATTACTTAATTTTGAATCTATAATATCAATAGGAACATTAAAAAATTTATTTAAAAAAACTAAAACTACATTAATATTTTTAAAATAAGGAACGATAATTAAAATTTGCATATTTTTTTCTAATGCTAATCTAATTAGTCCTAAATAAAATTTTACTTTTTCATATAAACTAATTTTGGTTAACAACCAAGATGAAAATTTTTTTTTCATCAAGATACTACGAATATATAGTAAAGTCTTTGGATTTAAAAAAAAATTTTTTCTGTTCTTGCAAGAGTAAGTATATTTTACAATAGGTTTTAAATAAAAACTTTGTATACATAATTCTTGTATTTCTAACTGTTTCAAAATACTTTTAGATATATTATGTTTTTTTAATTCTGAGCTTAAAATACTTTTTTTTTTAATATAATTAAAGCATTCAATTGTTTTTTTGTTAAAAAAATTTGAGAGTTGATTTCTTTTCCTTTTTTCGTAATTATCCACTGATGAATATATTTATTTTTTATTATATACTTATTACGCAATAATTTTGGTAAAATAGAAAAAAATAAATTTCCAATAAAACATTGATAATTCTTATTTATCCAAATAATAAGATTCAATAAAACATTACTATATAGTGATTTGGAATCAATTAATGATTTAACGCATTTGAAATTTAACTTTCTTGTATCTTTTATCTTAGAAAATGAAATAACAACACCCACAATATCTTTAGATCGAAAAGGTACTACTATTCTACCGCCGATAACAGGACGCATTATATCAGGCATACAGTATTTAAAAAACTGTCTAATAGGAAAAGGTAAAATAACTTCTACAATAATCACATATATACCTATAAAAAAAATATGTTAAATTTTTTTTTCATTAAATTCACATAAGTTATATATTAAACACATATTACATTTAACTTTACGTGCAGTACAAATATAACGACCATGTAATACAAACCAAGAATGAATTTTTAATTTAAAAAATGGAGGAACTACTTTCATTAATTTTTTTTCAACATCTTGAACATTTTTACCTTTAGCAAAATTAGTGCGATTTGCAACTCTAAAAACATGAGTATCTACAGCAATAGTATTTTTTTTAAATATAGTGTTTAAAATAATATTCGCTGTTTTTCTTCCTACACCTGGTAAAGACTCTAATATAGTTCTATTATTTGGAATATTTCCATTGTACTTATATGCAATTAAAAAAGAAGTACGAATGATATTTAATGCTTTAGTATTATACAATCCAACATTTTTAATACACTTTGTAAGTCTTTCTAAACCTAAAAAAACGATACTTTCAGGAGTATTAGCTATTTTAAATAATTTTTTAGTAATTTTATTA
Source organism: Buchnera aphidicola (Brachycaudus cardui) (assembly GCF_005081945.1). Taxonomy (NCBI): domain Bacteria; kingdom Pseudomonadati; phylum Pseudomonadota; class Gammaproteobacteria; order Enterobacterales; family Erwiniaceae; genus Buchnera; species Buchnera aphidicola. The sequence continues at coordinate 124,004 of NZ_CP034879.1, read as the reverse complement.
ACAGTAAGATCAGTAGACTGAGCCGAAAGAATAACAGATAATAATAATTCAAAATCAGAAGAAAAAATCAATTCTGTTTTAGGATCTGAATCTTGAGTATAAAATAATGATAAAATTTTATAACGTTTTTTTTTATTCATAATCAAACTATTTTTTGAGTTGACTAATACAAGAACATTGTGCACTAGTCAAAATAATTTTTTTATTGCTTTTTATATCTATAAAATTTTTAATAGCAATTATACAAGCTAATATAAAAAAACCACCTGGAGGAGAAATAATTAAAAATACTGTAAAATTTTTATCAAATAATTGAATAAATGAAGAACTATCTATAGAAAAAATTAATTTATGAATACCCAAAAATAATGTTCCATTTCCTAATATTTCTCTTATGAAACCTATTAAAAACATAGCAAAAGTTGAACCTAATCCTATCCACAAACCATCCATAAAAGACACTAATATAGAATTTTTATATGCAATGAAATCCGCTCTACCTACAATTATACAATTAGTAACTATTAATGGAATAAAAATACCTAATGACTGATATAAATTAAAAGCATAAGCGTGCATTAACATTTCTATAGATGTGACAACTGAAGAAACAATCATCATATAAATAGGAATTCTGATATCTTTAGGTATAAATTTTTTAAAAATAGAAATAATGGTATTAGTAATTGTTAAGACTACAGTAGTTGTTATTCCTAAACCTATAGAATTAATAGCATTTGTCGTCATCGCTAGAACCGGACATAGTCCTAATAATTGAACTAAAGAAGAATTATTTGTCCATAATCTATTCTTTAAAAAAGTTTTAATATTCATAAATATCTTAATTTAAAAAATTAAAAATTAATGGTATGGTTTTAATAAAAACAACGGTTCTTTTAACAGAATTAGTTACAGATTGCGGTGTTATTGTAGCCCCTGTAAATTGGTCAATACTTCCTCCATATTTCTTTAATGAAAAATTTTTATCTTCTAAAGAAGATACATGCATATTAGTAAATTTTTTAATCCAATCAGAAATAGATAACTCAATTTTATCTCCAATACCTGGAGTTTCTTTATGAGAAACAACTCTTACACCAATGATTTTTCCATTGAAATATGCAGCGACTAACATATTAATAGAACCAGAATATCCATCAGGAGCAGTAGTTTCAACAATTGCTGCTTCTGGTTGATTTTTTTTATTATTAAATAATAACCATAAATTATGCGTTTTATCATCTCCTAAATATTTATTTTTTATTTTATATAATTTTTTTGTAAATGTATCATATATTTTTTTAGGAACAACTTGCTGTAATAAAATTTTTTTTTCTTCTTCTTTTTGAAGAATTATTTTATTTTTTGTTATATGATTAATTAATACTGTACCAGCTACACATACCGTAGAAAACAAACTAATTAAAAAAGCATTTTTTAATATTTTATTTTTCTTTTTCATATTCTATTATGACCATATCCAGATGTTTTTGTATAATGATCAATTAATGGTACTAGCATATTTGCTAATAATACTGCAAAAGCAATTCCATCTGGATACGCGCTGTAATTACGTATAATCCAAACTAAGCAACTAATAATAATACTAAATATTATTTTTCCTACATTAGTACAGGCAGTAGTCACTGGATCTGTAGAAATAAAAAAAGCACATATCATTGTTCCTCCAGAAAAAAGATGAACTAATGGTGACATAAATAGATCTTGTGAAAAAAAATAAGTGATACTCGATAAAAACCCTAAAGAAAATAAAAAAATTATTGGAATACGCCAACAAATAATTCCTTTAAGAATTAAAAAAAATCCACCTAAAAAAAAACTAATATTAATATATGTTGAACTCTTTTGAAGAGAAATGGTTTTATGATGAGACCCATTATCTTCTATATAATCGTTATTTAAAAAATGAGATTTTATCTTAAAATCATTTAAAGGAGTAGCTTCTGTGAAACTATTAACAGAAGTATTTAAATTATTAAGAGTACTTTGATTAGAAAAAATAATATTCAAAGATTGTTCCATATCTTTTAAGAAAGATGTTTCTGTACTAATTTTATTCCAATTATTCATATAAACAGGAAAAGATATTAATAATACTGCGTAACCAATCATAGCTGGATTAAATATATTTTGACCAAGTCCACCATATAAATGTTTACCAACAAGAACAGAAAAAAATACCCCAAAAACAGTAATCCACCAAGGCAATAAAGAAGGTATACTTACTCCAAATAAAATAGCAGTTAAAATTACTGAATTATCCCATAAATGTATTTTTATATTTTTTGAACGAATTTTTAAAATGATAATTTCTATCAGAATTGCAATAATTACAGAAATAAAGATTTGTATTAATGTACCGGTGCCAAAAAAATAATATTTAGTTAAAATAGCTGGAATACAAGCAGTAATAACTAAAAACATTATTTTTCTAACACTATAAAGATGATATATATAAGGAAAATTCATTTTTTTCTTATTTAGTATGTTATTATATAATAGTATGTTTTTAAAAAAAAATTTTAATAAAAATTTATTTTTTAGATTTCATACGTGCTATTGCTGCTTGTACTTTTGCTTTCCTTATATTTCTTTTAATATCATTTGTTTTGTTATCTTGTATTTTAAGAATATTAGTACTTTTAATATTGTTTTCATGAGTTATTACTTTATAATTTAATAATCTTTTTTCTCTTTTTGTAAAACGTAAATATGATATTTTTTTACGAATATCATTCAATTCAATATTTTTTATAATATTTTTTTCTATTTTAAAATATTTGACTAAGGGAATATGACTTGGACATACTTTTTCGCATGCCTTACATTCTATACAGTCTAGTATATCATATTTTTTTGTTTTTTTATGGTCAGTATTTTTACTGTACCAATAAAGCTGTTGTGGAAGTAAATTTACTGGACAAACAAAAGAACAATATCCACATCGAATACAGCTATACTCAATAGTCTTATTATTCTCTTTTTTTTTTAGTTGAATCCAAACACAATTTGTATTCTTTAATATAGATAAATTTAAATCATAAATTCTTTTTCCCATGAATAAACCACCAAAATACACAATAATATTAAGATATATTTTATTTTTATAGTTAGTTAAAAAATGTTTAACTGGAGTTCCAATTCTAGTCCAAAAATTTCCGGATAAAAAATTTTCGTCGCCTAAAACAGTAACAATACGTTCAGTTAGGGGTTCTCCATCAATAATTGATCTTTTTATAGCATATATTGTTGCAACATTAAAAATAAGATATCCAATATCTACAGCATGTTTTTCGTGAGGAATTTCTTGTCCTGTTAAAGATTTTATAAGTATTTTACTACTTCCTCCAGGATATTTTTTTTTAAGAATACAAACTTTAAATAATGGTTCATTTTTAATGAAACTATAAATTTTTGAAATTGTTTCAATTTTATCTTCTTGAATGGCAATTAAAACTATTTTAATATTAGCGATCCAGGATATAATTTTACATCCCTTTAAAATTTCGTGTATATAATTATTTATTAAACAATTATCTGCTGTTATATAAGGTTCACTTTCTACAGCATTGACGATTAAAGTATGTACTTTATTCATACTTAACATTAATTTTTTTGAAGATGAAAATTGCCCCCCGCCAAGACCAACAATACCTGACTGATAAATAATTTTAATTAATTGTTCAGAAGTGTATCTTTTATAATTTTTAATAGGTTTTAATCTAATCCATTTATCTAAATGATCAGATAAAATAATAATTTTTATGTTTTTTTTATTTTGATTAAAAGAATTTGAATAGATAGAAATATCTTCTATCCATCCAGAAGTAGGTGCATGAACAGGAACATTAAAAATATCACCAAAAATTAAAGGTTGTCCACGTAATACTTTCTGATTGATCTTAACACGTAACCTTACACTACAAATACTACTGTCAATAAAAATAAAAAATCTTTTAGCGAGTGGTAAATTTTGTGGTAAATAATCACTATACTTCTTATGCGTAGTCAAACATTTTAAACCACCTTTAAAATTATATTTTTTTTTATATTGAAAAAATTAATAATCGAATTAATCCAACATTTCATCAAAAATAATTTTTTAAAAAATTTTTTACATTGTATAAGTATTATATTTTTCATAGATCTCTTTTTTTAATTTGAATACAATTAGTTGGACAATGTGATAAACAAATATTACAACCAGTACAAAATTCTTGTAAAACTGTATGCATAAAATTAGGAGCACCAATTATTGCATCGACTGGACAAAAAGTAGCACATTTTGCACATCCAACACAGTTTTTTTCATCAATTAATACAGTAGTATTAAATATTTCTTTATTCTTAATTAGTAAAATATCTAAAGGTATTTCTATATTTAATACTTTTGCAATTTGTGATATAAGATCAGCTCCACCTGGAATACATTTATCAATTTTTTCAGAATTAGAAACTATTGCTTCAGCATAAGGATAACATCCAGAATATCCACATTGTGCACACTGACTTTGAGGTAGTAATTCATTAATTATTTCTATAGCAGGATCTTTTTTTAATTGAAATTTATAAGCAGCAATACTTAATATCATTCCTAAAAAAAAAGACAATACACTAAAAATAAAAATTGTAAATATCATTACATTTTCACCAAACCTTGAAACCCCATAAATCCAATAGACATTAGACTTACAGTAATTAAAATAATAGGCGCACCTTGAAAAGGTAGAGGAACATCTGATGATACTATACGTTCACGAATACAAGCAAAAATAATCATTACTAAAGTAAAACCACATGATGCACTTATACTGTATAAAACAGATTCAATAAACATATAATTCGCATATAAACTAAATAACGGAATAGCTAAAACTGTACAATTAGTGGTAATTAAAGGCAGAAAAATTCCGAGTAAACGATATAAAATAGGGCTAGTTTTACGTAATACTATTTCTAAAAACTGAACACTTACTGAAATAATTAACATATAAGCTATAATTCTAAGATAAACTAAATTTAAAGGTAACAAAATAAAAAAATTAAATAACCATAATAATAAAGATGATATAAAAACAACAAAAGTAGTTGCAAAACTCATTCCAATAGCTGTTTCTATTTTACTTGAAGCTCCTAAAAAAGGACATAAACCAAGAAACTTTACTAAAATAAAATTTTCAATTAATATATTAGAAATAAAAAACAAAAGATAATGTTTCATTTACAATGCCTAACATCAAATATATTTATATAATTTTTATTATTCACACAATATTAAATAATTATTTTTTTAAAAAATAAATAAATTAATAAAAAATTTTTACATCTTATTACAAATAAAACGTTCTGTTGTATCTACAATTGTTTGTGTATAAAAATCAATTTCTACATTCATTATGCTACCATTTTTTTTATTTCCTATTGTAGTGGATAATAAAGTGTGTGGTATAATATTTACACAAAATTCATTCTGAATAATATCTCCAACAGTAAGACTAATTCCATCAATACAGATGAATCCTTTATAAAAAATATATTTCATTAATTTAATATTTTTAACTTTTAACCATACAATATAATTATTATCAAATTGCAATATTTTAGAAATCTCAAGTGTATTCATAACATGACCAGATATTATATGTCCACCAATTTCATCTCCATATTTTACTGATCTTTCAATATTGATATCATCTCCAACATTTAACATCCCTAAATTAGTATTTTTCAAAGTTTCTTGTACAGCATCACATACTATATAATTGTCATTAATTATTGTTACAGTTAAACAACATCCATTATGAGCTATTGAAGCACCTATTTTTAAATTTTTAGAAGCAATAGATGGGATCTGAACCATATAACTATTGCTTTTTTTTTTCTTTTTTATAGATATAATAGTACCAATTCCATTTACAATGCCTGTAAACATAATTTTTCCTTAATATGATATTGTTAAATCAATTCAAGTTATACATTTTAATAATAAACTATTAAAAAAATTTTTATTTTGTATAAATAAAACATTTGTATATTGTATCAATAATCATATATAATTTGAATTATAAAAATATACATTAATATTGTTCTTTTAATTATTTACGTTCGTAGCTCAATTGGTTAGAGCGCTACCATGACATGGTAGAAGTTGGTGGTTCAAGTCCACTCGAACGTATAAAACAATATTAAAACATAATTCTTTATATAGGCACTTTTATTTGATCGAAACAATTATTCATCGATATAAAAATAAATCATTTTTAATAGCTTATAGTGGTGGATTAGATTCTACCGTTCTTCTTTATCAAATATTAAAAATAAAAAAAAAAATACCTCAAATTAAAATACGTGCTATTCATATTAATCACAATCTTACTTGTCATTCAAAAAAATGGGTTCAACATTGTGAAAAAACTTGTATAAAGCATCAAATACCATTAATTATTGAAAATATTTATATTGATCTAAATGAAAAAAATATTGAAGAAAAATTACGAATAAAACGCTATAATGTTATTTATAAACACTTACTTTTTGATGACGTTCTACTTACCGGTCATCATATGAATGATCAATGTGAAACATTTTTTTTATCTTTAAAAAGAGGCAGTGGTCCGACTGGTCTATCTGGAATGTCTTTAGAAACTATGTTTGGTTCTAAAAAAATAATCCGACCATTTTTAAACATCACAAAGAAAACTCTATTATTATGGGCTTACCATAAAAATTTAAATTGGATTGAAGATTTTAGTAATTCAAATATAAATTATGATCGTAATTTTATAAGACAAAAAATTATTCCTATTTTTGAAGAAAGATGGCCTTTCTTTTTAAAAAATTGTTTACGTACTATTAAAATATGTCAAGAAGAAACAGAACTACTAACAAATTTTCTTAATAAAATGATTCATGGTCTTATAAAATTTGATGGTTCTTTAAATATTATCACTTTTAAAAATATGAAAAAAGAACTTGCTACAGCTCTAATTAGACATTGGATCTCTTTAAAAAAAATTAAAGCACCATCATATAAAAATATTCAATCTATTTATTATCAAATGATTTTTAGTCGAAAAGATGCGAATCCTAAAATTATTTTAAAAAATAATGAAATTAGACGATATAAAAAATCACTTTATTTAATTGAAGCACAACCAAATTTTACAAATCGTTTTTTATTTTGGCATAATATAAATCTTCCCCTTACTCTTCCTAATAATTTAGGTTATTTGGAAGAAGATAATAATGGTATTATTCTTCCTAAGCCTAAAAATAATGAATTAATTAATATTCGATTTCAATATGAAGGTAAAATATTAATTTTAGGAAGAAATCAAAAACGAAAAATAAAAAAAATATGGCAAGAAAAAAATATTCCTCCTTGGTTGCGAAATAAAATTCCACTTTTATTTTACAATAATATTTTTATTGGCGCATTAGGAGTTTTTATTATAAAAATAGATAATATAAACAAAGAAACGTGGACTATAGCATGGAAAAATAATTTATTATCTAATCATAGATATATTTTTTCATTCTATTAAAATTTTTTAATATATACCATTCTTTTTTATTAAAAGATATGTTTTATTTATATAGATTTATTAATTGAGAAATTTTTTTAAAACTAATACGTTCATATAATGGTGTGAATTTATTTATTTTATGAGATAAAAGAGGTTTTTTAATACTTTCCCAAGTTAAATTTGAAATTAAAAAAAACTCTGTTTTTATTGCTAAATCAGGCAATATTGGTTTTAAAAAAATCATTACTATTCTAAATAAATTAATTCCCATAGTACAAATATTTTGCAATTCATTCATATTTGTTTCTATTATCTCAATTTTCCATGGCTTTTTTTCATTAATATACTGATTAGCTATATCTATTAATTTCATAGATTCTTTTATAACAAAACTAAACTCACGTTTTTCTAAAAAATTCTCTATTTTGTTACTCATATCAATAAAATGTTGATATAATCCATTATCATTTAATTTATTAGATAAATATCCATTAAAATATTTATTAATAAAACTAGCATTTCTTGATGCTAAATTTACTAATTTATTTACAATATCGCTATTTATTTTTTGAACGAAATCTTCTAAATTCATTTCAATATCATTAATATTATTAGATAACTTACTAGCATAATAATAACGTAAACTATCTGAATCAAGATATTTTATCCAATCACTTGCTTTAATTAAAAATCCACGTGATTTTGATAATTTCAATCCATTCATCGTAAGATAACCATGTACAAATATACCATTAGGTTTTCTCAAAGAAACCGCTTCTAGTATTGAAGGCCAGAATAAAGTATGAAAATAAATAATATCTTTTCCAATAAAGTGGTATAGTTCATAACTAGATTCTTTATGCCAAAGTTCATTAAAATTTAATTCCTTATTTTTAAAACAAAGATTTTTAAAAGCACTGATATAACCGATGGGAGCATCAAGCCACACATAAAAATATTTATTAGGAAAATTAGGAATTTTAAATCCAAAATATGGTGCATCTCGAGAAATACCCCATGATTTTAAACCTACTTTTAACCATTCTTCTGTTTTTTTAATAACTGAATCATCTAAAACACCAGAGTATATCCATTTTTTTAAAAAATCAGTAAAAAAAGTTAAATCAAAATATAAATGTTTTGTATTTTTTAAAATAGGTTTTTTTTTTGAAATCACAGATATTGGATTAATTAAATCTATAGGTTCATAAGTTGCACCACATTCTTCACAATTGTCACCATATTGGTTATCTGATCTACAAACTGGACATATACCTTGTATAAATCTATCTGGAAGAAATATTTTTTTAATATTATCATAAAATTGAGAAATTATCTTTTCTTGAATTAAACCTTTATTATTTAAGCATGTAAATATTTTTCTTAATAAATATAAGTTTTCTATACTATGTGTAGAATGATAATTATCATAAGAAATATTAAAATTCATAAAATCTATTTGATGCTCTTTTTGGATATTTTTAATTAATTTATGAGAAGATATTCCTAACGTCTCAGACTTTAACATGATAGCAGTACCATGAGCGTCATCAGCAGAAATAAACCAAACTTCATGACCACGCATTCTCTGATAACGAACCCAAATATCTGCTTGAATGTGTTCGAGCATATGACCTATATGAATAGAACCATTAGCATAAGGGAAAGCACAAGTAACTAAAATTTTTCTCAATACAGTTGACATAATATTATAATTCTTTAAATAAAGAATATCATATACAAATTAAAATCAATCGTAAACTATTCCTTTAAAATAAATATATTATTATCTATATTTAGAAATATATTTTTATAAAAAAATAACATACATATATTTTCATATAAAAAAATTTATTCTTTATCAATACGACTAGTAACAACTCCAATTTGATTTTTATATTTAGATTCATAACGAGAATAATAAGGATATAATACTGATTGAGAAAGAACTTCAAAACTAAGTGCTGCAATTCTCATTGTAGGACGCAATACTAAAGTTAATTTTCCAGCATTAAAGATCTCTAAAACAATATTCCCTTCCCATCCGGGATCAATACGATGTGCAGTAGCATGAATCATTAAACCAAGACGAGCTAAAGATGATCGACCATCTAACCAACCAACTAAATTATTAGGAATTTTAATATATTCTAATGTAGATGATAAAACTAAAGCACCTGGTTGTAAAAATAAAGGTTTTTCTTGAGAAAAAACTATTTCTCTACTCATGACTTCAGATAATGATAATGCTATATTTTTTTTAGAATCACTTAAATCAATGCATGCTCTAGTATGATCATAAAAAATACGAAATTTATCACTCAAATGTATATCAACAGTAATACCATGAATTAATTTTTTTTGAGGATAAGGTTCAATAATTAATTTCTTTTTTTTTAACCATTCTTGAATATCTTTATCACATAAACGCATGTTATACCTGCCATATAATAGATATATTTTTAAAAATTGCATTGAACTATAATATATTAAATTACAATAGCAGAGATATTTTTTACATCGTCTGCTATTTAATTGTTTAATAATTGAGTAACATCGATGACATATTCACTATAATATAAATATACACATGATTTTAAAAGTATAAGAATTAATATTATTCTTTTATAGACCAATTTGTATGAAAATAACCATTTTTATCAATTCTTTGATAAGTATGAGATCCAAAATAATCTCTTTGAGCTTGAATTAAATTTGCTGGTAAATATAATGCTCTATAACTATCATAATATGATATAGCAGCAGAAAAAGCAGGAACAGCAATACCATATTTTATTGCATAAATAACAATTTTACGTAATGAATCTTCATATTTATTAGCTATTTTTGAAAAATATGGTGTTAATAATAAATTAACTATATTTACATTATGAGAATATTCTTCTGTTATTTTTTGTAAAAAATTTGCACGAATGATACAACCTGATCTAAAAATTTTAGCTATTTCACCATATTTTAAATTCCAAGAATATTTCTCTGAAGCTTTTTTTAATTGAGAAAATCCTTGTGCATAAGAAATGATTTTTCCTAAATATAAAGCCCGTCTTACTTCTTCAATAAAGTCATGTCTATCTTTAATTAATGGTTTTATATCCGGTCCTTTTAATATTTTTGATGCTGTTATACGTTGTTTTTTAAGAGATGATAAATAACGTGAAAAAACAGATTCAGTAATTAACGAAAGCGGTTCACGTAGTTCTAAAGAATTTTGACTTATCCATTTTCCAGTGCCTTTGTCTTCTGCTATATCTAAAATAATATCTATCAAATCATTGCCATCACTGTCTTGTTTAATAAAAATATTTTTTGTGATTTCAATTAAGTAACTATTTAATTCACCTTTATTCCATTCTGAAAATGTTTTTGATAATTCTTTATTGTTCATATTTAATAAATATTTTAATAAAAAATATGACTCTGCAATTAATTGCATATCACCATATTCGATACCATTATGTACCATTTTTACATAATGACCTGCTCCATTTGGACCAATATAACTAACACATGGTTCATTTTTAAATTTTGCCGATATTTTTTCTAATATAGAAGAAACAAGTTGATATGCTTTTTTTTGACCTCCTGGCATAATCGATGGACCATTTAATGCTCCTGATTCACCTCCAGATACTCCCATGCCAATAAAATTAATACCATATTTAGATAATTCATCACTTCTTCGCATAGTATCTTTATAAAAAGTATTTCCTCCATCAATTAATATATCTTCTTTGTCTAAATAAGGAATAATCGTTTGAATAGTATCATCAGTAGCTTTTCCTGATTGAACCATTAATAAAATACATCTAGGTTTTATAAGTGAATTAACAAAATCTTTAATAGAAAAATATGGAAAAATATTTTTTCCTGAATTATGATTTATGACGTCCTCTGTTATTGAGGATGTTCTATTAAATATAGAGACAGTATAATTTTTATTTTCGATATTTAATGCTAAATTACGTCCCATTACTGCCATTCCCACAACACCAATTTGTTGTTTTGACATTTTTTTCTCCAACTCAAATATGCTAAAATATATAATAAATCCATATTCTTTTATATTAATATGTTTTATTTAATCTGTTACACAATAAATGATATTATAAACATTTTCAATTTTTCATTGATTAAAATAAAATATTACAACAGTACTTATATAAATTTACAGTGCAGATAAATTTTTATATGATTGTTTATATGAGATATATAAATAAAAAAAGACAATGTTACTTGTATATTACAAGTTATATAATTTAATACTTTTCAAGTAATAGAGATTATTATATAAGATATATATATTTATAATTGAATGTTTTATGAAATTGAAATACTATAAATTAATTTTTAGTAATATTTTTTTATTAAAAAATCATTACCATGATTTAAAATTAAAAAATAATTATTTTTGACTTCTTTTTTTTAAGTTATCTAGAACAATCTTTAAATTTAAATTTTGGTCGTGTAATAGTACAATTAAATGGTAAATTAAATCTGAAGATTCATTAATTAATTCATTTTTATTAGTTTTCATAGCTGCTAAAATAGTTTCTATAGCTTCTTCACCTACTTTTTGTGCTATACGACTCGTTCCAGACTTATATAATTCAGATGTATACGAATCATGTTTGTATACACTTTTTCTATTTTTTATAATATTTTCTAAATCGAATAAAAAATCAATATTATATTTTTTAGGAAGGAAACAACTTGTATTTCCAAAATGACATGTTTTACCTATAGGTTTAACTAAAATTAATAATGTATCATAATCACAATCTGCTGTAATTTCAATGACTTTTAAATAATTTCCTGATTTTTCTCCTTTCGTCCATAGACGTTTTTTAGTACGAGAATAAAATGTCACTAAACCATTTTTTTGCGTTTTTAATAAAGCTTCTTCATTCATATATCCATGCATTAAAACTTCATTTGAAAAAATATTTTGTATAATTACAGGAATCATGCTATTTGTTTTGATCCAATTTAGATTTAATAAATCTTGTGAAGTCAACACGCTCTAATCTCCATTCCTCTTTGAATTAAAAAGTTTTTTAATGTTTTTATATTGACTATATTTTTATGAAAAACAGATGCAGCTAAAACACCATCAACATTAGACTGATAAAACGCATCATAAAAATGTTCTATAATTCCAGCACCTCCTGAAGCAATTAAAGGAACTTTACAAATAGCTCTTATTGCACTCAGTTGTAAAAGATCATAGCCTTGTTGTAAACCATCTTTATTCATCATATTTAAAACAATTTCACCTGCACCTTTTTTTTGAACTTCTTTCACCCAATCAGACGTTTTCCAATGAGTCTGATAAGTTTTACTAACATCTCCTGTATATTGCTGCACCATATAACTATTTTCAGTTTGATTAAACCAAGAATCAATTCCAACTACCATGCATTGAACACCAAAACGTTCAGAAATCTTTGTTATTAAATTAGGATCTATCAATGCTGAAGAATTAATTGATATCTTATCTGCACCACTAGATAGAATATTTTGTGCATCTTCTATACTTTTAATTCCTCCAGCAACACAAAATGGAATATTTATTACTTTAGCAACACGTTTTATCCAACTTCGATCAACTAATGTATTATTTGTTGAAGCAGTAATATCATAAAAAACTAATTCATCTATACCATCATTTGCATAACGTTGAGCAAGAGGTATAATATCACCGACGATTCTATGATTCTGAAATTGTATTCCTTTAACTACTACACCATTGCTAACATCTAGACATGCTATTATTCGTTTTGCCAGCATTCTAATGCCTCTTCTATTTTAATTTTTTTTTCTAATAAACTACGACCAATAATTACACTATGAATTCCAGTATTATTTAAAGATATAACATCTTGTAACGTACCAACTCCTCCAGATGCTTGAAATTTTATTTTTTTAAAAGAATTTGAAAGTTCTTGATATAATTTAATATTAGGTCCTAATAATGTTCCATCTTTAGATATATCAGTACATAATACATGTTGTAATCCACTTGGTGAAAAATATTCAATAATTTCTTCTAAAGTAATTTTAGTTTTTTTTTTCCAACCATGAATATATACTTCTTTTTTATTATCACTATCAATGTGTATATCTAACGCTAAAACAATTTTATCTGCACCGTATTGTTTTAACCATTGTTTAACTTGAATTTTATTTTGAATTACAGCAGAACCAATAACCACCTTTTTTACGCCTAAATCTAAAAGAATATTTATATCTTCTGTAGTTCTTATACCTCCTCCTATTTGGATAGGAATATTAGTATAAGATAATATATTTTTAAATAGTTCTAATTGTCTATTTTGACTATTTTTTGCTCCATCTAAATCTACTAAATGAATATTTTTAACTCCTTTATATTTATATTCTTCTAAACAACACTGTAAATTTATATTATATTTTTTTTTATTAGAATAATCACCTTGATATAAACGTACTGCTTCACCATTAATAAAATCAAATGCAGGAATAATCATAAAATTACATCTCCAAAAAATTTTTTAATAATTGTGATCCTATATTCCCAGATTTTTCCGGATGAAATTGAACTCCAAAAAAATTATTTTTTTGTATAGACGAACTAAAATTCACACCATAATCTGTAGTAGATAATGTATATTTATTAATAGGTACTATATAACTATGAACAAAATAAAATCTTTCATTATTGCGTATATTTTTAAATAAAGGATGTGATTCATTAAATTTAATTTTATTCCATCCAATATGTGGTAGAGGTAAATTATTTGTCTTTAAACGTAATACAGAAGATTGTATTATGCCGATCGTGTGAACTCCGTGACATTCTTCGCTAAAATCACAAAGCAGTTGCATTCCTAGACATATGCCTAAAATTGGTTGTGTAAGTTTTTTGATAATATGAACTAATTTTTTTTCAAATAAAAAGTTCATAACTGCAGAAGCAGTACCTACTCCAGGTAAAAAAACTTTATTAGATTTTAGCACTCTTGAAGGTTCGGAAGTAATTATAGCATTATAACCTAATCTTTTAATCGCTACTTTAATTGAAGTTAAATTAGCACAACCAGTATCTATGATCACTATATTCATTATAGAATTCCTTTAGAAGTTGGTAACATATTTCCTTCAATCTTAATAGCTTGTCGTAATGCTCGTCCAAATACTTTAAACAAACTTTCAGCACAATGATGATCATTTTGACCTTCTGCAAATAAATGTAGCGTAATCTTCATAGAGTAACAAAGAGAATAAAAAAAATGTTCAATCATACTAGTATTTAGATCACCAACCATTTGATGATTAAACTTAGCCTGAAATTTTAAATATGGACGATTTGATAAATCTATGATACAATTTGATCTACTTTCATCCATAGGTAAATAAAAACCAAATCTACATAAACCATTTTTTTTTCCTAAAGATTGTAATAAGGCTTCTCCTAATACAATACCAGTATCTTCTACTGTATGATGATCATCAATATGTAGATCACCTTTAACAAAAATATGCATACAAATACCACTATGTACTGCTAACTGTTCTAACATATGATCAAAAAATTTTATACCAGTATTAATCTTACTTGTTTCTTCTAAATCTAAATAAACTTTTATATATATATTAGTTTCTTTTGTAATTCGAGAAATTTCTGCACATCTATTTGTCTTTATAATTTTTTGTGTAATATCTGTCCAATCACATTTATTTTCTTTATATTGAATCCCCTTAACTTGAATATTTTTTGATAATGTTATATCTGTATCTCGATCACCAATAACATAACTATGTTCTTTATCTATTTTTGATAACCATGGTTCTATCATTTTTATTTTTGGTTTACGACACATACAGTTATCTTCTAAAAAATGTGGACATATTAATATATCATCAAATATTATTCCTTCTGTACGAAAAATATTTAGCATAAAAAAATGGGGTATATTAAAATCTATCAAAGGAAATTTTTCACTACCTAATCCGTCTTGATTTGTGACCATGATTAATTTATATTTTAATTTGATTAATTTACGCAATGAAGAAATTACATTTTTTTTAAACACTAATTTACTGATCGAATCTACTTGATAAGTATCACTGGGTTCTTCTATCAACGTACCATCTCGATCAATAAATAATATTTTATTTTTCATTAATACCTCTTTGCAAACATTATTTTTTAGAAAAAAATTGAAGTTCTTGAATTAAACGTAAACATTCTAAACGTGTTCCTATAGATATTCTTAGACATTTATTTAAATTAATTTTATCATTTTGATTTCTTATAATAATTCCTTTGTCCCATAAAGCAGAAAATACTGTTTCACACATAAAAAACTTTACTAATATATAATTAGCATTACTCTTAAAAACTTTTTCTACACAAGAAAGCTTATTTAATTCATTTACTAACCAAATACGATTTGAATTTAAATCTAATACTCTATTATTCATAAACTTAATATAATCTGTTTCTAAAGATTGAACAGCTATATCAGCGACAGGAACAGATATTGGATAAGGAGCAATCACTTTATTTAAAGTATCAATAATATCTTTTTTTGCTAAAGTAAAACCACATCTTATTCCAGCTAAAGCAAAAGCTTTTGATAGTGTTCTTAAAATTACTAAATTCGGATATTCTTTTAAATAATTTGTCATAGTATCTTGAGGAGAAAATTCAATATAAGCCTCATCTATAACAATTAAAGCATGACCTAAAGTCATTTTTAATAATGATATAAGATCTTTTTTTATAATAGTATTACCAGTCGGATTATTAGGATTACAAATATATACTAACTTGACTTTAGTTAAATTTAATTTAATATTTAATAAATCTAATTGCCAAGTATCTTTAATTGTTGGAATTTCTTTTATTGCTACTCCATGTATTTTTGCATTCACGCGATACATATCATATGTAGGAGGACAATAAATGATTGCATCTTTTCCTGGTTCACAAAAAGTTTTAATTAATAATTCAATCCCTTCATCTGCTCCTCTGGTAACTAAAATTTGGTTGCAAGATAGATTAGAATAATTAGCATAATAAGAGATTAAATCTTTTGGCTGGCATTCTGGATAACGATTAAATGATTTTTTTTTTAATTTAAAAAATACGGACATGGGTGATTCGTTTGCATTTAACCATATTTCACCAATATGTCCTTCTCCAATACGTCGTGCTGACTGATAGGGTTGTAATTTTTGTATATTAATTCTAGCTAATTTAATAATATTATCCATTATATTTTTCCTTTAAAAAATCGATACGAACTTTTACAGCATTTTTATGTCCTTCAAGTTTTTCTGCAGAAGATAAAATTTCAAGAGTATTAGATAAATTTATCAAGCCTTGAGAAGTTAGTTCTTGTACTAGTACACGTTTTTGAAAATCAGCTAATCCTAAAGCGGAATTAGTAAGAGACTTACCATATGTAGGCAAAACATGATTAGTTCCAGATGCATAATCACCTGCAGATTCAGGTGACCATGAACCTAAAAAAATAGAACTAGCATTGAATATATAATCAAGTATTTTTCTTGGTGATTTAGTTTGAATAATTAAATGTTCAGGTGCGTATATATTTGATATTTTAGCACATTGCAATAAATCTTCAGTAATGATAATAGTGCTATGTTTCAGCGCTATTAGTATTTCTGATAATCTAGTTAATTTTTTTAATTGTTCATTAATAGAAATAATGACTCGTTGTGCCAGATCCTCAGATGGAGTGAGTAATATTACTTGAGAACTAATACCATGTTCAGCTTGTGATAACAAATCAGCAGCAATAAAATCAGGATTAGCAAAGTGATCAGCAATAACTAATAATTCTGAAGGTCCTGCTAGCATATCTATTGCAGGTCCATTAAAAATAGAACTAACTTGTAATTTAGCTTCTGTAACATAAGTATTTCCAGGTCCAAATATTTTATCTACTTTCGGAATGGTTTCAGTACCAAAAGCAAGTGCTGCTATAGCTTGAGCACCCCCGATTTGGAAAATTTTTTTAATACCACAAATATATGCCGCATAAAGCACTTCTTTACTAATAGGAGGAGGAGAACAGAGTATAATTTTCTTACAACCAGCAATTTGAGCAGGTATTGCAAGCATTAGTACAGTTGAAAATAAAGGTGCTATTCCACTCGGAATATAAATTCCTATAGAATTTAAAGGTAAATGAATTTGCTGACAACGTACGCCAATTTGTGTTTCAATATCTATTTTTAAAGGTTTTTGAGCTTCATGAAAACATGTAATATTATTTTTTGCAGTAACAATTGCTTCCTTTAATTCTCTACTGATATCAGATGAAGATCTAGAAATATTTTCTTGCAGCACTTGAAATGTATCATCTTGATACTTGTCAAGTAACAAACTATATTTCTTTAAAGCTTTATCACCTTTATTTTTGACATCTTCTATAATTTTTTGTACAGTATTTTTTATAGAATAATTAGTTTTTAAAATAGGTCTTAATAATATCTTTTTTTGATTATTAGAATTTAATTTATTCCAATAAACAATATTTCTAAAATATTGCATTATTTTTTACTCCATCATCTTTTCAATTGGTAAAACTAAAATAGAACTAGCTCCTAAAGATTTTAATTTTTCCATTGTTTCCCAAAAAAGAGTCTCACTGCTTACCATATGCATAGCTACTCTCTTATCATCACCAGCTAATTTTAAAATTGTTGGTCTTTCGGCTCCTCGTAATAAAGAAATAACTTCTTCTAACTTGTTTACAGGGGCATGTAACATAATATATTTAGATTCACGAGCTTTAATTACACCTTTAATACGCGTCATTAATTTATTAATAACTTCTTTTTTTATATGATTAATATCTCCAGTCCTACAAATAAGACAAGCATGTGAACGATATACAACTTGTACTTCACGTAAACCATTTGCTTCTAATGTTGCTCCTGTAGAAACTAAATCACAAATAGCATCAGCCAATCCAGCTCTTGGCGCCACTTCTACTGAACCATTTAACATGCATGATTTAAATCTAATTTTTTTTTCATCTAAATATTTTTTTAATAAATGAGGATATGAAGTGGCAATTCTAATATTTTTTAAACATGTAATATCAGAATATATAGTACTTACTGGTATGGCTAAAGATAATCTACAAATTCCAAAATCTAGTCGTCTTAAAGTAATATAAGAATACTCTGATTTTTGAGATATTCTTTTTAATAACTCTTCCTCAAGAACATTTTCTCCAACAATTCCAAGATCTACGACACCATCCATAACTAATCCAGGAATATCATCATCACGAACTAACATGACATCAATAGGCATATTTTCAGCAAAAGCTATTAGTTTTTGTTGTTTTAAATTAATTTTAATTCCACAACATGTAAGTAACTTTATGGAATCACTACTTAAACGACCAGTTTTTTGCATAGCTATACGCACACGATTATTATCAAACATATTTAAAATTCCTTAAAATATCTTGTACTAGATAAAATAAAAATATTAATTCTTACTTTTACAAAATAAAAAAACCCAAAAAAACGGGTTTTTAAAAAAATTCTTTTTTATTAAGTAGAAGACATATAATAATTTAAAATTATACAAGATATAAATAATATTATCGTAAAATGTATATATAATAAATAGAATTTACAATAATAAAACTACTGATTTTATTAAAGTTATAAAAGTATTTCTATTTTTTAAAATATTTATATTGAAGAGTGAATTTCAATGATGGCTATAATTGCAGCATCGTTTCCAAAAAATTTCGGTGCCTGATGAAAAGCTATGATATCTGGATGTTGGGACAACCAAAAAGGTATTTGTTGCTTTAAAATATTTTTACCATATCCATGCATAATATGGGCACAACAAAATTTTTCTTTTTGACATATTGTAATCAATTCACCTAATGCTTTTTGTGCTTGATATTGTGTTAATCCATGTAAATCAAGAAAAATATCTGGATTATATTTTCCTTTTTTTAAATTTTTTAAGATATTATATGCATTCTTATGTCGAACATAAGAAACTGGATTATCTTTAAATAAATCTTTTTTATTACTATAAGAAAAGTAATGAATATGAGCATCTTGTTCAAAGATAATACGCTTAGATGTCATATTCATATTATTTTTTTTATCAATTCTAGTATGAAAAATAGTATCTTGTACTATTTCACGAGTATCATTTAAGAATCGACGAAATAACATACTAGCATTAATAGTACATTCGCTATTTTTACTCATAATTATTTTTACCAAAAAGATTAATAATATTTAGCACATAATTTTTTTATTTTTTTAATTATATAATTTAGTTTTTATAAAAACAACAAATAAAACATGATTAAATTATTAAACTTTTATATTACATATTTCATAAAAAATGATCATCCTATTAACTTTTAAAAAATAAAAACCCATTTTTTTGTATTTATTCTGTATAGTTGCATTATTTCACTTTAATAAATAGAAGAATATATATGTCTGGAAATACAATTGGTAAAATATTCTGTGTCACTACTTTTGGTGAATCACATGGAAAAGCATTAGGATGTATAATTGATGGCACACCACCAGGTTTAAAAATATCTCATAAAGATTTACAAGATGATTTAAATCGTAGAAGACCAGGTACTTCTCGTTATACAACAGCACGTCGTGAATTAGATAATGTTCATATACTTTCTGGAATTTTTAACGGTGTTACAACTGGTACAAGTATTGGTTTAATGATTTATAATAGTGATCAACGATCAGAAGACTATAATGATATAAAAGATTTATTTAGACCTGGACATGCTGATTATACTTATGAAAAAAAATATGGAATTAGAGATTATCGTGGTGGAGGAAGATCCTCTGCTCGTGAAACAACTATGCGCGTTGCCGCTGGTGCAATTGCAAAAAAATATCTTAACGATAAATATGGTATTACCATACGCGCTTATTTATCCGCAATGGGTAATGTAAAATGTCTTTTTAAATCTTGGAAAGAAGTTGAAAAAAATCCTTTTTTCTGTTCTGATCCTCAAAAAATTTTAGAACTAGAAACTTTAATTAAACACCTAAAAAAAACAGGAGATTCTATTGGCGCAGAAATAACAATTATTGCTGAAAATGTACCAATAGGTCTTGGAGAACCAGTATTTGATCGTCTAGATGCTGATTTAGCGCATGCTTTAATGAGTATTAATGCCGTAAAAGGTATAGAAATTGGAGATGGTTTTTTAGTAGTAAATCAAAAAGGAAGTGAACATCGTGATGAAATAACATCTGCAGGTTTTTCAAGTAATCATGCTGGAGGTATTTTAGGTGGTATTAGTAATGGCGAAAATATTATTTTAAAAGCTGCATTTAAACCAACATCAAGTATTCAAAAAACAGGAAATACTATAAATAATAAGAATGAAAAAGTGCCAATTACTATTAAGGGTCGACATGATCCATGTGTAGGATTGCGTGCAGTTCCAATAACTGAAGCAATGGTAGCTATTGTATTAATGGATCATTTATTAAGATTTCGAGCGCAATGTGGTAAAAAATAGTTTATATAACTCTTTTTTTAAAAAAATGCTACTAAATTATAAGTATTTAGTAGCTTATTAATGATAAATATTATATAAAAAATATTTCATTGATTACAATTAACTTAAATTAATTAAAAATTGTTAAAATATATCTTATAAAATACTTCTACAATAGCTTTAATAGAAATATACTAAAAATAGCACAATAAATATTTTATATATAACTTTTACTTACAATAAATAATTTTATTAAAGATAACTTAAATCATTACATCAATAATTTTTTCCTTTACAAAATATAAAGATTTTACTATCTACTACTTTTTAAAAATATCAGTTAAATCGTTAAATAACGATAATTTCAGAAATAATTATATTCATACCATATTACTTATAAAAATATCTTATAATAAGTTCTTTTCTTAAATTATCATAGTAGTTTAAAAAAATATTATATTTGTTCTTGATAAGAATATGAAATATATTTCATGAGTTAAAAAAATAAATGTATATTAACATACAATACATATTTTTTATCGTATTAAAGTTATTTAATACTTGATTATATATATCATATGTTCTAATACTTTTATATTTAAAATGAAATAATATTTCCATACATTATATTCATAATTTTTATATACTTTATTTTAAATATATGTCACATATAACATAAAGTACTTTTTATGGAGGAAAACTAATGTTCACAGGAAGTATTGTTGCACTTATTACCCCTATGGATGAAAAAGGTCAGATTTGTCGTTCTAGTTTAAAAAAACTAATAAATTATCATGTTATTAATAAAACTAAAGCTATTGTTTCTATTGGTACTACTGGAGAATCCGCGACACTAAGTCAAGAAGAACATATAAATGTTGTTATGATGACTTTAGAATTAGCAGATCAACGAATTCCGATTATTGCAGGAACAGGAGCAAATGCTACAACAGAAGCTATATCTTTAACAAAAAGATTTGAAAAATCTGGTATTTCAGCCTGTTTAACCGTAACACCATACTACAATAGACCTACTCAAGAAGGATTATATCAACATTTTAAAGCTATTTCAGAAAACACTGAATTACCACAAATTCTATATAATGTTCCTAGCCGTACTGGATGTGATTTACTTCCAGAAACAGTTGCAAAACTATCCAACTTTCAAAATATAATCGGTATTAAAGAAGCTACGGGTGATTTATCAAGAATTAATAAAATAAAAGAGCTAGTTAAAAATAATTTTTTATTAATTAGCGGAGATGATGCAACTGCTTTAGATTTTATGCAACTAGGTGGTCAAGGTGTAATATCAGTTACAGCTAATATTGCTGCAAGAGAAATGATGCAAATTTGTTCATATGCACTAAAAGGAGATTTTATTAATGCAAGATCTATAAATAAACGTTTAACACTACTACATGAGGCATTATTTATAGAACCTAATCCTATTCCAGTAAAATGGTTAGCTAAAGAAATTGGATTAATAAAAAATGATACACTGCGTTTACCATTAAC
The DNA here is from genome assembly GCF_005081945.1 of Buchnera aphidicola (Brachycaudus cardui). NCBI lineage: Bacteria > Pseudomonadati > Pseudomonadota > Gammaproteobacteria > Enterobacterales > Erwiniaceae > Buchnera > Buchnera aphidicola. The sequence continues at coordinate 101,374 of NZ_CP034879.1, read as the reverse complement.
TCCGATTTTAAAAACAACACGCTTAAAACTTAAAACAGCTTTTCAATACGCAAATCTTCAAAGGTTATGAATAATATAAAAAAATATTTAAAACTTACAATAATATTTCAAATTATTAACTTATTTTTAATAACATCTTGTGCGTTAAAAGATTTTAAAAATGATAATATTTTATTTGATACAAAAAAACAACATCAATTAAAAAATTTAACTATCCCGAAAGGAATAACTAGCCCTAATCAAGATAAAGAATATAACATCCCTTATGAAAAAGAAGATTTAAACAAAAAAAGTTATAATATATTTCCTCCTTTATAAAAAATTTTTTCAAAAATAATATTAATAGTAGTTGGTGCAGATTATCCTTATGATATTCTGCATCCTTAACAATCACGATTTTAACATAATAGTTTTATTCAAAAAATATTTTTTATAGAATTAATTAAGTTAGCAACTTTTTTATTATGTCTTCATAAATTAAACTTAAAATTTGTAAATCAGATATCTTAACACATTCATTTACCTTATGAATGGTATGATTAGTCAATCCTAATTCTACTATTTCAGAACCCATCAATGAAACAAATCGACCATCAGAAGTACCACCAGAAGTAGATAAAACTGGTTTTATTTTGTTAAAATTCATAATAGATGCTATAGTAGTATCTAATAGTACACCTTTTTTAGTAATAAATGGTTTTCCTGAAAGACACCATTCTATTGAATAATTAACATTATTTTCATCTAATATATTTTTAATTTTAGATTTAATATCTAGATCAGATACTTCTGTACTAAAACGAATATTAAATTGAACTGATAAAGATCCTGGAATAATATTATTAGTTCCATCTCCTGCATGAATATTTGCAATATTAATACTGCTTGGTGAGAAAAATGAATTACCATTATCTAGTTTTATAGATAATATTTTTAAAATAATAGGTAATCCTTTATGTATAGGATTATCAGCTAATTCAGGATAAGCAATATGACCTTGTATTCCATGAATAATAAGATTAGCTGTGAGTGAACCACGTCGACCATTCTTTATGACATCACCAACAATGTTATCACTAGATGGCTCTCCTATTAAACAATAATCAATTATATCATTTTTAGAAATTAAATATTTTACTACTTTAATAGTTCCATCAATAGCACTAGACTCTTCATCAGAAGTAATTAAAAAAGATAAACGTCCTTCATGATGTGGATATTTTATAATAAAATTTTCCACTGCGATAATCATAGCAGCTAAAGCACCTTTCATATCAGAAGCCCCTCGACCAAATAAAAATCCGTTATGAATAACTGGATCAAAGGGATCACTATGCCAATTTTTATTTTCACCTGGTGGTACTACATCTGTATGACCTAGAAAAGTTAAAGTTTTACCAGTACCTCTTACTGCCCAAAAATTTTTTGTATCGTTTATATTAATTGTTTCAACTATAAATCCTATTTTACGTAAACGTGTTATAATAATATCTTGACAACCTAAATCTCTTGGACTAATAGATGGAATACGAATTAGTTTTTGTGCTAATTTAGTTATTGAACAAATCATTTCTATTCCTAATATATTCTTAAAATTCTATTATTATTTATATTTTATAAAAAAATAGATGGGGCATAATAAAACCCCACCACTAAAAAATTAAAATAAACATTAAGAATTTAATAAATTTATTGATTTATTAACTATGTTCTCTACAGTAAAACCAAATTTTTTAAACAAATCTTCTGCTGGAGCTGATTCACCAAATGTTTTCATACCAATAATTAAACCGTTAATACCTACATATTTATACCAAAAATCTTCTATACTCGCTTCCACTGCAACTCTTTTAGTAACATAAGAGGGAAGTATTAATTCTTTATAAGAAACATCTTGTCTATCAAAAACATTAGTAGACGGCATTGAAACTACACGTGTAGAATATCCTAATGAAACTAGTTGTTTAGCAGCAAGTAAAGTAATATTAACTTCTGATCCAGTAGCAATAAAAATAATATCAAGTCTTTTTTTAGAATCATATAATATATATGCTCCATTAGAAATATTTTCTAATTGTTGAGAATCTCTATCGAATTGACAAAGATTTTGACGTGATAGAATTAATGCTGTTGGTCCTGTTTTTTTTTCAATAGCATTTTTCCAAGCTACTGCTGTTTCTACTTGATCACTAGGCCGCCAAACATCTATATTAGGTGTCATTCTTAAACTAGACAATTGTTCTATTGGCTGATGCGTAGGCCCATCTTCTCCTAGTCCGATAGAATCATGAGTATATATAAAAATATGTTTAGTATTCATTAAAGCAGCCATACGTACTGCATTTCGTGCATATTCTACAAACATTAGAAATGTAGCAGTATATGGAATAAATCCTCCATGATGAGCAATACCATTTGCAATAGCCGTCATTCCAAACTCGCGAACTCCATAGTGAATATAATTTCCAGATGGATCTTTAAAAATAGAACGGGAACAAGACCATTGAGTTAAATTACTAGGAGATAAATCTGCTGATCCACCTATTAATTCAGGTAATATTTTACCAAATGCTTCTAATGCATTTTGTGAAGCTTGACGACTAGCAATATTTCGCGTATTTCTTTGTAAGGAATAAATGTAATCATTAGATACATCACTCCAATTGATAGGCAAGACTTTATTTACTCGTCTTAAATATTCAACTGATAAATCTGGATACTTTAATTGATATAAAGAAAATTTTTTATTCCATTCCTGTTCAAGTTTAGAACCTTGTTTAATAAAATTCCATTTTTCATATATTGCATCAGGTATTGTAAAAGGAGAATATTTCCAATTTAGTTTTTTTCTAGTTAAAATAATCTCTTTTTCTCCTAAAGGAGCTCCATGTGATTCTGCAGTACCTGATTTATTAGGCGCACCAAAACCAATAATTGTATTACAAATAATAATTGATGGTTTATCTTGTATTGATTTTGCTTTTTTTATACTATCTCTAACAGATTTATAGTCATGACCATTCACTTGATCTAGTACGTGCCAATTATAAGATTCAAAACGTTTTACTGTGTCATCTGTAAACCAATTAGAAATTTTACCATCTATTGAAATACCATTTTTATCATAAAAAACAATTAATTTACCAAGATTTAAAGTTCCAGCTAAAGAACATACTTCATGTGAAATACCTTCCATTAAACAACCGTCACCTATAAAAACCCAAGTATAATGATTGACTATATCATAATTTGGGCGATTAAAATAAGCACTTAAAGTTTTTTCTGCAATAGCCATACCAACAGCATTAGCTAATCCTTGTCCTAAAGGACCAGTAGTTGTTTCAACACCAGGTGTTACACCTATTTCAGGATGCCCAGGAGTCTTAGAATTAAGCTTTCTAAAATTTTTTAACTCTTCTATAGATAAGTTATATCCGGTAAGATGTAATAAACTGTATAATAACATCGAACCATGTCCATTAGACAGTACAAAACGATCACGATCATTCCAATTAGGATTCTCTGGATTATGTTTTAAAAAATCTCTCCATAATACTTCAGCAATATCTGCCATACCCATCGGCATACCAGGATGTCCTGATTTTGCATTCTGTACAGCGTCTATACTTAGCATTCGAATTGCATTAGATAGTTCTATTCGTGAGCACATATATTTTCCTTGAATTTGAAATATAAAGAATCAAAAAACTATATTTTTTTAGAAATTATTTTTTCTAAAGAATATTGATCTTTTGCAAAATTTCTTATACCTTCTGATAATTTTTGAACAGCCATAGCATCTTGATTATGTTCCCATCTAAATTCTTCTTGAGATAATGGAATAGGAGGAGTTAAAAAAGTAGTCGGCGGGATAAGTTTTCTTTCTAATTTTTTATTACAAGATTCTAATTCTTGTAATAAAATAGGTGAAATAGTTAATCGATCGCATCCAGATAAATGTAATATTTGCTCAATATTACGGAAACTTGCACCCATAATTATAGTTTTATAATTATATTTTTTATAAAAATCGTATATTTTATACACAGATATAACACCAGGATCTTTTTTAATAGAAGATTTTGATATTAATTTTTGAGAAACATACCAGTCATAAATACGTCCAACAAAAGGCGAAATTAAAAATACACCTGATTCGGCACAAACACGTGCTTGAGCAAAAGAAAATAAAAGAGTTAAATTACAGAGGATATTATCTTTTTTAAGTTCTTCTGCAGCTTTTATACATTCCCATGTAGCAGCTAATTTAATTAAAACTCTTGATCTAGAAATTCCTTGTTCTTCATATAGACTAATTAATTTCTTTGCTTTTAAAATACATTTTTCTGTACTAAAAGATAAACGTGCATCAACTTCACTGGAAATATAACCCGGTATATGTTTTAAAATTTCAATTCCTAGATCTACTAATATTTTATCACTAGCATTAATTACTTGATCTTTATAGAGACCTCCTTTCTTTTTTGCATATTGTACTCCTTGATCAATAACATGATTATTAGTACTAGCGTTTACTGCTTGAAGTATTAAAGATGGATTAGTAGTGGCATCTTCTGGTTTATACTTACAAATAGATTTTATGTCACTAGTATCTGCAACAATAGTTGTAAAGTTTTTTAATGCATTTAATTGATTCATATTTCAATCTCTTTTTTATAATAAAAAATTCAAATCATATATAAAATATACATTTTATTTAATACTAATATATAGTAAATTTTTAATAAGAAAAAAATCATTTTAATACTGTAAAATATTAAAATGATTCTATTTTTTTTAACTGTTTTAATGTATGCGTTTTTATACATATTAAAAACAGCAATTATTTAATAAAATTTTTAACATATATCGAATAATATAAAAATAATAATACAGACAAATATTAATATTTTTTAATTATTAACGATACATTAGTACCACCAAATCCAAAGCTATTAGACATAGCCGTACTAATTTTTGTATTTATAGTTTTCTGTACAATATTCATATTAGCAGCATAAGGTTCTAATATTTGAATATTAATTGTTGGAGCAATAAAATTATATTTTAACATTAATAATGTATAAATAATTTCATGTACTCCTGATGCTCCTAATGCATGACCTGTTATTGATTTGGTTGCTGAAATCATTGGTTGTTTTTGATTATAAAAAACTTCTTTAATTGCTTTTAATTCTATTAAGTCACCACTCTTTGTAGATGTACCATGTGCATTAATGTAATCAATAGAAATATTTTTATCTTCTTTTGCTAGATTCATACAACGAACAGCACCTTTTCTTGAAGGTAAAACCATATTATAACCATCAGATGTTGTAGCATATCCAATGATTTCTCCATAAATATTAGCAGAACGAGATAAAGCAAAATTTAACTCTTCAATCACTAAAATTCCTGCTCCACCAGAAATAACAAAACCATCACGGTTAATATCATAAACACGTGATGCTTGTATAGGAGTATCATTAAAATGAGTAGAAAGTGCTCTCATTGCATCAAATTCACTAGCTAGTTCTAAGCTGATTTCATCACCACCACCTGCAAAAACAAGATCTTGTTTACCAAATTTTATTAGTTCAAATGCATTGCCAATACAGTGAGCAGAAGTTGTACAAGCGGAACTTATCGAATAACTTATCCCATGAATTTTAAATATTGTAGATAAGCATGCTGATATTCCAGAAGGCATTGTTTTTATTACAAAATAAGGACTAATAGTATTTAAAAAACGTGTCTTTTTTATAGATTTTATATCACGTTCTACATAATATTTTGAAAAACTACATCCTGAACCAGCAATCAGTCCCACACGAGGATTTTCTTGATATACTTTACTACTTATTTTAGAGTCTTGAATGGCTTCCATCATAGCTAAAAAAGCATATGTAGAAGCACTGTTCATAAACCGATTCATTTTATGTGTAATATAACTGGTATCTTTTAATCTAATATTCCCCCAAATTTGACTACGCATACCAAAATCTTTCATTTCTTTTGAAAATATAACGCCAGAAGTTCCATTATACAAAGAATTTAAAACTTCTTTTTTATTATTGCCAATACTAGAGATAATACCAAAACCGGTAATAACTACTCGTCTCACTTATAATCCTTATATTCATAAAAAATTATGTATATAATACAAATATAATTTTTTTAATTAAATAAACGTTTTATTATCACTTATATAAAAAATATTTCATGGAAAAAAATGAATAAATTATATAAAGGTGCTTTATATATTGTGCCCACACCTATTGGTAATCTTTCAGATATTACTTATAGAGCATTAGAAGTTCTAAAAAATGTCAATATGATTGCAGCTGAAAACATCAGACATACTAATATTTTACTACAACATTTCAATATTAAAAACTATATAGTATCAATGAATAAAGAGAATGAAAAAAATAAAAGTGATAATTTAATTGAAGAACTAAAACAAGGAAAAATAATTGCTTTAGTTTCTAATGCAGGTACTCCAATTATTAATGATCCTGGTAATATATTAATTAAAAAATGTCATTTTTTTAATATTCAAGTAATTCCGCTTCCGGGAGCATGTGCTGCTATTACGGCATTAAGTGCTTCTGGGATAAATAAAAATCGTTTTTGTTATGAAGGTTTTCTTCCCTCTAAAAAAAAAATACGATGTGATTTACTACATTCTCTAAAAGAGGAAACACGAACAATTATATTTTATGAAACAAAATATAGAATACTTGAAAGTATACAAGATATAATAGAACAAATAGATCAAAATAGACATATAGTAATAGCAAGAGAAATTACTAAAAAATGGGAATCTATTTATGGAGCAACAGCAACTTCAATACTAGAATGGCTCAAAGAAGATAAATATCGTTATAAAGGCGAAATGGTAGTAATTATAGATGGTTTTAAACCATTAAAAACTACTTTTATATCAAAAAAAATATTAGATACATTTTTTATATTAAGAAATAGTTTTTCATTAAAAAAAGCTGTGATGATTACTTCTAAAATACATGATGTCAGTAAAAATACTCTATATCAGTATGCAATCAAAAATAAACATGACAAAATTATTTAAATAATATATAATGAGATAGTGAAGTTGACTAAACAGTCGCTTTTTAGTTTTTAAAAAAATTAAAAAGAGGAAAGTCCGGGCTCCATAGAGCAAGGTGCCAGATAACATCTGGAAAGCGTAAGCTTATGACTAGTGCAACAGAAAAAAAACCACCTATTTTTTGTATTATATAATTAAAATATGGAAAGGGTGAAAAGGTGTGGTAAGAGCACACCGCATAGTTGGTAACAATTTATGGCATGGTAAACTTCCACCTGGAGCAAAGCCAAATATAGGTTGTTTTTACTCGTATTGCTCGTACTATGTAAACCTGGGTAGGCTGCTTGAGTTAGTAAGTGATTACTAATCTAGATGAATGACTGTTAAAACAGAACCCGGCTTATAGGTCAACTTCATTAAAATATAAAAAAATTAATGACTCTTATAAAGGTAATAAATTTATTACCTTTAATAAAATTTTTTTAAATTTAAAAAAATATAAAATATTAGTTTCCAGACACTTGCATTTCAGATAATAAAATAGAACCGCATTGAATATTATTACGTTTATCAATATCATTACTAATATTAAGAATATTATTCCACATTCTTCTTAAATTTCCTGATATAGTAATTTCATTAACAGGATATGAAATTTTCCCATTTTCAATCCAAAAACCTATTGCTCCACGTGAATAGTTACCACTTACAATATCCACGCCTTGTCCCATTAATTCAGTTACCAATATACCTTGATGCATTTTTTTTAATAATTCTTCAAACGATATATCATTATTAGAAATAAGCCAGTTATAAATCCCTCCAGAATTACCTGTACTATCTAATTGTAATTTACGACTACTATAACTATTTAATAACCATGTTTGTAAAATTCCATTTTTAATAATATGTTTAATCTGAGTTGTAACACCTTCATTATCAAAAGGTTTACTACCTAAACCCTCTCTTAAATGAGGATTTTCTTCTATATTAAGCCATTCAGGGAAAATACTCTTTTTTAAATCATTAATTAAAAACGTGGATTTTTGATAAACATTTTCACCACTAATTGCATTAGCAAGATGTGAAAAAAAAATATAAGCTATTTCTGCAGAAAAAATTACTGGAGACTTCATGGTACAAATTTTTCTTGAACCTAATCGAGATAAAGCACGTTCAGCTGTTTTTTTGCCTAGTATTTCTGATTTTTCTAAATTTTCTATTTTTCTTGAAATAGAATAATCAAAATCTCTTTGCATAGAATTTTGATCTCGAGCAATCATACAATTATATGTTGAATAACGAGTAGATTTATATTTTTCTAACATACCTAAACTATTACCAAAAACGTTTATAGTAATATGACTATTAAAAAAACTACCTTCACTATTAACAATTCTTTTATCAAATTTAAAGGCTTCTTGTTCTGCAATAGATGCATATTTAATTGCATGTTCTATATTAAATTCCCATGGATGAAATAAATCAAGTTTTATAGGATGAAAACATAATAAATTTATATCAGGTAAGCCCGAAAAAAAATCAGAAGAGGAGTGTTTTGAAATATCAATAGCCATACTTAACATATTTTTAATACCGTTAACACTAAAATCTTTAGATGAAACACTACCTTTAGAAAACTTATTATATACTGTTATAAACAGTGCTCCATCACTATTAAATTCAACATTTTCAACAATATTATTTCTTATATTAACACTAATACCTATTGTTTTTTTTACAGAAACTTCGATAGAAATTATTTGCTCTTTAGCAATTTCTAATGTTTTTTTTACTGTATTTATCAGAAATCCTTCTTCTTTTTCTATGTCTTTTATTATTTGCATATATAAATCCTTAAAAACATATTTTTTGTATGTTTATATTATATTAAAAAATACAAACGAAAATAAATTACTTTATATAAAAAAATAGATATAATTATTCCTGAATGCTAAAATGCATTTAATATAATATATCTATATTATATTACAAGAAATTCACTTAAACTCAATTAAATACTTATAAAGGAACAGCCATGAATTTGAATAAAATTGTTGCCGGTGATAACATACCACATGACATATACGTTATAATAGAGATTTCATCAAATTCATCTCCTATTAAATATGAGATGGACAAACAATCAGGAATGTTATTTGTAGATCGCTTTATATCAACTCCAATGTTTTATCCTTGCAACTATGGCTATATCAATCAAACTTTATCTTTAGATGGTGATGCTTTAGATGTATTAGTGCCTTCTTATTATCCAATACAATCTAATTCTGTTATTCATTGTAAACCTATTGGAATATTAAATATGCATGATGAAGCAGGAGACGACGCTAAAATTATAGCTGTACCTAATAGCAAAATCTGTAAAGAATATGAAAATATAAATGATATATCAGATATATCAGAATTATTAAAAAACCAGATTTCACATTTTTTCCAACACTATAAAAAACTAGAAACAAAAAAATGGGTTGAAATTATAGGATGGGGAAATCATCTAGATGCAAAAAAAGAAATTAGTACTGCATATAATCGCTCTAAAAAACATGAATAATATTCTCAAAATATAAAATTTTTTTCATTTATTCTCAAGTAAAATAAAGAACATTTTATATATCCAATCAAATCGTATTTTTCAAATAAATAATGTAAATATAATTGAGAAGAAAATTTTACTGTTATTTTAGGTAAGATTTCTACTAGTATGTTTTTACTATAAAACGAAAGTCGCCATTCTGGATTATAATCATTTAAAAATGTATTTAATGTAAATAATATATTAGCTTTCTTAATTGTAATCTCTTGATTAATTTTTATATGATCTGTTTTCCCTAAAAAATAAGGAAAAAATAAAGTTATATACTGTAATATATTATCACTTTTAATAAAAATATTTTTTAAACTAACATCGGCTGATGCTTTAGGCCGATATAAAGTTCCAAAAAAACTTATATTACTATTAAATACACCTTGTACCTGTTTAAAATTTGTAGAAAAAAAATTGATAAAAGATATCGGAAAATTAGAAATAATAAAATTACCTTGTATATTTTTTTTATTATAAATGTCTAAAACATTGAAATATCCAGAAATATTTTTTTCTAACGAAGTAATATATTTTTTTATTATCCATTTACTTGTAATATCGTTGTCTTTCAGATTAAGAAAAACTTTTAAATTATTTATATCTTCATAAAATAGTGCTTCTTTAGTTTTTTTTTCTAATCTAATATTTTTACTTTCTAAAGATATTTTTGCATTAGAAAAAAAATTTTTTCCTGATATCCAATTTGCTTTTGCTTCAAGAGATAATTCACTTTTAAAATTAACATGATGTTGATTTAATATATTAAAAATAGATTTCTTTGTATCATACAAAAAATATAAAAAACTATTTTTTATTTTATTTTTTTTTATATGGTTATTATTTTTATTATAGTAATAAAAAAATGGACTTTTTTGAATAATAAATTCACCTAACCATGTTTTAATATTGATTTTCTTAAAAAAACTATACCAATGACCTGTTTTATGATTAAAAATACTATTTAATATAATATTTACATATACAGTTGGACTTTTTAATAAAAAACAAAAATTTTGTTTTTTATTATTCCAATTAGCAGTCATATTCAAAGAATCAATATAAAGTTTATAAAGTCTCAATTGTTTCATATCAACTAATACTTTCCCTGAAAGCAAATTATTTTTATTTATATTCGAAAGTATTTTCATCTTTTTTAAGTATATATTATTCCAATTTAAATTACTGGCTAAAATTTTATTAGTTATTATCGGTAGTCTATAGTTACCATATAAATTTAATTTAGACTTAATCTTACCTTTTAGATTAGGTAAAAAATAATTTAGATCATCAGCATAAATAGATGAATAAAGATTAAATTTTTTTCCTAAAAAACCATTTAAATATAATTTATTTGTTCCTGCTAAAATATTTATTCCAGGAATTTCTAAGAAATTAAATTTGTTATAGCATAAAGAACCTAATATAGATAATTTCTTTTCTATCATATTAGCGTCTAAATGTATTTTAGAAGCACATATATTATATATACTATTATTAGATTTACCTGATAAATTAATTTTTCCCATTAATTGAAAAATAGATTCATGGTATTTGATAATATTTTTTAAAGGAATTATTTTTTTTATAAGAAAAAAATTGATTTTTTTTAAAAAAATATTTTTTAAATTACCATATCCATCAATATCAATAAAAATTGATGGCATACCTTGTATAGTTAAAATATTCTTTAAAGATAAAGAATAGTTGTTTTTTTTACCTGTTAAAATTAGATTAAAATTCTTTAATTGTAGTGTTACATTTTTTTTTATAGAAAAAAATAAATTATTACTTTTGAAGTGTATATAAAATAAATGATTAAAGTTTTGGAGTACCACTGCACCATTTATATGAATATTATATAAATTATGAAATTTTAATTGAAATATAAATTTATTGTTCAAACGAGATTTAAATGAAACATTTATAATTTTATTATAAATATTAGGTAATAATATTTTATTCTTTATGTTACATACAATAGAATTGTTATTAAAAAAAACTTTTCCATAAGATTCAATTCTGAATAAATTAGAATTTATTTTTACTCTTTTTATGTTTAAAATATTATGATTAAACTGCGCTTTTAATTCTATGGATAATAAAGTATTGAATGTATTGCTTGATAGATTTAAATTATTTAATTTTAAAAATTTTATATCAATATTAAATGGAATAAAAATATTTGATTGAGTAGATAAACAATATAAAAAACTATTTGTTTTTGTAGTATTATCGATACTCTTTATAATTTCTAAAGTATTTTTTTTAAATTTTTTTTTTAGTTCAATATTTGAAGGTACTACGTGAATATTATCAATATAAGTAGGAAAAAAAGTAATAGTATGATTTATAAATTTTACACCACTAGAAAAATTTGATAGAAATACATTTCTATCTGTTGTTTTTAACAAAATCTTATCTGCATGTATTTTTTCAAAAATTATAGGATATTTAATTAATATATTATGTTGTATAATCTTAGAAGATACTTTTTTCTCATAAGGATAAAGCAATGTCTGATCTTTTAATACAATTATTATATTCTTAGTTTCCAATTCTTTACATACTGTTGAAATCTTAAATAATGATTGAAGATCTAATATTACATGAATACTATCAGCTTTAATAGACATTTTAAAATTATCATAATGAATGTTTTTTAATGTAAAATCACGCCAATTACCTGATACTTTTTCTACTTTTAATCCTAAAAAAAATTGACTAGTAAGATTAAAAATCCACTTGAATCCTATATTACTTTCTATACATAATAACAAAATAATACAAATACTAGAAAAAATAATCAAAGATTTAGACAAATATCTCTGATATATACTCATAAAAATTGTCCTGATTTAATATTAAATTATTCACTTAAAAAATACATTCATGATAAATTAATTAATGTTTAATATAAAAGTATCTTCTATATATTAAAAATTGCAAAAAAATATTGTTTTGTTTCGTAAATTTTAAAAAATTACAAATACGTATTTCATATAGAAAAATTAATCAAAAATATTCATTATAAATTTTACAAAAATGAGAAAATATTAAACGGCTATTATAGTTTTTTATAATATGTTAAAATCTTTTTTTGATATAACTATTATCTTTACAGTATTTATTAAGCAACATCTATTAAGTTTTTAATTTAAAAGAGACAAAATTATGTCACGTATATGTCAAGTTACTGGTAAAAAAAGAATGGTTGGTAATAACCGATCTCATGCTATGAATGCAACTAAAAGACAGTTCTTAACTAATATTCAATATCATCGATTTTGGATTGCTGATGAAAAAAGGTTTATTAAATTACGTATTTCAACTAATGGTATGCGTTGTATTGATAAATATGGCATTGAAAAAATTATAAAAAAAATAAAATATAAAAAAAATAAAGGCTAATTTATGGCTAAAAAAAATCGTGAAAAAATAAAAATGATTTCATCTGCAGGTACTGGTCACTATTATACTACAACTAAAAATAAAAGAAATACACCAGATAAACTACAATTTAAAAAATATGATCCTGTAATTCGTAAACATGTTTTATACAATGAAGGAAAAATAAAATAAAAACAATTATTGTTTAAAAAAATCATTTGTAAAAATTAAAGTATAATTTTTTTCAAAATTATACTTTATTTATAAAAAAAATTTATAGCTTTTCAAAATATATAAAAAAATAATTTTTTAGTATATTAAAAAAATAGAATTATATATTACTTATAAATCATGTATTTAAAAAAATATGAGATATAAAAAACATTAACTCATTTAATAATTTTTCGAAAAAAGGGAAAATAATCGATATTAAAGAGTATAATACTAACATTCCTACTAATAAGTTTAGTGGAAAACCGACGGAAAAAATAGATATCTGAGGAGATAAACGATTTAATAAACTCATTATAAAACTAATTGCTAATAATACAATCATTACTGGAAGAACAAATAAAATACTATTTAAAAATATATGACTAGAAAAATTTAACAAAGAAAAAAAAATATTTTTATTTATAAAATAGCCATCAATAGGAATACTATAAAAACTATCAATTAATATAGAAATTAAATAAAGATGAGCATTAAGTACCAAGAAAAAAAATAGAAAAAAAATATTTAATAAACGAGATATTATTGAAATACCAATATGACTATTATTATTAAAAAAAGTTGCAAATGACAAACCTATCTGTAAACCTATTATTTCTCCTGACAAATTTACTGTAACAAATAGTAATTGCGCAGTAAAACCTAAAACGATACCGATTAATATTTGCTGTGTTAGCAATAAAAAACCAACATAAGAAAATAAAACTGTCTGTACTTCAGGTAAAAAAGGAAAGATTAACGAACTAATTATACCAGACAATAATATTTTACTTTTTTTATTTATTAGTTTATCGTTAAAAATAGGTGCTACAGAAAAAAAAGATAAAATACGCACCATAGGCCAAAAAAAATTACCAATTAACGTTATAAATTGAAAGCTGCTAAATGTTAACATTATTTAATAATCAATGGTATATTGTTAAATAAATTATGCATATAATCTAGCATAACACCTAACATCCAAGGTCCAAGTATTGCCATTACGCCTAAAACAGAAATAATTTTAGGAATAAAAGATAGAGTTTGTTCATTAATTTGTGTAGCTGCTTGTAATACACTAATAATTAAACCACTAATTAAAGCAGCTAAGAGTAATGGTGATGCAAGAATTAACGTCACTTTCATAGCGTTATGAAATAATTCCATTACATGTTCAGAGGTCATAAACATCTCCTATTTTTAAAATTAATTTAAAATTATTGATGATGTAAAAATATTTATGAAGATATTATGTATGAAAACTTTGTGCCAATGAAGTGATTAATAATTGCCATCCATCCACTAATACAAATAACATTAATTTAAAAGGTAAAGAAATTGTTGAAGGCGGTACCATCATCATACCAAGAGCCATCAATACACTAGCTATAACTAAATCAATAATTAAAAAAGGTATAAAAATAGTAAATCCAATTTGAAAAGCGGTTTTTAATTCACTAGTAATAAATGCAGGTAATAAAATTCGCATTGGTATATCATTTTTATTTTCATAAGAGGAAATATGTGCTAATTTCGAAAATAATTCTAAATCAGGTATACGTATTTGATTTAACATAAATTTTTTTAAAGGACTTGAACCTTTTATAATAGCATCTTCCATATTTATTTTTTCTTGACTAAATGGTATATAAGCATCTTTATAAATTTCATCAAAAGTCGGAGACATAATAAAAAAAGTTAAAAACAATGCTAAACCAAGTAGTATTTGATTTGGAGGGGCATATGGAGTACCTAAAGCATTACGTAATAAACCAAAAACAATAATAATTCTTGTAAAACTAGTCATCATTAAAAGAAAAGCTGGCAGAAAAGTTAATGAAGTCAAAAAAACTAATGTCTGCACTGAAACAGACCAAGTTTGTCCTCCGTCATCTAGTAGATGACTGGTTAATGCAGGAATATCAGCACGTACTGTTGGACAAAATAATAATAAAACTAAAAATGGAATGATTCGATAAAACATTGTTTTTTTCCAAAAAATTTTAGCAAATTTTTTTAAAGAATAATTTAAAGTGTTTGTTTTCAAAAAATCATTATCTCTTTGACTAACTGGTTTATCTTTAAAATGAGATGATAATGTATATAAATGACTAATTTTTTTAGTTGTTACACCTAATACTAATTTTACTTCTTGTACTTCTATTATAACAATAGATTCATGCGGTCCAACAGACAATCTATCTATAATTTTCATACAAGAAAGCATATTATTAACTTTAAAAAAAGAAATTTTTTTTAAAATCCAACTTAAAACTAATATTAGTAATATTATTTGAGATAGTGAACTGATTATTTGAAAAAATTTTTCGTTATTAAATATTGGTTGAAAAGTATTCGATATTGATTGAAAAGATACGTTATTTTTCATAAAATTTATATTCAAGGTAAAATATTAACCGTTTTTAAAGATTGTTTTACATTAGTAATACGAAGACCGTATTTCTTATCTAAAACCACAATTTCACCAGAAGCAATTAAACAATCATTTATGAAAATATCTAATGGTTCTATTGTTAACTTGTCTAAAATTAACATACTCCCTTTTGATAAATTAAGAAAATCTTTAATTTTTATTTTTGTTTTTCCTAATTCTACTGTTACATTAATTAATGTATCAAGTAAAATTTTTTTATTATCCATATTTTTTTGAGATAAATAATTTTTATCAGTATTTTTATATTCATGTGTATTTTCTTTAGAATCTATAAATACTTCATTATTAGATTTTTCTTCTAATTGTTCTTCTATATTACTCATTAGAGTGTTTTCCTTATATTGATTAGACTCTAAATTATTACTAATAAATTCTTTTATAAAAATAATAGATTGTTTATTAAATCTTTTATATTCAGCAAAAAATACAGGTTTATTTTCTATAAATAATATAATTTTATTAGGTTTGTTGATAGATAAAATGTCTCCTACTGATAAATTATTTAATTTTTTATAAGCAATAGAAATATCAATTATTCTAGCTGTAATATCTATTTTTACATTATATATATTTTTAAAAGAAAAACTATTTAAACAATTTTTGTCTTTATCTAATTTATGATTATTTGTAATTGAAGTAACTTGCTTTTGATTTAATTTTTTAATTGTTGACACAGGGATTAAAATACTAAAAAAAATTTTTATATTATTAATTTTAAAGTTAAAATGATTAATTAAAAACAATTCATTAGAATGAACATTAGATTGTTTAAAATCAATAAGCACTTTTACATTAATAAATTTTATATCCAGAGAAAAAAACTTTGCATAAACATTAGAAAGGCATTCTATAATTAGTGTGGTAATTTTTTTATTAATTAAAAAATCAGTAGATGTCATATCTTTTTTTTGATACATTTTATCTATAGTATTACCATTTCCTCCAAATAAAAAATCTGTCATAAAAGATAAAAAACTTGAAGAAAAAATTATAAAAGATTGATCTTTGTAAGGTAATATTTCTATCAAGTTAATACATTTATAATTTTTTATATTATTTTCACTATCAAGCTCTATTTTTATATCATGGAACATTAACTTTACATCTTTTTTGAAAAAATTAGAAAAATCTATTATGATCTGATTTATAAAAAAATTGTTAATATTTTCTAATATTTTCATCTCATCTTTTTTGAAAAAATGATTTATTTTTTTTTCTCTATGAGAATATTTTTTAAAATCATTATGTAAATTATTACTTTTCCCCATTTATATATATACCTCACAGGTAAAAGTGACTAGAACACAAGATTACAATTGAATTTGTAATTTATATAACAACAATATAATTGTATATCTTTTGTATTAGATATATATTATCTTCTTTATTACACATAGATATCAATTTCTTGATATTTTATCATGTCTATATTTTTTTTATATATATTCAAGGTTTTTTTAAATTGATGCACATTAAAAATATTTTTATTTAAAATACTTTTATAATTTTTTATGGAACTATAAATATTTACTTCTTTTAATAAAATGCGACTTTTATTTAATGAATTACGTAGATAAGGAACATATTCGTCTAAAAATTTTCTAACTTCATTATTATTAGAAATAAAACTTAGTACTGCTTGATCATGTTTCATATTGATTTTAATATATATAGCACCTAAACTTTCTGGTTTTAAATATATTTCTGCTTGATTTTCTTTATTAGCAATAGCTAGATGTATTTTTTGACTAATTGATTTCTTCCATTCTATAGAATTTTTGGAAGAATGAAAAAAAAATGGTTCTGTATATGTTCTGATCACTTCTTTTTTATTATTTTCTTTTAAAAGATATGTATTACGCATACAAGTATCAATTTTATTTATATTTTTTAATGGAAATAAATTATTTTTATGATGCTTGATGTTTAGAAAAGAAATGACGTTTTCCTTGTTTTTTATATTTTTACATCTATCTTGATTTATATTATTAAAATTTATTTTTTTATGATTATAGTGATGATTGGATTTTATTAAATATGCGTTATTTATTATATTTAACTTATGTTCTTGACTAGTTATATTTTTACATGCATCTGATGAATTTGATGGTGATCTAATGTATATATTTTGAAATTGATTTTTATTCTTGTTTATTTTACAATTTTTTATATCTTTTAAAAAATAAAAATTATCTAATAAAATATTTTTATGTTGGGTCATTTTTTTTTTTTTATATTTTTACATCGAACATTCTTTAAATGACTTTCATTAATATCTTTTTTTTCTTTATTAAAAATATTTAATAAATTATTAATGACAAAATTATTACATATAATATTTTTGTCATCTTTTTTTTTATCTTCTGTAGAGACGTTTTCAAATTCTATTGCTTGGGTAAGTAAAGTTTTTTGTAATTCATAAAATAAAGATTTAGATCTGCATAATTCGTTAATAATATTAAAAGTATTATTTTTAATATTAGAAAAAATATTTTTTTGTGATGTTGTATTATCAATAATTTCTAACATTATAATGCTTATCCTTTTTTAAAAAACTTTAATTGAATATAATTATCATTAAGTATCTGTTCTTCTATTCTTTTGATATTTAATATTTGTGTTTTATTTATAAAATTTAAATTTTTCCAAAATTGTAATTTTTTTTGACTTTTAGACCAAATGTTTAATCTTTCTTTAATTACTTCTTGATTTTTCTTAAGCATATCTCGATTATCTTTAATAATTACACGTAACATTGAAATGAAGTTATTATAATTTTTCCACTGATATATACACATTCCTGATAACAATTGATTGTATGTTTTTTTTATATATTCCTTTTCATACTCAACTAACAATTCTAATTGTTGATTATTATGTTTTTGTTTTAAGAACATATTTTTAAGATTAATGATTTCTTTTTCTATTTTTTGTATTTCTATTTTCTCTAAAATAGATAAAAAATGTTTTTTATATTTCATTAGTGTAATATATATATCCAATATTTTGACATATCAAAATAATATGTTCTTTAAATCTTGACGAGCAATAGAATAATTACTTTTTTCTGATACTTCCTGTTGTAAAAATTTTTCTAATTTCGGCCAAAGTTTAATAGCATTATCTAATACTGCGTCAGTTCCAGAAACATAAGCGCCAACATTTATTAAATCTCGATTTCTTTGATAAGAAGCAACTAATTTTTTAAAATAACAGGCTTCTCTATAATGTTGAGAATCGATAATATCTGGCATGACACGACTAATAGAAGATCCAATATCAATTGCAGGATAATGACCTAAATCAGCATAATAGCGAGATAAAATAATATGTCCATCTAATATCGAACGTGCTAAATATGAAATAGGATCTTGATCATCTTCACTTTCAGTTAAAACTGTATAAAAAGCAGTAATTGAACCCTTATTAGTATTACCTATACGTTCTACTAAACTAGGAATTTTTGAAAATATTGAAGATGGATAACCTTTTGAAACAGGTAGCTCTTCTAAAGACAAGGACACTTCTCGTTGTGCCATAGCATAACGAGTTAAAGAATCCATAATTAGCAATACATGCTTATTATTATTACAAAAATATTCTGCAATACTAGTGGCATAAGACGCTGCTTGTATTCTTATTAAAGGTGATGTATCTGCAGGAGCCGCCACTATTACTGATCGTTTTAATCCTTTTTTACCGAGTATATTTTCTATAAAATCTTTTACTTCTCGTCCTCTTTCTCCAATTAATCCAATAACAATAATATCTGCTTGAGTATATTTTGCTATCATACCAAGTAAAATACTTTTCCCGATTCCAGAGCTAGAAAATATACCTATTCTTTGGCCTTGTCCAATAGTTAAAAGCGCATTAATCGCACGTATTCCAGTGTCTAAAATTTTAGTAATTGGCTTTCTATTTAATGGATTAATGCTATTAATTTTATTTATAGAATAACATTCATCGCTTAATGGAGATAATCCATCTAATGGCTGACCTCTTCCATCTACGACTCTTCCTAACAATTCTATTCCCAATGGGATTTTCTTTATAAAATAATTTATATTGCTACTTGTTTTTAAAAAAACGCGAGCACCTGGAAATACACCTTGAATTTCTTCTAAAGATAATAATAATGTTTTTTCTTGTGAAAAACCTACTACTTCAGTATCAATATTCAAGTTTTTTCCATCTATTATTCTTTCAACAACACATTGAGCCCCAATAGGAACTTTTAATCCTACTACTTCTAAAACTAAACCATTAATACTAATAAGACGACCATAAATAATAGAATGAGGAAGTTTATTCACTCTGTTTTCAAATGAAGAAAGCTTATTTAACAATTGAGTAAATCTTAAATGCATTAATATTCCTCTGAATAAAGAAGACGACATAATTCTTGCCATCTAGCATCAACTGTAACATCTATATCACTGCTTTCTGATGTAATTTTAAAACTATTTATATCTATATTATCATCACATACTAATTTCCATTTATAAGTATGTAAAAAATTTTTGAATGTTTTTTCTATTAAAAGTCTATTATTAGAATGAATAATTAGATGCGGTTTTTTCAAAAACATACCATCTTTGTTGATAGTTTTTTTGATAGACTTCAGCAAAATTAATTCATCAATATTAGTTTTATGTCCAATGACATAGGATGAAACTATTAATACTGTTTTTAATACACGAGAATATAGTATTTTTTCAAGTTCAGAGAAAGATTTTTCATAATCTAAAAGTAAATTATTTAGTTGATTTTTTAATAAAATATTTTCTTGTACACCTTCTGACAATCCTTTTTCAAAACCTATTGTATATTCTTTTGTCGTTGTTATATCTATTGTTGATATATTATTTTTTTCGTCTTGATGACATTGTTTTTTATTATGTACATCTAAATAAAAGTCGTCTTGAGTATATTGATCTGAACTATATAAAAATTTTTTATTATTTTTTTTATTTTTGAAAAATATTTTTTTTGGATACCATCGTGTCCATTTTTTTTCTAATATTAAATTAGGCATAATACTCTCTTAAATTATTTAATGCAAAATACCCCTTATCTATAATACTTTTAATCATTATCAAAATTAATTTTTGTTCGTTTTTTATAGAAAGATTAGAAATATAAGATTGTTTTTCTAAACTTAAAGATAACTGTTTTGATTCTATTTCAGTCATATTTTTAAAAAACTTTTCTCTAATAATAGAGCTTGTGTTTTGAAGTGCAATATATAATTTTTCTTTTTCAATATTTTCAATAAGAATTTTAATATAATTATCATCTAAATCCACTACATTTTCAAATGAAAACATTTCATTAATAATGTCATTTGATAATTTTTTATTAAATGCGCTAATTTTTTTTATTGTTTCTTTTTCATCTTTAATGGTCATAGAATTTAAAATTTTAGCAGCAGTTTTTATACCTCCTTTTTCTGATAAAATTAATTTCTTATTCTGCATTAAATTTTCAATCACTTTATTTAATTCAACTAAACTAGATTCTTCAATTCCATGAAATTCTGTAATCTTCAATATAATTTCAGCACGTTTTGTATTACTAAGAAAAGAAAGCACTTTAGCAGAATGTTTTCTATCTAGATATATAAGTATTGTTGTAATAATTTGAGGATGTTCTTGATTTAATAAAAAAGCAAGTTTTTCAGGATCCATACAATTAAGCGCTTTAATACATATTTTAGCATTGCGAATATCTAGTGCTTCTTGTAATAAAGAATTTCCTTTCTTTTCTCCTAATGCTTTTTCTAACATATCTACAAGATAATTATCGCTATTATTAAAATTAAAAGCATTATTTTTTATTGCAAGATTATAACATTCATGCAATGTTTCATTTAATTGTTTTGTTGAAACTCTTTTTATGTTTACCATAGAAGTGAGAAGTTCTTGTACTTCAAAAGGAGTTAAATGTTTTAATATTTTCCCTGCTTGTTCAGCTCCTATGGACATTAATAATAATGCACTTTTTTCAGTACCATTTAAAATCATATTTTATCACTCATCCATTCACGAATAATCAACGCTATAGTACGTGGATTCTGATTAGATATATTACAAATTTGATGAATTATTTTATCTGTATGAAAATTATTCTTCATATCTTCTTGTTCAGCAATATTTTTTTCTATATTCTCATAATTTTCTATATGTTTTTTTTCGTTTTTTATACTATTTTTAGTAGAATCATTTCTTGAAAAAGGACAAATATATCTTTTTAATAAGAAAAAGAGAAAGATAATAGCAACACACCATGGTGCAGAATTAAATAGAAAATTTGAAGATTCAAATGAATCTAAATTCTTTAATGGAACAGGAATTTTTTTATGATATTTATTATTAGTAAAAGATGCATTAACAACGTGAATACTATCACCTCGTACTTTAGAATACCCTATTGTTTCACGTATTAAATATTCAATATTTTTTATTTTTTCTGCAGTAAAAGGAATTTCTTTTCCGTTTTTATCTTTAACAAAATTAAGTAAAACTGCAGCTGATAATCTTTTAATTTCTCCTATATTCATTTTAATATGTGATACGCTATGATTTAACTCATAATTAACTGTATTATCACGATTAATATTAGAATTTAAAGGATCATAAGTATTATCTAATTTTTTAGTATTCTTTAAAAAATTTCTTTTTCTAATGAGATTATCATTTTTCATATTTCTAATATTTTTATCAAATGTAATATTATTAGATAACGCTGTTGGTATATTCTTATGATTTATTTCATCGTGAATGCTATTTTGATAAGATCGTATTGCTTGATTTTTATGATTAGTATTTGGTAAATATTTTTCTTGTGTTTCTTCTTGATCATTAAAATCTATCTGAGCAGTGACTTGTGCATAAACATTACCAATACCGACTAATGGCTCTAAAATATTTTTTATTCTATTTCGATAACGCGATTCAATATCTTCAGAATATTTAAACTGTAAATTATTAATTTGTTGATGACTTGAAAAAGGCTGATTTAACAATTGTCCTGATTGATCAACAATAGTGATATTTTCAATAGAAAGATCAGAAACACTACTTGAAATTAAATGTAATATTGCATTAATTTGTTCTATATTTAATGCTCTTCCATTTTGCAGTTCTAAAATCACAGAAGCTGATGGTTTTTTATTTTCTTGTAAAAATAATGATGGTTTAGAGAATGCTAAATGTATTCTAGCACTTTTTACAATATTAATTCGTTGTATAGTACGAGCTAGTTCTCCTTCTAAAGCACGCTGATAATTGATTTGTTCATTAAATTGACTTATGCCAAATTTTTCTTTATCTAATAATTCAAAACCAATTTCTCTACCTCGTGGAAGATTTTTTTCTGCTAAACGCAAACGAATATCATAAACTTTGTTTTTTGGAACAGATATTGCACCTGAAGCATCAGTAAATTGATAAGGAATTTTCATTTGATTTAAATGATTTACAATAGCTCCACTATCTTCATCAGATAAATGATTATATAAAATTTGATATTCAGGAGATTTTATCCATATTGAAACAGAAACAGCAGTAATCACTGTAGCTGTTAATAAAATGATTAAAACACGAGAATTTTTCAAAAAACGAGATAAAAAATTATTAAATTTTTTTTTCTCTTCTAACACTGAATCTTCTATAGCACTAAAATTCATGAAATCTTCCTATCTGATAGTTAGTTCTAACTACAATTTAGTAACAATGAAATAATTGTACTAATAGTATGAAATAAAAAAATTTCTTGTTCAATTGTTTTCAAGTAAATTATTATTAATAATATATAAAAAACTATTATTTTAGTATAAAAAAAACTTTTTCTTCATTTATTTTATATTAAGATATAATAATCTTTGTAAATCTTAAAAAAATAAGTATCATTTAAATAAATATCATTTATAGAGGAAGATTATGTTAATTAATAATATTGATTATCAAAATTTGCATACAAAAGTCAATTTTTTAGACAAATATAAAAATATCTCACAAAATAATGTAGAATCTAATAATTTCATTGACTGTATAAAAACAGCATTGGGAGAAATAAGCAAAATTCAAAAACACGCAACAAAAGATGCTGAAAAATTTGTATTAAATCAATCAGGAATATCTTTAAATGATGTCATGATAAACTTACAAAAATCTTCTCTTTCTATGCAAATGGCAATTCAAGTAAGAAATAAAATTGTATCAGCATATCAAGAAATAATGAGCCAACAAATTTGATTTTTAATAATGTGCTGAATCTTATTCAGCACATTATAATATGACAAATATTTTTTTAGATTAAAAATTTATTAAGACTAATATTCTATTTTATTTTAATTTTTTAGTTAAATATTTAATAATATTTAATATAAAAACAAATTTTATGGAGCTAAGCGGAATCGAACCGCTGACATCTTGCATGCCATGCAAGTGCTCTACCGACTGAGCTATAACCCCAAAAATATTACAATATAAAAACAGGTGAATTCTGTCAATTTATTTCTTCATAAAATAATTTATATATAACAAAGCTTTAAAAATTTATGTAAATTATTTAAGGATATATTTTTATTAGTAAAAACTTCATTATAATCTTACTAAAAATTATATGTGTCAAATTTTTTATAAATAATTTAAAGTTTATTTTTTTAAAGGATACTTAATTATCTATTTTTTTATTAATAGATAAATGATTAATATAGTCCATTGCTTTTTTTATTCTTAATAAAGTTTTTTTTCGACCAACTAAATCAATAACAGAACTTATACTAGGTGAACACACATTACCTGTTATCGCTACTCTTAAAATCATATTAATTTCTTTTATATTTACTAAGGTATCTTCAGATAAATTATTAATAACTTCAGAGATTGCATAATGATTCCAAACAATTAAATTTTTTATTTTTTTATATAATTTATCTAAAATAGAAAAATTATTTATTAGCAAATATCTCTCTGCTGCTTGTTTGTTAAAATCATTAAATTCTTCATAAAAATACCGACAAGATTTAGCTATTTCTTTCAATGTATGATAACGATTTCTTAACAGTTTAAATAGTAGTTCTAAATTAGGACCATTACTTATAATAATATTTTCTTCTATCATATAAATTTTAAGAAGATTGCAGATATAACTTACTGATAGGTTGTTAATATAATATTTATTTAGCCATAACAGTTTTTTTGTACTAATAATACTAGAAGATTTACTTATAGACTTTAAACTAAATAATTCTTGCATTTCTAATACACTAAAAATTTCTTTGTCACCATAAGACCAGCCTAATCGAACTATATAGTTTAATAACGCCTCTGGTAAAAATCCTTTTTTATAGTACTCAGTTATACTTAAAGCATTTTTTCTTTTAGAAATTTTATGTTTATCTTCATCTAAAATCATTGATAAATGCGCATAAATTGGTATTTCGGCGCCTAAAGACTTCATGATATTAATTTGACGAGGTGTATTATTAATGTGATCCTCTCCACGAATCACATGAGTAATCTGCATGTCTAAATCATCTATTACCGCACAAAAATTATAAGTAGGCATGCCATTAGAACGTTGAATTATAAGGTCATCTAATTCTTTATTGTCAAAAACAATATTACCTCTAATTTTATCATTAAAAACTACTTTTCCAGTACTAGGATTTTTAAATCTTATGACATAATCTTGATTAAATATATTTTTATATTTTAAATTCCTACAAATTCCAGGATAGCGTGGTTTAAAACCCTTTTGAATTTGGTTTTTTCGTATTTCTTCTAATTTTTCAGATGAGCAAAAACATTTATATGCATCACCTTTATCTATCATATTATTAATAACTTTTTTATATCGATCTAATCTTTGACTTTGAAAATAAGGTCCTTCATCCCAATTTAATCCTAACCATTTTAATCCATTAAAAATAGAATCAACAGAGACTTGTTGAGAACGTTCAAGATCTGTATCCTCTATGCGAAGTATAAATTTTCCATTATTATGCCTTGCGAATAACCAAGAATATAACGCAGTACGAATACTTCCAATATGTAAATTTCCAGTAGGACTAGGAGCAAAACGCGTTTTTATTTTCATGTATACCTTAAAAATATTTGATATTATAAAAAATAATAAATCTTTTCATAATATTTATTATTAATTTTCAATAAAAAATATAGACTATAATTTAATCATAATGATTAAATTTACAACAAACAAATATTATTTTTTAAAAAAAGGTTGACTCTATTTCTTCTAGCTTTACAATAAAGCTATAAATTCAGTTTTAGGGTGATTAGCTCAGTTGGTAGAGCTCCTCCTTTACACGGAGGAAGTCGGCGGTTCAAGTCCGTCATCACCCACCAAAATAAAAATAACAAAATAGGGTCGTTAGCTCAGTTGGTAGAGCAGTTGACTTTTAATCAATTGGTCGCAGGTTCAAATCCTGCACGACCCAAAATATTATTTTAATGATATTAAATATTGAAACTCGTCTTCATTAATAGTTTTTATTTTTAATAATTTAGCTTGAAAAAATTTAGAACCAAATTTTTTTCCAACAATCAATAAATCTGTATTTTTAGAAATATGGTTTAAAACAATAGCGTCTAAATTAATTAAAATATTTTTTAATTCTATTCGTTGAAAATTATCAAAAATACCTGTTAAAACCACTTTTTTACCAGAAAAATATGTATTTTTCTTTTTTTTCATGAAAATTTCTCGATCATCCCAAGAAATTCCTACTTTTTTTACTAAATTAAAAATCATATCGCGATTTGAATCAATAGAAAAATAGTTCCATATATTATATGCAATAACTTTTCCGATTCCATCTATATTATTTAGATCTAGAATACTAGTATTAATTAACTTATCTAACGTTAAAAAATAGTTTGCAATTTTTTCTGCAGCAATCTCACCTACATTTAATATTCCTAAAGCATAAATAAAACGTTTAAAAGTAGTTTTTTTACATTGATTAATAGCACTAATAATTTCTAGACTTTTTTTAGATCCTATTTTTTTTAATTTAATTAAATCAATCTCTCTAAGATAAAAAAAATCTATTGGGTTATTAACATATTTTTTGTCAACTAATTCATTAATAATTTTAGGACCTAAACCTCTTACATTTAAAGATTTTTTTGAAAAAAAATGTTGTAATGATTTTTTTTTCTGAGCATCGCATATTAATCCAGCATGACAACGAATTACTTTGTCTTCTTTACTTTCTAGAAGTTTTGTATTACAAATTGGACAAAATACAGGAAAAATAATTTTCTTTGAATAACTAGAACGTGTAGCTGTAACAACACTTAACAATTTTGGTATAACATCCCCAGATCGACATATCACAATAAAATCATTAACATGTAAATTTAATCGCTCTATTTCATTTTTATTATGCAATGAAGCCTTTCGAATTGTAACACCAGATATATAAACTGGTTCAAAACACGCAACGGGAGTAATTGCACCTGTTCTACCAACCTGAAATTTTACACTATTCAATCGCGTTATTCTTTCTAAAGAAGAAAACTTCAAAGCTATAGCCCATCTTGGTGATTTGCTATTAAAACCTAATTTATTTTGTAATTCTAATGAATTAACTTTGACAACAATACCATCTATATCAAAATTAAAAACATGTCTTTTTTTTTCAATTTTTTTATAAAAATCAAATACTTCTGTATAATTAGAACAATTTTTCATTTCTTTATTAACTGGTAATCCCCATACTGAACACTGCATCAATCGTTCATAATGAGTAGTAAATTTTTCTATTTCTGAGAAAAAATCACAACCATGACAAAAAAACATTAATTTTCTTTCAGCTGTGATTTTTGGATCGATATGACGTAATGAACCTGCAGCTGCATTTCGAGGGTTAGAAAAAGATTTATTTTTTTCAATTTGAGATATCTCATTTAATTCTAAAAAATCAGATTTTAACATAAATACTTCCCCTCGAATTTCTAATCTTTTAGGTATATCACATCCTGTTAATTTTAATGGAATAGATTTAATCATTTTTGCATTTACAGTAATATTTTCTCCTTTATAGCCATCACCTCGAGTTGCTGCTCGTATAAATATACCTTCTTCATAGATAATACTAATAGCTATACCATCTATTTTTAATTCACAACATAGAGAAATTTCAAGATTAACATTTAGAAATTTCTTAATTCTTGTTTCAAAATCTAAATATCCTTGTACATTAAATGTATTATCTAAAGATAACATAGGAGAAAAATGTGTTATTTTTTGAAATTTATTTGATAAGTTAGATCCTATCTTTTGAGTAGGTGAATCAGCAGTAATAAATTGTTTATTCTTTAATTCTAGATTATACAATTTGTGAAGTAAATAATCATATTCTGCATCAGAAACAATTGGTTGATCTAATTTATGATAAAAATATTCATATTTCAAAATATTTTTTCGTAATTGATCGATTTTATTTTTAATAGATGTCATAAATTTATTATATGCTTAAAAAGATGAACTTTAAATTATCTCAAATGTTATAAATTAATAATATTTGTATTTCAAAATATTTTTTATTATATAATTTTTACTTATAATAAAAAAATATTTATTTTTAAAATATAAAAGATAGGTTTTTTTAAAATAGACAAAAAGCAGTATAATAAAAAAAATTTTATAAAAAAATAAGATTCTTATTACATACTAAAAACTTTTTATTAAAATAGCTTTAAAAAAATTAAGAGAAAAAGATGAGTAAAATATATGAAGATAATTCTTTAACTATTGGAAACACACCTTTAGTTCGCTTAAAAAATATAGGAAATAGAAACATTTTTGTCAAAATAGAATCTAGAAATCCTAGTTTTAGTGTGAAATGCAGAATTGGTGCTAATATGATATGGAATGCAGAAAAAAATGGAACACTGACTAAAAATATAGAATTAATAGAAGCGACTAGTGGAAATACTGGAATAGCATTAGCTTATGTTGCTGCAGCTCGAAACTATCGCTTAACTCTTACCATGCCAGATACCATGTCTATGGAAAGAAAAAAACTACTCAAATCTTTAGGTGCCAACTTAGTATTAACAAATGGAAAATTCGGAATGCAAGGAGCAATATCTAAGGCAGATGAAATTGTATCATATGATACTAAAAAATATCTTTTGTTAAAACAATTTGAAAATCCAGCAAACCCTGAAATTCATCAAAAAACCACTGGTCCTGAAATATGGAATGATACTAATGGTGATGTAGATGTTTTGATTTCTGCTGTAGGAACAGGAGGCACTATTACAGGTATCTCGAGATATATAAAACAAAACAAGGAAAATAAAAATTTTATCAGTATTGCAGTTGAACCTTCTGAATCACCTGTAATTACACAATTTTTATCTGGAAAAAAAATAAAACCTGGACCACACAAAATTCAAGGTATCGGACCTGGATTTATCCCTAAAAATTTAGACTTAACATTAATTGATGAAGTCGTTACTGTTTCAAGTGAAGAATCAATACTGACCGCTCAACAATTAATGAAAACAGAAGGAATATTAGCAGGTATTTCTTCAGGTGCAGCTTTATTTGCTGCCTTTAAACTTCAAAAACAAAAAAAATTTTTAAACAAAAAAATAGTTGTTATATTACCGTCTTCAGGAGAGCGTTATTTAAGTACAGAATTATTTTCTACATTGTTTGAATGTAAAAAATATTTTTAAAAAATACAACTTCTGTAATAAAAAACTTGATTATCTAGTATTTTTTATTGCAGAAGTTGTATTTTCATTATTTGAAAAAATATAAACCTGAACACTATTTTACTAAAACTATTTAAGGGAAAAAAATGTTTCAAAACCAAATCACAATAACTGCTCCACATGGATTACATACCCGTCCTGCAGCTCAATTTGTAAAAGAAGCAAAAAAATTTATTTCTGATATTTCTATTATATTTAATGGCAAAACAGTTAATGCAAAAAGTTTATTTAAAATTCAAACACTAGGATTAGTTCAAGGTAGTATTATTACATTATCTGCTGAAGGAGAAGATGAAAAACAATCAATTGAACATTTATCTAAAATAATGACAGAATTAGAATAAATTATCATACAGAGATAATTTATAAATTTTTACGCGGATCTCGGAGGTTATATAAAAAATAACTTCCGGATTATTTTATGAAAAAATATATTCGCCTGACCTGCCATATTTTTCCTCTCTGAATGGATAAACTTTATTAAAGGTAATGTTATGATTTCAGGCATTTTAGCATCACCGGGTATAGCTTTTGGACATGCTCTTTTATTAAAAGAAGAAGAAATTGTTATTAACCGGAAAACAATTGATATTAAAAATATTAAACAAGAAATAGAAAATTTTTTTAAAGGTAGAAAAAAATCAATCGAACAACTAACACAAATTAAAATTACAGCTAGAGAAAAATTTGGAGAAAAAAAGGAAAGTATCTTTGAAGGTCATATTATGCTTCTCGAAGATGA
Source organism: Buchnera aphidicola (Brachycaudus cardui) (assembly GCF_005081945.1). Taxonomy (NCBI): domain Bacteria; kingdom Pseudomonadati; phylum Pseudomonadota; class Gammaproteobacteria; order Enterobacterales; family Erwiniaceae; genus Buchnera; species Buchnera aphidicola. The sequence continues at coordinate 71,140 of NZ_CP034879.1, read as the reverse complement.
AGAATTAGAACAAGAAATAATCTCTTTAATTAAAGAAAAAAAAATATGTGCTGCAGCAGCTACTGAATTTATTATTGAAGGACAAGCAAAAGCTTTAGAAAAACTTAAAGATGAATATTTAAAAAATAGAGCAATTGACGTAAGAGATATTGGAAAACGTTTGTTAAAAAACATACTCCATCTAAATATTATTGATTTAAATCATATCACACGTGAAGTTATTTTAATTGCAAAAGATTTAACTCCTTCAGAAACAGCACAAATAAATTTAAACTATGTTTTAGGATTTATTACTGATTTAGGTGGTCGAACATCACATACTTCAATTATGGCAAGATCACTAGAAATTCCTGCTATTGTGGGTACTGGTAACGTAACCAATATAGTAAAAAATAATGATTATATTATTTTAGATTGTATTCAAAACGAAATTTTCATAAATCCTTCTAATGAATTAATAAACCAAAAAACAGAAGTAAAAAATATTTATTTTTATAAAAAAAATAAATTGATAAATTTAAAAAATTTACCTGCTACTACTCTTGACGGACATAATATTAAAATTGGTTCTAATATTGGTAATATACAGGAAATTAATTCTGCACAGAATAATGGTGCAGAATGTATTGGTCTCTATCGTACAGAATTTTTATTTATGGGAAGAACCTCTTTACCAACTGAAAATGAACAATTTCAGTCGTATAAAAAAATAGCAGAATTAATGAAAAATAAACCTGTCATTATACGAACAATGGATATTGGTGGCGACAAAGATCTTCCTTATATGAACCTACCAAAAGAAGATAATCCTTTTCTTGGCTGGCGCGCAATACGAATATCAATGGATAGAAAAGAGATTTTACAAGCACAATTAAAAGCTATTCTTAGAGCTTCTGCGTTTGGTAAAATACATATTCTTTTTCCTATGATAATTTCTGTAGAAGAAATTAGAATATTAAAATTAGAGATTAAAAACATTCAAAATCAACTACATAATAACAACATTTTATTTGATAAAAATATCAAAATTGGCATTATGATAGAAACACCAGCATCAGCTATAATCTCTGATTATTTAATAAAAGAAGTGGATTTTTTTAGTATTGGGACTAATGATTTAACACAATATACTTTAGCTGTTGATAGAGGAAATGATTTAATTTCACATCTCTATAATCCTATGAATCCATCTATTTTAAAATTAATCAAAAAAGTCATTGATGTTTCACATAAGAATGGAAAATGGACAGGTATGTGCGGAGAATTTGCAGGAGATGAACGTGCTACTGTTCTATTATTAGGTATGGGACTAGATGAATTTAGTATGAGTTCAATAAGTATTCCAAAAATAAAAGAAATTATTCGTAAAACATCTTTTTCTGATGCTAAAAAATTAGCACAAAAAGCACTAACGTTGCCAACTACTAAAGAAATACTTAATTTAGTAAAAAATTTTATGAATTATTAAGAGGTGATAATACACTAAAACATAATCAAAAAGTACTTAGGAGACAAAAATGAATTTCTTTTCTGATTTGTTTAAAAGTAAAAATCCCATTTTTTCTAAAAAAATAGACATTATCGCACCTTTATCAGGTGATATAGTCAATATCGAAGATGTACCAGACCTTGTTTTTTCTAAGAAAATAGTAGGTGATGGAATAGCAATTAAACCATCAGGAAATAAAATAGTTGCACCAGTTAATGGAACTATTGGAAAAATATTTGAAAGTCTACACGCTTTTTCAATTATTTCAGAAGACAACGTTGAATTATTTGTTCACTTTGGCATTGACACTGTGAAATTAAAAGGGTCAGGTTTTACAAAAATAGCAACAGACAATGAAAAAGTAAAAATAGGAGATGAAATTATTTCATTCGATTTAGATTTTTTAACAAAAAAATCTTTTTCTGTATTAACTCCTGTTGTAATTTCAAATATGGAAAATTTTAAAAAAATAGAAAAATCATCAGGTACTATTATTGCTGGAAAATCAATTATTATTACCTTATATAATTAATTTTTCAATAGAAAAACGGTGCTATTCTTTAGTACCGTTTTAATCTATTTAACATTAAATTTAAAAAAATAGTAGGAAAAATATGATTGATGTATATAAAATTGTTACTTCTATTATTATTGGAATAATTGAAGGTATAACAGAATTTCTTCCAGTTTCTTCTACAGGACATATGATTATTGCTTCTCATTGGTTAGGAATAGAAAATAATAATACGAACATATTAGAAATGTTTATTCAATTTGGTTCTTCATTAGCAATGTTATATTTTTTTCGTGAAAAAATCATTAAAATATTAAAGGTTAAAATCAATATTAAAAATAAAAAAACTAATTTTTTACATATTTTTATTTCGATTGTGCCTACAATATTTTTAGGATTGATATTTTATAAACAGATTAAACTACTTTTTAATACTAATAATGTTATGTATTCATTAATATTTGGTGGTTTGTTTCTTATTATTTCCGAAATATTTAAACCTAAACAATATCGAACATTAAATCTTTATCAAATCAATTTCTATGAAGCTATTATCATAGGTTTGTTCCAAATTTTTTGTTTATGTCCGGGTTTTTCAAGATCTGGCGCAACTATAGGAGCAGGAGTACTATTGGGGATTAAACGTTCAGTGGCAATAGATTTTTCTTTTATTATCTCTATTCCATTACTAATGGGATCATCTTTTTTCGAATTAATAAACAATTTTAAAAACGTTAACATATCAGAATATCCAATATTTTTTATTGGATTTATTATTTCTTTTATAGTTTCTATATTATGTATAGAAAAATTATTAAAAATAATTAATAAAAAGTCACTAATATTTTTTGCAATATATCGATTTATAATAGTTGGATTAATTTATTTAATAAATTAGATTCATAATATATTTTAAAAAAAATAAAAAAAATATAGTTATACTTTTAATTTTGATACCTATATACCTAATTATAATATTTCATATTTTTAAAACGCCACGATTCAAGCTTATTAATTCTTAAACGTATTAATTCATGTTTAATTGCAGATCCTGTAAATCCTTGATTTAGAATTAGTTGAATAGAAACATTTTGTACAACAGAAAAATATTTTTTTAAAAAATAACTTGATTGAGAAGGGAAAAAATTAGATTTAAAAATATTGAAAGAATTAAAATTAATTAAAAATGATAATTTTTTTATACGATTTGGCTTTCTCCACGCATCAATTTTATAAAACATTCTGACAATATTTTTAGATGATTGATAATTAATAGTCTTTAAAAAAATACAAAAACCAGTATTTAAAACAGCTATATCTCGAATATAAGATGGAATATTAAAACGCTTACATAAATTTTTAATCATAGAAGCAGAATGAGTATCATAAAAAATTTTTGAAGTCTTTAAAAACATTTGATTAATAGATAAAAACTGGCATAAATAAGAAAAACGTATATCAATTTTTTTTTCAAATGTTGATATTTTTGCTAATCCCATCAATATAATATGTTTATTGAACGTATTATATTTTAAAAAAAAATTGTTTTCATATAAAAAATACATATCTGGAAAAAAAAATTGAAGTGCTTTACAAGTATGTAGTATCTGAAAATATACATGAGGATTAGAAGTTTGAAAAGCTTTTTCCGTTTCATTCCATATTCTATTCGCAGTTAAATACAATAACTCTTTTTTTTTCACTATAATAGACATTAAATCAATCGTTTCTTTTGCAATTGTGAATCCTAAATGTACTAAAGCAGCAGCAAATCTTGCTGTACGTAAAACACGTAATGGATCTTCTATAAAAGATTCAGAAATATGACGTATTAAACGACATTCAATATCTTTTTTTCCTTCAAAAGGATCAATATAATTACCATATTCATCTTGAGCAATAGCATTAATTGTTAAATCTCGTCTTATTAAATCATCTTCTAAAGTTACATTAGTGTTACTATCAGTATCAAATCCAGTATAGCCTCTTCCAGATTTTCTTTCTTTTCTTGCTAGAGCATATTCTTCATGTGTTTCTGGATGTAAAAATACTGGAAAATCTTTTCCAACTTGTTGAAAATTTTTTTTTAATAGTATTTCTTTTGTTCCACCGACTACGACCCAATCCTTGTCTTTAATAGGTAAGTTTAGTAAAGCATCACGAACTGCTCCTCCTACTAAATATATTTTCATAATTTTTTTCTCGTAATAAAGAATAAAATTCTATTCTAGAATATAAAAAAAATAAAACTTTTTTTAAAAAAATATTGATTTCAGTAATTAAATCTTGTAATTATCTTATAGATAAGATATATAAAATATAATTATTTTTTATTTATAAAATAAATAAATTATTAAAATACTTTTAATCTGAGAGATAAAATCATGAAAAAAAAAAATATTGATTTTACAAATTCATTTGTTCTTGTCGTGGGAGATCTAATATTAGATTGCTATTGGTATAGTAAAAATAATTCTATGCTTTCTGAAAAATCAGCTCCCATCATTAAAATTCATAGCATAAATAAACAACCTGGAGGTGCTGCAAATGTAGCAAAAAACATTGCAGAAATTGGTGGTAATTCTAAAATAATTGGTTTTATTGGAATAGATAATGAAGGTATCATATTAAAAAAACTTTTAAATCATATTAGAATTTATTGCGATCTTATTTCCATAAAAAAAAATAAAACAATTACTAAAATTCGTATTTTTTCAGAAAATAAACAATTAATTCGAGTGGATTTTCAAGAAAAATATATTACTGAAAAAATTGATTTTTTATATGAAAAAATTATTCATTCATTGCCATATTGTAAAGTTTTAATATTATCAGATTATGCAAAAGGTACTTTAGTTCATATTAGCAGAATAATTCATTTAGCAAAAAAAATGTCTATTCCTATACTTATTGATCCTAAAGGAATGGATTTTAAAAAATATTCTGGAGCGAGCTTATTAACACCTAATCTTTCTGAGTTTGAAAAAATAGTTGGAAAATGTTATAAAGAAACAGAAATTTTACAAAAAGGGATAAAATTATTATCTAAATTAAATTTATCAGCATTATTAGTCACTCGTTCTAAAAATGGCATGACTTTATTTCAATCGGAAAAAAAACCAATTCATTTTCCTGCTATATCAAAAATAACAAGAGATGTTACTGGAGCCGGAGATACTGTAATTTCTATAATTGCTGCTTCTTTATCTATAGGATATTCTTTAGAAGAAGCATGTTTTTATGCTAATGTTGGAGCTAGTATAGTTATTAAAAAAGTTGGCACTGAAACTATAACAATTAATGAATTAAATTCTGCATTAAATTTTCAATAAAAAAATATGTTTATATTTATTCAAAAAATATTATCTCTAAATCAGAGCTATAATTTTCTACATTGATCTCACATTTATTTCAATATATAATAACTATTATTTATAAAAAAATATTTCAATTATAAGATATTAATTATATAAGCCATTTATTTTACAAATGTTATTTTTTAAATAATGAGTATTAATACATAAAAAAGGTTTTTTAAAATGAACCAAGCGCTCTTATATCAATTTGGAACACCTATAGAGAGAATTAAAAAAGCAATATTTGCTCTACAATCTGGTCAAGGTATTATTATATTAGATAATGAAACACGTGAAAATGAAGGAGATCTTGTTTTTGCATGTGAAAATATGACAGTAGAACAAATGGCTTTAAGCATTCGATATGGTAGCGGTATCGTATGTCTCTGTATTACAGAATCTAGAAGAAAAAAACTTGATTTACCTATGATGGTTAAAAAAAATACTAGTAAATATCGTACAGGATTTACAGTGACAATAGAAGCTGCTAAAGGTGTTTCTACTGGTGTATCAGCTCAAGATAGACTTACTACTATAAAAACTGCAGTCGCAGATCACGCTAAACCTAGTGATTTAAATAGACCAGGACATGTCTTTCCATTAAGAGCCAATAGCGGTGGAATTTTAGCAAGAGCAGGACATACAGAAGCTGCTATTGAAATTGTTTCATTAGCAGGTTTTAAACCAGCTGGAGTAATATGTGAATTAACCAATAAAGATGGAACTATGGCTCGTACACCTGAAGTAATTATATTTTCTAAAAAAAATAAAATGCCAATATTAACTATTCAAGATTTAATCTTATACATTAAAAATATATAATTATATTGATAGCAACTATTCTATAGAATAAAATAAAGGTTATAAGTCACTAATAGACCATTTTGGATTAACTAAAATATCTAATTGAGGATTTTTTGCTTCTAGATGGCGTAAAAATCCAACATATGCAATCATTGCACCATTATCTGTACAAAATTCTAAACTATTATAAAATACTTGGCCATTAAAATATTTTTCCATCATTTTTTCTGCTTCTTTGCGTAAAAGATGATTTGCACTTACACCACCAGCTATAACTAAATTTTTCCATCTTTTCTGTTTTAATGCTTTTTTAGTTTTAATTAACAATATATCAATTACTGCATCTTCAAAAGCTCTTGCAATATTAGCTTTTTCTTGCATATTTTTACCAGATTCATGGATAACTTGAGTAGTAAAAGTTTTTAATCCTGAAAAACTAAAATTTAATCCTGGATGCTTTATCATAGGACGAGGAAAATAAAAATGGTTTTTAATTCCTTGACATGCTAATTTAGATAGTTCAGATCCACCTGGATATGGCAATTCTAATAATTTTGCAATCTTATCGAATGCTTCTCCTGCTGCGTCATCTAAACAATTTCCGAGTATTTCATATTTACCTAATGCATGAACAGCAATAATTTCAGTATGTTTTCCTGATACTAATAATCCAATAAATGGAAATTCAATTGATTTACATTCTAACATAGGTGATAATAAATGAGCTTCCATATGATTAATAGGAAGAACTGGAATGTCTAAAGAAAATCCTAAAGAACATGCAAATGTAGCACCAACTAATAAAGATCCGACTAAACCAGGTCCAGCAGTATATGCAATAATATCAATATCCTGAATAATACTATCACTTTGAAATATTTTTTTTAATAAAATAGTTATTGACCGTATATGTTCACGAGAACATAACTCAGGAATTACGCCTCCATACATATTATATAATTTTTTTTGATGATAGATTTTATTAATCAATAAACCTTTTTCACTATCATATACAGCAATTCCTGTATCATCACAGGAAGTTTCAATGCCTAATACTTTCATAATTATTTACAACCTTATAAGCTTATTTTTTAATAATTAACAAATAATTTATTAAAAACTATATTAAAGATACAAAATGCTACTTTACAATATCATACAGATTGATATAGGATCTATTAATCTACTTTCTTAAGCAGATATTGTAATATGCATTTAATTTAGTAAAACAAATTTTTGAGGTAAATGTTTATATGCCTATCATAAAAGTTCGCGAAAATGAACCATTTGATGTAGCACTTCGTCGGTTTAAACGTTCTTGTGAAAAAGCTGGAATTCTAGCAGAAATTCGTCGAAGAGAATTTTATGAAAAACCAACTACAGAACGTAAAAGAGCTAAAGCTTCTGCAGTAAAACGTCTTGCAAAAAAACTTACACGAGAAAATGCAAGACGTATTCGTATGTATTAAATGTATTTTTAAAAAACTATTAAAAAACCGTTCTTCTTTAAGAACGGACATAAATTCTATAATATCAAAGTATATGTCTGGAAAAATACCTAAATATTTTATTACTGAACTACTATCTCGTACCAATATTGTAGAACTAATTAATACACGCATAACATTAAAAAAATATGGTAAAAATTATCAAACCAACTGTCCTTTTCATCATGATAAAACTCCATCTTTTACTGTAAGTTATGAAAAACAATTTTACTATTGTTTTGGATGTAATGCACATGGAAATGCTATTGATTTTTTAATAAAATATGAAAATTTAAGTTTTATTGAAAGTATTGAAGAACTTTCAATAATGCATGGTGTAAAAATACCATTTGAAAATAAAATAAATAATAATTTTTATATTAAAAAACAAAATTTATATTTATTTATGGAAAAACTATGTAAATTATATCAGAAAAATATAAATATTACTGATTCAGCTTACCATTATTTAGCTGAAAGAGGTATTAATCAAAGAATGATTGATTTTTTTTTACTTGGATTTTCTAGTTTTAATTGGAAAAATTTTTCTACAAATCTTCATATTAGTAAAGAATTAGAAGAAAAATTTATTCATTATAATATAATTCATATTAACAAAAAAGGATATAAATATGATCAATTTCAAGGACGTATAATATTTCCTATACAAGATCTTCATGGAAGAATTATAGGTTTTGGTGGTCGTTCACTAAATAATAGTTTACCAAAATATCTTAATTCACCTGAAACAGATATCTTTCATAAAGGAAAATATATTTATGGACTATATCAAGTTAAAAAAAAATGCAAACAACCAAAATATTTATTAGTAGTCGAAGGTTATATTGATGTTATAACATTAACACAATATAATATTAATTATGTAGTTTCTCCATTAGGCACCTCAACAACTAGTGAACACATTCAACTTCTTTTTCAGAATACTGATATCGTCGTGTATTGCTATGACGGTGATGATGCAGGTAAAAATGCAGCTTGGCGGACTTTAAAAAAAGCTTTACCATATATATCAGATCAAAAAACATTAAAATTTATATTATTACCGAGAAATGAAGATCCTGATTCAATTATAAGAAAAGAAGGCAGAGATGCTTTTCAGAAACGTATTAATAACGCAATTACTATGCCAAAATTTTTTTTTAAATGTCTATTACGTAATTTCAATTTATCTTCATCTGAAGATAAGTTCAGTTTGAGTGTACGTGCATTACCATTAATCAATAGTATTTCTAGTGATACAATACGTATTTATTTACGTCAAATATTAGGTAGACTAATAGGAATTTTAGATGATCATCAATTTGAAAAATTTCTCTATGAATATGAAATTAAAAAAACATATAGATCACAATTTCAAATTAAAAGAACTCCTATGAGAGTTCTTATAGCATTACTGATACAAAATCCTGCTTTATCGACAGTAGCACCTTCAATAATAAAATTTAAAAATTTAAAAGTAAAGGGATTACCAATTTTTTTAGAAATATTAAAAACATGTCTTTCTAATCCTCATATTAATACAGGTCAATTATTAGAATTTTATAGAGATACTAAAATAATTAATATTTTAAAAACTTTAGCTAGATGGGATCATATGATTATTCAAGAAGAAATTCAAAATATGTTTTTAGATTTATTAATGAATATATATGATAAAATTCTTGAAGAAAGACAAGAATATCTCATTGCTCAAGAAAGAATAAGAGGATTAACTATAATTGAAAAAAAAGAGATTTGGTCTATTAATAAAGCATTATCAAAAAAATAATATACAACACTTTCAAAAAAATAAATAGCCATTCATCTTATTACCAATTGAAATAAAAAATATTTTTTTATATATTTAAAATAACTTCATTATTGTTCATCATTGACAATATAGTCAATTAATTTTCATAAAATTAACAGAATTTGGATGCCATCTTATGGATCACAACCCAAAATCACAACTCAAGCTCCTTGTCACACATGGTAAAGAGCAAGGATATTTAACATATGCTGAAGTTAATGATCATTTACCAGAAGAGATTATTGATTCTGAACAAATCGATGATATTATTCAGATGATTAATGATATGGGAATTCCAGTCGTTGAAGAAGCACCTGATGCTGATGATCTAATCTTAAACGAAATAAATACAGATACAGATGATGATGCAGTCGAAGCAGCAACACAAGTATTATCTAGCGTAGAATCAGAATTAGGACGAACTACTGATCCTGTCCGCATGTATATGAGAGAAATGGGAACAGTAGAATTATTAACACGAGAAGGAGAAATTGATATAGCTAAACGTATTGAAGAAGGTATAAATCAAGTTCAATGTTCAGTCTCAGAATATCCAGAAGCAATTACTTATCTTTTAGAACAATATGATCGCATTAAAACTGGACAAATACGATTATCGGATATAATAACTGGTTTTGTAGATCCAAACGTAGAGGAAGTTTTTTCTAGCGCATCTATTCATATAGGCTCTGAACTTTTAGATGAAGAGCAAAATTCTGAAGAAGATGAAGAAAATCATCAAGAAGAGAATGAAGATGATCATAGTATTGATCCAGAATTAGCCAATGAAAAATTTTCTGAATTACGAATGCAGTATAATAATACAAATAATGCAATAAAAAATAAAAATAGAACGCATAAAGATGCATTATTAGAAATTTATAATCTTTCAGAAGTTTTTAAACAGTTTCGATTAGTGCCGAAGCAATTTGATCATTTAGTTAATAATATGCGATATATGATGGAAAGAGTGCGAGTCCAAGAAAGAATTATTATGAAATTATGCGTCGAAAAATGTAAAATGCCTAAAAAAAACTTCATTAAAATTTTTTCAGAAAACAAAATTAATAACAACTGGTTTATAAAAGAACAAAATACCAATAAACCATGGTCTGAAAATTTAAAAAAAGTAAAAGAAGCTGTCTTTATTAGTATGAATAAGTTAATTGAAATTGAAGAAGAAACTGGTTTAACAATTGCACAAGTTAAAGATATCAATAAACGTATGTCTATTGGAGAAGCAAAAGCTAGACGTGCAAAAAAAGAAATGGTCGAAGCTAATTTGCGCTTAGTCATTTCTATTGCAAAAAAATATACAAATAGAGGATTACAATTCTTGGATTTAATTCAAGAAGGAAATATTGGTCTAATGAAAGCAGTTGATAAATTCGAATATCGTCGTGGTTACAAATTTTCTACTTACGCAACTTGGTGGATTCGACAAGCTATCACTCGATCTATCGCTGATCAAGCTCGCACCATTCGTATTCCAGTTCATATGATTGAAACAATTAATAAACTAAATCGTATTTCTAGACAAATGTTACAAGAAATAGGTCGCGAACCTACTCCAGAAGAACTATCTGAAAAAATGCTTATTCCTGAAGATAAAATTAGAAAAGTATTAAAAATAGCTAAAGAACCAATATCAATGGAAACACCAATTGGTGATGATGATGATTCACATTTAGGTGATTTTATAGAAGATACTACTTTAGAGCTACCATTAGATTCAGCTACATCTGAAAGTCTACGATCAGCAACACATGATGTTTTATCAGGTCTTACAGCACGCGAGGCAAAAGTACTTCGTATGCGTTTTGGAATTGATATGAATACTGATCATACTTTAGAAGAAGTTGGTAAACAATTTGATGTTACTCGAGAACGAATACGTCAAATAGAGGCAAAAGCACTGAGAAAACTGCGTCATCCAAGTAGATCTGAAGTATTACGTAGTTTTTTAGATGATTAAATTTATTCAATATAAAATAAAACTTCTGTGCTGGTATATTTTGTATACTATTTTTTAAATAAAAACAGAAGTTTTTATTTTATAAAAAATTATCAATTAAATACCATCTCCATATTGAAATCTATTTGTGCATGATAAATTACTTTTTTCTTCTATCGAAAAATATTTTTTACTATCTAATTCACCGATAATTTTTGCTGGTACTCCAACGACTGTTACATATGAAGGAACGTTTTTTAATACTATAGAACCAGCACCTATTTTTGCACCTGAACCTACTTCAATGTTTCCTAATATTTTTGCTCCAGCACCTATAATAACTCCTTTCCTAATTGTAGGATGTCTATTTTCACTATTATTTTTACCGGTTGAACCTAATGTAACTGAATGAAAAATAGAAACATCATCTTCTATAATCACACCTTCTCCAATCACAATACCAGTAGCATGATCTAACATTACGCCAGAACCAATACGAGCAGCTGGATGAATATCAACTGCAAAAACAGTAGATACTCTACTTTGTAAATATATAGAGAATGATGTTTGTTTTAGATTCCACAGGTGGTGACTTAATCTATAAGCTTCTAACGCATGAAAACCTTTAAAATATAATAAGGGTGTTAAATAGTCTTTTACTACTGGATCTTTTTTTAATATAGTTTTTATGTCTTTTACTACAATATTTGACATAGAAGAATTATTAGAATATATATCATGAAATATACTTTGCATTTTTTTTGCAGAAAGCATAGATGTAGATAATTTATTTGCTAATATATAACTCAAAGAATCAATTAAATTATTATGTTGTAATATACTATTTGTATAAAAATCTGATAAAATTGGTTCTTCATTTAATAAAAAAGAAGCTTGACGGACTATTTTATTCCATATTTTTGATCTTTCTAAAAAATACATAATTTTCTCCAAAACAATATTTATTATGTTTTATTATTAAAAAAATATTTATATCATCTGTAATAAAATTAAATTAATAGATGATTTTTATTCACTATTTTTTTTAAATTTCATATGATTATCATACATAGCATCAAAATTGATAGGAGCAAGATTCATCTGTGGAAAACTAGCATGCGAAACTAAACTAGAGATACATTCACGGGCATAAGGAAATAAAATATTAGGACAATAAGAATATAAATAATAATTTAATATTTTTTCGTTTAAATCTGCAATAAAAAAAATACCAGCTTGATCTACATCACATAAAAATATTAGACTTTCTTTAATCTTAACAATAATTTTTATCTGTAAAACAATTTCAAAAATATTTTTTTCTATTTTTTTAAAAAAAGTATTTAAATGAAATTTAACAATAGGTTTCCAGTCTAAATGAAACACACTAGGTGTATTTGGTGCTTCAAAAGAAGCATCTTTTATATAAATACGTTGAATTTCAAAGGATTTTTTCTTTACTTTTTCTTCTGACATAATATATCCATAAATTTAATAAATATTGATCTATTTAAGAAATAAAATTATATTTATATTGTTATTTGTATACAGATAATATATTTCTGATAATAAATTTTATTCAAAATAATTTATAAACAAAAAATATTTATTACCAGTATCAATCTTTAACAACAAGTGGCAAATGATCTAAATTCCAATAATATATGCCATTTTTAAAAATATAAATCTGATGAAAACCATTCTTGATACATTCTTTGATACAATTATTATATTGATATGTCTCATTTAATATAAGAATAATAGGAGAAGATTTATATGTATCTACTGCTTGAATATTTTTTAAACAAAAATTTTTTAATGGTATATTAATAGAATTAATAATATGACCTTTTTTAAAAAGTTCTAAAGAACGGGTATCAATTACAATAGCATTGTTTTTATTTATTAATTTGATCACTTCTATATTATTAATAAATTTACATTGTAAAAATAAATTTTTAATCATTAACAATGTTAAAATTATTAGACAAACAAACCATATACTACTCAGTATGAAATGTTCACTAATAAAAAACATTATATCCTGCATAAATTATATATCCTATATACTTATACTTTAAATATTATAAAATAAAATCATTAACTGAGCATTTAAAAAATTTTAAATGCTAGTTAATAACTATATCTTTTTTTAATAAAATATTTTTCAATTAATATTTAATCTTTTCTTTGCGTCTATAATTTCTTGATGTACTTGACATGGTGCTACACCTCCTTTAGATAATCTTTTTTCAAGACAAGATTCTAAAGTAATATTCTTGTATATATCATCTTCGATAAGATTACTATAAATTTTAAATACAGATAACTGTAAATTATTTAAAGATTTTTTTTCACTAATTGCTCGAAGTACTAATTGACCAGATATATTATGTGCTTCACGAAAAGTTAAACCTTTTTTTACTAAATAATCAGCAATTTCTGTTGCGTTAGAATAACTTTCTTCTGCAGCTTGTCGACAACATTCAGTATTGATTTTTATATTTTTCAAAATTAATACTGCTATACAAAGACAATCATTCCACGTTTTTATTGAATTAAATAAACCTTCTTTATCTTCTTGCATATCTTTATTATAAGATAAAGGAAGAGCTTTCAATACCACTAAAATAGAATTCAAAGAACCATAAACACGACCACATTTACCTCTAATAAGCTCTAATGCATCTGGATTTTTTTTCTGTGGCATTAATGATGAACCAGATGTAACTAAATCAGATAATTCAATAAAATTTGCTTCTCCAGAATTAAAAAAAATCAAATCTTCAGAAAAACGAGATAAATGCATCATACAAATAGAAGCACAGGATAATAATTCAATAACATAATCTCGGTCAGAAACACTATCTAGTGCATTATTACTTGCTGAGTTAAAACCCATAGAAGCAGCTAATTCTTCACGATCAATTTTCCATGCGGCTCCAGAAAGAGCGCCAGAACCTAAAGGACTAATATTTAATCGTTTTAAAACATCTTTTAAGCGACTTTCATCTCGTCTTAACATTTCTACATAGGCTAGGCACCAATATGAAAAAGTAATAGGCTGAGCACGTTGTAAGTGAGTATATCCTGGTATGATAACGTTATAATTAGCTTCAGCAATTAAAATAAAATGTTTCTGTAAATTAACAAGATTACTTAATATAATATGAACTTCATTTCTACACCATAATCTTAAATCAGTAGTGATTTGATCATTTCGACTACGACCTGTATGTAATTTTTTTCCCAATTGTCCAATTTTATTAATAAGGTTTAATTCAACCCAACTATGAATATCTTCACAGTCACTTGTAAGAATATTTTTAATATTATCTTTAATTTCTGTTAATAAAGAAAGTAGTCCAGATTCTATTTTTATTTGCTCTTCTGCCGTAAGAATATTACTCTTCATTAAAGCTTTAGACCAAGCAATTGAAGCAATTATATCTTCTTTTACTAAAATATAATCAAAAGATAAAGATGTATTAAATTTTTTAAATAATTTATGAGATTCGTTAATGAATCGTCCACCCCAAAGCACCATGTTTTTTCTCTATAAAACTGTAATTAAATAATATTAATCTTATAGTTGATCACTATATTTTACAAAACTATTTTAATTTATTTTTTGCACGTATTCTCGAAGAAAGAGAAAAAAGACGAATAAAACCATCAGCATCAGACTGTTTATAAACCTCATCTTTTCCAAAAGTAGCATATTCTGGAGAATATAATGTATTAGGAGAATATTTTTGGACAGAAGTAACACTACCTTTATATAACTTTAATATAACTTCTCCATTGATTGAAGATGATAGTGAATCAGCAGCAGCTTGTAAAGATTCTCGTATTGGAGAAAACCAACGTCCATCATAAACCACTAAAGACATTTCTAAGCCAATTTTTTCTCTCCATTGAAAACTTTCACGATCTAAAACTAACTGTTCAATCGCTTTTATAGCTGCTGTAATAATAGTTCCGCCTGGTGTTTCATAACAACCTCTAGACTTAATACCAATTAATCTATTCTCAATGATATCAATTCTACCAATTGCATGTTTAGAACCAATTTGATTTAATTTTTCTACGCATTTTAATGGGTTTAATTCTTGATTATTAATTGCAACCACTGAACCTTCTTTCAATCTTAATGAAATATATTCAGCCTCTTCTGGAGCATCTTCAGGCTCTACTGTCCAACTCCAACAATCTTTATTAGATCGATTCCAAGGATCTTCAAGTAAACCACCTTCGGTCGAAATGTGCCAAATATTTTCATCTTTACTATAAATTTTTTCTAATGTTGCTGTTGTAGAAATATTTCTTTCCTCTAAATACTTTAATAATGATTCTCTTGAATGTAGCTTCCATTCTCTCCATGGAGCAATAACATGTAAATTAGGCGCTAATGCTGCATAAGACATTTCAAATCGAATTTGATCATTACCTTTACCAGTCGCGCCATGACATAGTGCATCTGCTCCAACTTTTAATGCAAGTTCTACTTGTTTTTGTGCAATAATAGGTCGAGCTAGTGCTGTACCCAATAAATAGCTACCTTCATATAAGGCACCAGTTTTTAAAATAGGATATACATAATTTTTGATAAACTCTTCTTTTACATCAGACACATAGCAACTAGATGCACCTGATTTTAACGCTTTTTTTTCAATACCAAATAAATCTTTTTTTGATTGCCCTATATTAGCAACAAAAGCAATGACTTCAACATTATAATTTTCTTTAAGCCATGGAATAATTGCTGAAGTATCTAAACCACCAGAATATGCTAAAACTACTTTATTAATTTTTCTACTAATCATTGTAAACCTACTAAGTTATAATAAATTATACAAAAACTCGAGTACCAATATTCATTCCATTAAATAATAATTCTAGCGAATCTGTATTTTGCCAACTTGCTATATCTACAGGACGCTGTAAAATACGTGCCGCTTCTAAAGCTGCATTTACTTTAACAATCATACCATTGGTTATAATGCCTTGTGTAATTAATTGTTTAGCTTTTTCACTATTAATTTCTTCAATTCTTTGTCCTTTTCCATTTAATATTGAGCTGATATCAGATAATAAAATTAAATTAGCCTGTAAAGTAGTTGCTAAAGCAGTTGCTGCTAAATCAGCATTAACATTCATTAATAAACCATCATTTGTAATTCCTATAGAACTAACAATAGGTAATACTCCTTCGTCACATAATTTTGTCAAAAATAATGGTGACCCTGGTTTAGCCTTACCTACATGCCCTAAATCTTGATCTAGCATTTCTACATTAACACTATTTCCATCTGCTAAACATAACCCTACAGCGTTAATATGGTATTTCAATGCCCATGCAAGAAGAGTTTTATTAGCAGTTCCAGCCAACGCACCTGTAATAATATTAATATGATCATAAGGAGTAACACGCAAACCATTTTTCTTTTTAACTGGTAAAGAAAGTTTTTCCATTAAATCGTCAATTAAACGACCTCCTCCATGGATGATTAATATATGACGTTTATAAGATTTCCTATAATCAACTAAAGCTTTAAATAAACGCATCATAGCATCGTCACTTTCTAAAAGAACACCACCTAATTTAATAACTAAAGGATTCATCATAAATATCTCATTGTTAATTAAAGAATTGATTCTGTTTCCGGAAAACCAAAACGAATATTAAAACATTGTACTGCTTGAGCTGCAGCTCCTTTTAATAAATTATCTTCAGCAGCTACAATCACAATATAATTATCTTTAATGGTAAAACCAATATCACAAAATGGCATTTTTTCAACTGTTTTTATGCTGGGTAAAAATTTTTTATATATACGAATCAACGGTTTATTTTTATAAAATTTATAGAAAATATTATATACATCAACTTCTTGAATATTATCTTTTAATTTACATGTAATAGTAGTGATTATTCCACGATAAAATGCACCAAGATGAGGGATAAAAATTACTGGAATTCCTAAATGTTCTATAATTTCAGGAGTATGACGATGAGTAAAAATATTATATGGTTGTAAACTAACTTGGCAAAAACTATTTGTAATATTAGATTTTCTACCAGCACCACTTACACCACTAATAGCATTAATAATTGGTATATTCTGACTACAAAGAATCTTTTCTTCTACTAGAGGTCTTAATGCTAACTGAACACAGGTTGCATAACATCCTGGAACCGAAACTAAAGATGCTTTTTTTATTTCTTTTTCTTTCCATTCAGCTAATCCATAAACAGATTTTTCTAAAATTTTTTTATATTTATGAATAAATCTATAATAATCTGTATAAATCTTGCAATCTCGTACTCTGTATGCAGCTGAAAGATCAAATACGATACAACCAGAAGATAAAAAAAATGGGACCATATCATGACTAACATTATGATCAGTGGCTAAAAAGACAACATTAATATCTTGATCTACTAGATTAAAATCACTTATAGATTCAAATCGTAAATGTATCATATCTGTAAACTGATGATGAACATCTGAAAACATTTTACCTATATCTAAACTATTTTTTGAGACAAATATTTTTTTTATATTAGCAAATCGATGACGATGCATATAATTCACTAACTCTGCACCAGCATATCCACTAGCACCAACAATTAATACATTCAACATAAAATAAATAAACCTTAAATAAACACAATAACTATTTATAAAAATATTGTATTAAATTTTATAACAAAAATATATTTGATATTATTAATATTGATAAATTATGTATTTATGAATAAAATATTGTTAATATCAATCATGATAGATATTAATTAAATATTATATGATAAGAAAAATACCTTCGTTTATTGAAATATATAAATCCTTGATTAAAATTCCTACAATTAGTAGCACTAATCAATTAATAGATCAAAGCAATAAAAATTTTATTGATTTATTGTCTAATTATTTATGTGACTTGAAATTTTCAATAAAAATTGATCATATCCCAAATACTAATAAGTTTAATATGCTGGCTCGAATTGGTTCAGGATATGGAGGATTGCTTCTATCTGGACATTCAGATACTGTTGATTTTGATGAAAATACATGGACAAAAAACCCTTTTATTTTAACTGAAAGTGATAATAAATTTTATGGATTAGGAACAGTAGACATGAAAGGTTTTTTTGCTTGTATACTAGAAGTATTATCCTTTATAGATATAAAAAAAATAAAAAAACCAATCTATATTCTTGCCACTGCCAATGAAGAAACAGATATGTCTGGAGCAAAATACTTTATACAATCTAATATTATTCAACCAGATTGTATAATCATTGGAGAGCCTACATCTTTAGAGTTAATTAATGCACATAAAGGACATTTATCTTATTCTATTGAAATAATAGGAAAAACTGGACATTCTAGTAATCCTGATAATGGTATTAATAGTATTGAAATTTTACATAATATTCTTGAAAAATTGCTTGATTTAAAAATATATCTAAAAAAAAAATATCAACATAAAAATTTTTCTGTTCCATATCCAACTATGAATTTATCTTATATAAATGGAGGTGGTGCAATTAATCGAATTTGTTCTTTATGTACATTAAATTTTGAAATAAGACCCACACCAGGACTGACTTTAACACAAATTGAAATTTTAATTCAAGCAAAGTTACAGTCTATTATGACTCGATGGTCTAATCGTATTGTTATAAAAAAACTTTTTGCTTCTGTTCCTGCTTATGAATGTTGTCATACAAATAAGGCTATAAAAATAGTAGAAAAATTATGTAATTTAAATAGTAAAGCCGTAAATTACTGTACAGAAGCACCCTTTTTTGAAAAAATAGCACCTACTTTAATACTAGGTCCTGGTTCTATCGAACAGGCACATCAACCAGACGAGTATTTAGATACTTTTTTTATTCAACCAACTAAAAATATTTTGAATAAATTAATATATACGTTTTGTTATTAAAATAATTTTTTATAAACCTAACATACGACAAACAGAATAAATTACTTCAGATTGATTTAAAGTGTAAAAATGAAAGTTTTTAACACCTTCAGAAGATAGATTTTTCACCATATCTATAACTATACTAGAACCTATAATTTTCTGTACAGCTATATCATCATCTAGTCCATAAAATATTTCAAACATCCATTTAGGAATGTGAACATTAGTCATCTCTGCAAAACGTTGTAATTGTTGGAAATTATAAACTGGTAAGATACCTGGTATAATTTCAACATTTATATTATTTTTAATACAATTATCGCGAAAACGAAGATAGCTTTCAACATTAAAAAAAAACTGAGTAATTGCTCTATTTGCACCTGCATCAATTTTCTTTTTTAAACTCATAATATCAAATTTAGCATCTTTTGATTCTGGATGAAGTTCAGGATAAGCTGCTACAGAAATATCAAAATCAGCAATTTTTTTTAATAAAATAACTAAATCTAAAGCATACATTTTATGCCTATAATTTTTTTTTAATGTATCTCCTCTTAATGCCACAATACTTTGAATCCCATTATTCCAATAATCTTGTGCTATTCTTTTTAATTCATCAGGTGTAGAATCCACACAAGTCAAATGTGCAGCTGTAATCACTTGTGTTTTCTTATTTATTTTCTTTACAATTTCATATGTTTTTAGACGTTCACCGCTATTTGCACCATAAGTAACAGAAAAAAATTTTGGTTTTAATTTACTAAGTTGCTCAACTGAAAACCAAAGATTTTTTTCTAAATTAATACTTTTAGGAGGAAAAAATTCAAAAGAACAGTTTATAATGTGACCAAGATTCTCTTTTTTTTGATATACTATATTTTGATGATATTTGGAAAAATTCTGCATTATTATCACTCCATTAAAAAATAATTTAAAATTACTATATAGTTAAAAAATAATTTAAAATTACTATATAGTTAAAAAATAATTTAAAATTACTATATAATTAAAAACATCTAATTCTTAATATAATAACTAAATAATATTATTATTTGATTACATATGTATAAAAAAAAATATTCTTCTAATCAGTCATTAAAAGATTTAAACACATTTAGAATGGATGTAACAGCAAAAAAAATTATTTTTATTAAAACAATTCAATCATTAATTCATATATTGCAAATTTGTAAAATATCTCAAATTCCTTATATTATTTTAGGAGAAGGAAGTAATATACTTTTTTTAAAAAATTATAGAGGAATAATTATTATTAATCGAATTAAAGGCATTAAAATTATAGAAAAAAATAATTCCTGGTTAATACATGTATATTCAGGAGAAAAATGGCATGATTTAGTTAAATACACATTAAATGTAGGTATTTTAGGATTAGAAAATTTAGCATTAATTCCTGGTTGTATCGGATCAGCAGCAATGCAAAATATTGGTGCCTATGGGTTAGAGTTTAAAGATATTTGTCAGTATGTTGATATTATATCTTTAAACAATAATATTCTTTCAAATAAAAATAATACGATAAGAATCAATTCAAATTCATGTGATTTTTCTTATCGAAATAGTATTTTTAAACGTCAATACCACGCAGAATCTATTATTATTGCAGTTGGTATAAAAATATCAAAAAAATGGCATCCTATTACATGTTCTGCATTATCAAATTATATCAAATCAAAATATATTACAGCATATAAAATATTTAATATTATATGTAAAATACGCATAAAAAAATTACCTGATCCTAAAAAAATAGGTAATGCTGGAAGTTTTTTTAAAAATCCAATTATTTCAAAAAAACATGCTCAACAACTAATATCTTTATACAATCTTCCAAATTATCCTCAAATAAATGGATCAGTAAAAATTTCTGGAGGATGGCTAATTGAAAATTGTAAATATAAAAATATTCAAATTGGTGATGCAGCTATACATAAGCAAAACAAACTGATATTGATTAATATAAAAAAAGCTACTTCGCAAGAAGTACTTCAATTAGCAAAAAAAATATATTCACATATTTTAAAAAAATTTCATATACGTTTAGAACCTGAAGTCGATTTCATCGGATCAAAAAGAAAAATAAAAGCATCAGATATTTTTAAGTAAAAAAATAAAAAACACTAAAAAAATAATTATATTATTCCCAATAAAATAAAATTTTTTATAAAAAACTTGCAATAAAAATGAAAAATTATATAATATGAATTCTTAGAAATTATTTTTTTAAAATATTTCTTATTTTAATTAAAAACTAATAAAAAATGCCGGCTTAGCTCAGCAGGCAGAGCAACTGACTTGTAATCAGTAGGTCACCAGTTCAATTCCGGTAGCCGGCATAAATATTTATTTTTCAGGTGGGGTTCCCGAGCGGCCAAAGGGAGCAGACTGTAAATCTGCCGTCATAGACTTCGAAGGTTCGAATCCTTCTCCCACCACAATATATATTATATTAATATATATTACAAAAAAGATTATAAAAATGCGGACATCGTATAATGGCTATTACCTCAGCCTTCCAAGCTGATGATGCGGGTTCAATTCCCGCTGACCGCTAAAATAAATTGCTGATATGGCTCAGTAGGTAGAGCACACCCTTGGTAAGGGTGAGGTCCCCAGTTCAATCCTGGGTATCAGCATATATTTATTCATATTTATTATTAAAAAATAAACCTACTTTATTTTCTTTTAATATTTTACTTTAATTTTTTAATGTAAAATCATTTATCATCAATCTCACCCAATAATTTATTTTTAAATCATGCTAAATTTCCTTTAAAAAAATTTTAGACTTATTTTAAAAATATTTTACTTTTTTCAACTTTCTATTAACACAAAAATTTTTATATAAATAAAGAAGAATAAATGTTTAGTACATTAGCATATTTTTTCTATATTATTTTATAATTTTAGGAGAAGCTATGAAAAAAAATACCTATCATCAAAATGAATCTAAAATTTTAGAAAAAATAAAATGGTTATCTGTATCTATATTCTTTATTCTATCTTTTATAATTAACTACTACTTTCACGAAATACACTTACTTATTCGAATATTTATTATATCGTTTTTATTTCTCTGTGCTATTAGCATCTTATTATGTACAAAAAAAGGAAAATCTATCTCTTCATATATCAAACTGTCAAAAAAAGAAATGCAAAAAATAATATGGCCTACATATAAAGAAACTTTATATACTACACTTATCGTGATTTCTGTAACAATTGTTATATCTCTTCTTTTATGGAGTGTAGATAATATTATATTCCGTTTAATAGCATTTATTATTAGTTTAAGGTTCTAAAAAATGCATCAGAGTGCAAAAAAAAAATGGTATGTATTACAAGCTTTTTCTGGTTTTGAAGGTCGAGTGGCACAATCAATACGAGAACATGTAAAATTAAATAAAATGGAAAATTTATTTGGAGAAGTAATGGTCCCTTCTCAAGAAGTGATTGAAATTCGAGGTGGACAACGCAGAAAAAGTGAATATAAATTTTTTCCTGGATATGTTTTAATTCAAATGATAATGACAGACTCTACTTGGCATTTAATTAGAAATGTTCCTAGAGTACTAGGATTTATAGGTGGAAAATCAGATAAACCTTCACCTATTAGTGATAAAGAAGTAGAAATTATTATTAATAGACTACGTCAAATTGGTGATAAGCCAAGACCTAAAACTTTGTTTGAACCTGGAGAGATGATTCGTGTAAATGATGGTCCTTTCTCAGACTTTAATGGTGTTGTAGAAGAAGTTGATTATGAAAAAAGTAGACTTAAAGTTTCTGTTTCAATTTTTGGAAGGTCTACTCCTGTAGAACTCGATTTCAGACAAGTTGAAAAAAACTAAAATATTCTTCTTTTTATGAAAACAAAAATATTTTATATATTATTTAGAGAATAAAAAAAATGGCGAAAAAAATACAATCTTATATTAAACTTCAAGTTCCAGCAGGAACAGCTAATCCTAGCCCACCAATTGGACCTGCATTAGGTCAAAAAGGTGTTAATATTATGGAATTTTGTAAATTATTTAATAAAAAAACAGAAAACATAGAAAAAGGACTACCTATACCAGTAATTATTACAGTTTATTCTGATCGTTCATTTACATTTATTACAAAAACACCTCCAGCTTCTATTTTATTAAAAAAATTTTCTGATATAAAAAAAGGATCTAGTAAAACAAAAATAGAACCAATAGGGAAGATAAATCGATCAAAAATTAAAGAAATAGCAACAATTAAAAATTGTGATATGACAGGTTCTAATATTGAAAGCATAATGCGTTCTATTGAAGGTACTGCTAAATCTATGGGTTTAATTATTGAGGAATAATAGATGACTAAAATTACTAAACGCATAAAAAATATTAAAAATAATATTAATTTACAGCAATCATATAACATTGATGAATTAATAGTATTATTAAAACAATCATCAAAAGTAAAATTTGATGAAAGTATCGATATCGCTATCAATTTAGGTATCAATTCAAAAAAATCTGATCAAAATATTCGAGGTTCAACAGTTCTGCCTAATGGTCTTGGACGATCTATTAGAGTCGCTGTATTTACTCAAGGTGATAATATTGAAATAGCTAAAAAAGCAGGTGCAGAACTAGTAGGAATGGAAGACTTAGCTGAAAAAATAAAAAAAGAAGGTGTAAATTTCAATGTTGTTATTGCTTCACCTGATGCAATGAAAGTCGTAACACAGTTAGGACAAATATTAGGACCACGTGGTTTAATGCCAAATCCTAAATTAGGCACAATAACAAGTAATATTGGCGAAGCTATCAAAAATGCTAAAACAGGACAAGTTCGTTATCGTAATGATAAATACGGTATTGTGCATTCTACACTTGGTAGAATTAGTTTTGATAAAAATCATATAAAAGAAAATTTTAATGTATTTTTAGAATCTATCAAAAAATCAAAACCTCCTCAATCAAAAGGAATATACATCAAAAAAATAGTACTATCGACTACTATGGGTATAGGATTAATTGTTGATCAATCTAGTTTAGCTATTTAATCAAATGATTTTCACTTTACGATATAAAAAAAATTATCTATAATAGTATCCCCATTTTTTAATCAGTATATAAAATTATTTCTAACATTATATGTTTATCACTTTAAGAAATTTATTTTATGGTCATATTGTGATAATACTTATATGCTGTTTAAAAAAAAGTATTTCTCTCTAGAGGAGAATCTGATAAATGGCATTAAATCTTAATGAAAAAAAAATAATTGTTTCAAAAATTAATAAAATATCGAATATTGCACTATCAGCTGTGACTGCAGATTCTCAAGGTATTTCAGTAAATAAAATAAATCAATTACGAAAATCTGGACGTGAAATTGGAGTGAAAATGAGTATTGTTCGAAATACTCTACTATCTTTAGCAATTAAAAATACTAATTTTGAATGTTTAAAAAAAAAAATAAAAGGCTCTACTTTCATTGCTTATTCTATGACACATCCAGGTAGTGGTCCTAGATTATTTAAAGAATTCTCAAAAAAAAATACACATTTCAAAATTACAGGAGCAGCTTTTGAAGGGAAATTACTCTCTATTGTAGAAATTAATCAACTAGCAGATATGCCTACTTATAAAGAAGCAATAATAAAACTTTTATTTATATTAAAGATGTCAATTGCTGGAAAACTTATTTATACATTATCTGCTATAAAAAAGAAAAAAGAAACCTCTTAAAGGTTATTATTTTTGATGTATTCAATACATCTAAAATAATTCTAATTCTTATTAGGAATTATTGTTATGTCTATTACTAAAGAACAAATCTTAAACGCTATATCGGAAATGTCAGTTATAAATGTTGTAGATCTAATTTCTGCAATGGAAGAAAAATTTGGAGTTTCTGCTAGTATGCCTATTAATTCCAATAATAATAATGAAAAAGATTTACAGGAAGAAAAAACAGAATTTGATATTTTTTTAAAAGTGATTGGACCAAATAAAGTATCTGTAATTAAAACCGTACGAAGCGCAACTGGACTAGGGCTAAAAGAAGCTAAAGACTTAGTAGAATCAGCTCCAACAGTTTTAAAAGAAAACATTAGTAAAGAAGATGCAGAATCACTCAAAAAAACATTAGAAGATGTTGGTGCAGAAATAGAGATTAAATAAAAAAATATTTAATGTTATAATTTAATTAATTTTCAAGCACGGCTGGTGATTTTACTCACCAGCCTTTTTGATGAAACAAAATTCAATTTCTTCTTCAAAAACATTTCATCATAGGTTAATAAAAGTAATTATAAAAAACAATCAAAATTCTCTAAGAAATATTGAAAATATCTCTCCCTTCAGATAAAAAGATAAATTTATTTTAACTTATCTATCAGCGAGCTTAGGAACCCTATGGTTTACTCTTATACTGAAAAAAAACGTATTCGTAAAGATTTTGGCAAACGTCCTCAAGTTTTAGATATACCATATCTTCTTTCAATTCAACTAGATTCTTTTAAAAAATTTATTGAACCAGATTTAGAGGGTCAACATGGATTAGAAGCAGCTTTTCGTTCTGTTTTTCCAATTCAAAGTTATAATGGGAATTCTGAACTTCAATATGTTAGTTATCGTTTAGGAGAAGCAATATTTGACGTAAAAGAATGTCAAATAAGAGGTGCGACTTATTCAGCGCCTTTAAGAGTAAGATTACGTCTTGTCATTTATGAACGTGATGCATTAGAAGCTAATGTTAAAGATATTAAAGAACAAGAAGTTTATATGGGTGAAATACCACTAATGACTGATAATGGAACATTTATAATAAATGGAACAGAAAGAGTTGTAGTTTCTCAGTTGCACCGTAGTCCTGGAGTTTTTTTTGATAGTGATAAAGGCAAAACACATTCTTCAGGAAAAGTACTCTATAATGCACGTATTATTCCCTATAGAGGATCTTGGTTAGATTTTGAATTTGATCCAAAAGATAATTTATTTGTGAGAATTGATAGGCGTCGTAAACTACCAGTGAGTATTATATTACGAGCTCTAAATTATAATACAGAAGAAATTTTGAATCTATTTTTTGAAAAAAATATTTTTCAGATCGAAAAAAATATAATTCAATTAGAATTAGTGCCTGAAAGACTAAGAGGTGAAACTGCATCTTTTGATATTCAAAAAGATGGCAAAATATATGTAGAAAAAGGTCGTCGTATTACTGCTAGACATATTCAAGAACTAAAAAATAATAAAATTAAATCTATCAATGTTCCAGTAGAATATATTTTAGGAAGAATTGTATCTAAAAATTATTTTGATAAAAAAACAGGTGAAATAATTATTTTTGCTAATACTGAATTATCTCTAGAAATATTAGAAAAACTACAACAATCAGGTTTTAATCTTATTGAAACACTATTTACTAATGATTTAGATCATGGTCCATATATATCAGAAACACTACGTATAGACTCTGCTCATGATCGTACAAGTGCTTTAATAGAAATATACCGAGTTATGAGACCTGGTGAGCCTCCTACTAAAGAAGCAACAGAAAATTTATTTGAAAATTTATTTTTTTGTGAAGATCGATATGACTTATCTTCTGTTGGTAGAATGAAATTTAACAGATCTCTTCTACGTCAAGAAATTGAAGGATCATCTACTTTAAACAAAGAAGATATCATTGATGTTATAAAAAAAATAATTGATATACGAAATGGAAAAGGAGAAATAGATGATATTGATCATTTAGGTAACAGACGTATTAGATCAGTAGGAGAAATGGCAGAAAATCAATTTAGAATTGGTTTAGTAAGAGTCGAAAGAGCAGTAAAAGAAAGATTATCTATTGGTGATTTAGATACTATTATGCCACAAGACATGATAAATGCTAAACCAATATCAGCTGCTGTTAAAGAATTTTTTGGATCTAGTCAATTATCTCAATTTATGGATCAAAATAATCCTTTATCAGAAATTACACATAAAAGACGAATTTCAGCATTAGGACTAGGCGGTTTAACAAGAGAAAGAGCAGGATTTGAAGTTAGAGATGTTCATCCAACACATTATGGACGAGTATGTCCTATAGAAACACCAGAAGGTCCTAATATTGGACTAATTAATTCTTTATCTGTCTATGCTCAAACTAATTCATATGGATTTTTAGAAACACCGTATAGAAAAGTACGAAATGGATTAGTTACTGAAGAAATAAATTATTTATCTGCTATAGAAGAAGGTAATTATATCATTGCCCAAGCAAATACTAATCTTGATAAAAATGGTTTTTTTACTGATGATTTAGTAACTTGTAGACATAAAGGCGAATCTAGTTTATTCAATTGCAATCAAGTTAATTATATGGATGTTTCTACTCAACAAATTGTATCTGTAGGTGCATCTTTAATACCTTTTCTTGAACATGATGATGCAAATAGAGCATTAATGGGTGCAAATATGCAACGTCAAGCAGTACCTACTCTTAAAGCAGATAAACCTTTAGTGGGAACTGGAATGGAAAGAGCAGTCGCAGTAGATTCAGGTGTTACTGCTGTAGCTAAAAGAAGTGGATTTATTCAATATGTAGATGCCTCTCGTATTGTTGTTAAAGTTAATGAAAAGGAAATGCATTCAGAAGAAGCTGGAATAGATATTTATAATTTAACTAAATATACTCGATCTAATCAGAATACTTGTATTAATCAACAACCTTGTGTCAATTTAGGTGAAAAAATTAAAAAAGGTGATGTTTTAGCTGATGGACCATCTACTGATTTAGGCGAACTTGCATTAGGACAAAATATGCGAGTAGCATTCATGCCTTGGAATGGATATAATTTTGAAGATTCTATTTTAGTATCAGAAAGAATTGTTCAAGAAGATCGTTTTACTACAATTCATATTCAAGAATTGTCATGTATATCAAGAGATACTAAATTAGGACCAGAAGAAATTAGTGCAGATATACCTAATGTAGGAGAAGCTGCTCTATCAAAATTAGATGAATCAGGAATTGTATATATTGGAGCTGAAGTAACTGGAGGTGATATCTTAGTAGGAAAAGTAACTCCAAAAGGAGAAACGCAACTGACACCAGAAGAAAAATTATTGCGAGCTATTTTTGGTGAAAAAGCATCAGATGTAAAAGATTCTTCATTACGAGTTCCTAATGGAGTATCAGGCACTGTAATCGATGTGCAAATATTCACAAGAGATGGTGTAAAAAAAGATAAAAGAGCTTTAGAAATTGAAGACATGCAACTTAAAAAAGTAAAAAAAGATCTGACAGAAGAATTTAAAATATTTGAATCTAGTTTATTTACTCATATTAAAAAAATTCTTATATCTTTTGATATTAAAATAGATCAACTTAATAATTTATCTTATGAAAAATGGTTATCAATCGAAATAAAACAAAAAGACCAACAACAAGAAATAGAAAAACTTGCAAAACAACATAATGAGTTAAAAGAAGAATTTAATAAAAAAATTGAAATAAAACGTCGAAAAATCACACAAGGAGATGATCTTGCTCCAGGTGTTTTAAAAATAGTAAAAGTATATTTAGCAGTCAAGCGTCAAATTCAACCTGGTGATAAAATGGCAGGACGACATGGAAATAAAGGAGTTATTTCTAAGATTAATCCTGTTGAAGATATGCCTTATGATGAAAATGGTATACCAGTCGATATCGTCTTAAATCCTTTAGGTGTTCCTTCTCGCATGAATATTGGACAAATACTTGAAACACATTTAGGAATGGCAGCTAAAGGTATCGGCAATAAAATTAATAACATGATAAAAAAACAAGAAAAAATATCTAATTTAAGACAGTTTATTCAAAAAGCTTTTAATTTAGGAGATAATTTACGCCAAAAAATAGATCTAGACACTTTTTCTAATGAAGAAATTTTATGTTTAGCAAATAATTTAAAAAATGGTATGCCTATTGCTACGCCTGTATTTGATGGTGCACAGGAAAATGAAATAAAAAAATTTTTAAAATTTGCAGATTTACCTACATCTGGACAAATTACACTTTTTGATGGCAGAACAGGGGAAAAATTTGAAAGACCAGTCACAGTGGGTTATATGTATATGTTAAAATTAAATCATCTAGTTGATGATAAAATGCATGCTCGTTCTACTGGTTCTTATAGCTTAGTTACTCAGCAACCATTAGGCGGTAAAGCTCAATTTGGTGGACAACGTTTCGGTGAAATGGAAGTTTGGGCGCTAGAAGCATATGGAGCTTCTTATACATTACAAGAAATGTTAACTGTAAAATCTGATGATGTGAATGGAAGAACTAAAATGTATAAAAACATCGTAGATGGTAATCATCAAATGGAACCTGGTATGCCAGAATCGTTTAATGTTTTATTAAAAGAAATTCGTTCGTTAGGTATTAATATTGAATTAGAAAGCGAATGATATAATTAAACTATTCTAAAACAGTAAAAATATTTATAGATTTATTACCCTACAAGTTTCACTCCGACGGGAGCTAATGCGTGAAAGATTTACTAAAATTTCTTAAATCCCAAACTAAAAATGAAGATTTTGATGCTATCAAAATTTCATTAGCTTCACCTGATATGATTAGGTCTTGGTCGTTTGGTGAAGTAAAAAAACCTGAAACAATTAATTATCGTACATTTAAACCTGAAAGAGATGGGCTATTTTGTGCTCGTATTTTTGGTCCAGTTAAAGATTATGAGTGTTTATGCGGTAAATATAAAAGATTGAAACACCGAGGTGTTATTTGTGAAAAATGTGGAGTTGAGGTTACACAAAGTAAAGTAAGACGTGAACGAATGGGTCATATAGAACTGTCTTCACCTACAGCTCATATTTGGTTTTTAAAATCTTTACCATCGCGTATAGGTTTATTGTTAGATATGCCTTTAAGAGACATTGAAAGAGTATTATATTTTGAATCTTATGTTGTTATAGAAGCTGGTATGACTACTCTTGAAAAAAACCAGATTTTAACAGAAGAACAATATTTAGATGCTTTAGAAGAATTTGGAGATGAATTTCATGCAACAATGGGAGCAGAAGCGATTCAATGTCTATTAAAAGACATGAATCTAATACAGGAATGCGATACGCTAAGAACTGAATTACATGATACTAATTCAGAAACAAAAAGAAAAAAATTAACGAAAAGAATTAAATTGTTAGAAGCTTTTATTCAATCTCATAATAAACCGGAATGGATGATTCTTACTGTATTACCAGTATTACCACCTGATCTAAGACCGTTAGTACCATTAGATGGAGGAAGATTTGCTACATCTGATTTAAATGATTTATATCGTAGAGTAATTAATAGAAATAATCGTCTTAAACGTTTATTAGATTTAGCTGCTCCAGATATTATTGTACGAAATGAAAAAAGAATGTTACAAGAAGCGGTAGATGCCTTATTAGATAACGGAAGAAGAGGACGAGCTATTACAGGATCTAATAAAAG
The DNA here is from genome assembly GCF_005081945.1 of Buchnera aphidicola (Brachycaudus cardui). Lineage (NCBI taxonomy): Bacteria > Pseudomonadati > Pseudomonadota > Gammaproteobacteria > Enterobacterales > Erwiniaceae > Buchnera > Buchnera aphidicola. The sequence continues at coordinate 40,298 of NZ_CP034879.1, read as the reverse complement.
ACCTCTTAAATCATTAGCTGATATGATTAAAGGAAAACAAGGAAGATTCCGACAAAACCTTCTAGGAAAACGTGTAGATTACTCAGGTCGTTCAGTAATTACTGTAGGTCCTTATCTCCGCTTACATCAATGTGGATTACCTAAAAAAATGGCATTAGAACTTTTTAAACCATTTATATATGGAAAATTAGAAGTACGTGGTTTAGCTACTACTATTAAAGCAGCAAAAAAAATGGTAGAAAGAGAAGAAGCAGTAGTATGGGATATTTTAGATGAAGTTATTCGTGAACATCCAGTTCTCTTAAATCGTGCACCTACTTTACATAGATTAGGAATACAAGCATTTGAACCTGTACTCATCGAAGGTAAAGCAATTCAACTACATCCATTAGTATGTGCAGCTTATAATGCTGATTTTGATGGAGATCAAATGGCTGTACATGTTCCATTGACTCTAGAATCACAATTAGAAGCTAGAGCTTTAATGATGTCTACTAATAATATTCTTTCACCAGCTAATGGAGAACCTATTATTGTACCTTCTCAAGATGTTGTTTTAGGGTTGTATTATATGACTCGTGAAAAAATTAATGGCAAAGGTGAAGGTATGCTATTAAATGGTTCAAATGAAGCAGAAAAAGTATATCGTTTAGGCATTGCTGAATTGCACTCTTTAGTAAGAGTAAGAATAATAGAATATCAAAAAAATAAAGATAAAAATTTTACTTCAGTCACAAAAATAATTCATACAACTGTAGGTCGAGCAATTTTATGGATGATTGTTCCTAAAGGTCTTCCATTTAGTATTGTCAATCAAACTTTAGGAAAGAAAGATATCTCTAAAATGCTCAATACCTGTTATCGTATTTTAGGACTTAAACCTACTGTTTTTTTTGCTGATCAAATAATGTACACTGGATTTGCTTATGCAGCAAGATCTGGAGCTTCAGTTGGTATTGATGATATGGTTATACCAGAAAAAAAAGCAAATATTATTAATGAAGCAGAAATTGAAGTTGCTGAAATACAGGAACAATTTCAATCTGGATTAGTTACAGCAGGTGAGAGATATAACAAAGTTATTGATATTTGGGCAGCATCTAATGAAAGAGTAGCTAAAGCAATGATGGAAAATTTATCTACAGAAACTGTAATAAATAAAAAAGGTAAAAAACAGAAACAAATATCTTTTAATAGTATTTTTATGATGGCTGACTCAGGTGCCCGAGGCTCTGCTGCACAAATTCGTCAATTAGCTGGGATGAGAGGATTAATGGCAAAACCAGATGGATCTATTATTGAAACACCAATCACAGCTAATTTTCGAGAAGGTTTAAATGTATTACAATATTTTATTTCTACTCATGGAGCACGTAAAGGACTAGCTGATACAGCATTAAAAACTGCTAATTCTGGATATTTAACTCGTCGTTTAGTGGATGTAGCACAAGATTTAGTGGTTACAGAAGATGATTGTGGTACACATGAAGGAATTTTAATGACTCCATTAATTGAAGGAGGTGATGTAAAAGAACCATTACGTGAACGTGTTTTAGGCCGTATTACAGCAGATAATGTTATCATTCCTAATACTCAAAATATTTTAATTCAAAGAAACACACTACTGAACGAAAAATGGTGTGATATTTTAGAAAATAATTCTATAGATAATGTGAAAGTAAGATCAGTAGTTAATTGCGATACTGATTTTGGTGTTTGTTCTTATTGTTATGGTAGAGATTTAGCACGAGGTAATTTAGTCAATAAAGGAGAAGCTATCGGAGTCATTGCTGCTCAATCTATCGGAGAACCCGGAACACAATTGACTATGCGAACCTTTCATATTGGTGGTGCAGCATCTAGAGCTGCAGCAGAATCTAGTATTCAAGTAAAAAATCAAGGTGTTATACACCTTAATAATGCTAAATTCGTAACTAATTCTGCAGGGAAAATAGTTATTACTTCTAGAAATGTAGAATTAAATATTATTGATAATTTTGGAAGAACAAAAGAAACTTATAAAGTTCCTTATGGAGCAATTATGGCTAAAGGAAATAGTGAAAAAGTTAACTCTGGAGAAACAGTAGCAAAATGGGATCCTCATACTATGCCTGTAATCACTGAAGTTAATGGTTTTGTTCGATTTGTAGATATGATAGATGGTCAAAGTATTACAAGACAGGCAGATGAATTAACAGGATTAACTTCTATAGTAATATTAGATACCGCAGAAAGAATGTCTATTGGTAAAGATTTAAGACCAGCATTAAAAATAATTGATTGTAATGGACAAGACGTTCTTATTGCAGGAACAGATATGCCAGCTCAATACTTTTTACCTGGAAAAGCTATTGTTCAGTTAGATGATGGAGTTCAAATCAGTTCAGGTGATACTTTAGCGCGAGTACCTCAAGAATCAGGAGGAACTAAAGATATTACTGGAGGACTTCCAAGAGTAGCAGATTTATTTGAAGCTAGACGACCAAAAGAACTAGCTATTTTAGCTGAAATTAGTGGTATTATATCGTTTGGAAAAGAAACAAAAGGTAAAAGAAGACTAGTTATAACACCAGTAGACGGTAGTGATCCTTACGAAGAAATGATACCAAAATGGAGACAATTAAATGTATTTGAAGGAGAAAGAGTCGAAAGAGGAGATGTTGTGTCTGACGGCCCTGAATCACCACATGATATTCTTCGTTTAAGAGGTGTTCAAGCTGTAACTAGATATATTGTTAATGAAGTACAAGAAGTATATCGTCTACAAGGTGTTAAAATTAATGATAAACACATTGAAGTCATTATAAGACAAATGCTTCGTAAAGCTACTATAGTAAAATCAGGAGATTCTGATTTTTTAAACGGTGAACAAGTTGAATTTTCTCGTATAAAAATTTCAAATCGTATATTAGATAAAAAAAAGAAAATATCTGCTACTTTTTCAAGAGATTTATTAGGTATTACAAAAGCTTCACTTGCTACAGAATCTTTTATATCTGCAGCTTCATTTCAAGAAACTACAAGAGTATTAACTGAATCTGCAGTTGCAGGAAAAAGAGATGAATTAAGAGGATTAAAAGAAAATGTTATTGTTGGACGTTTAATTCCTGCAGGTACAGGATATGCATATCATAAAGAACGTTTAAAACGTCGTGAAAAAAAACATAGTAATCTAGTAGTTAATAGCTCTCAAATTAGTGTTGAGGAAGCTTCTGCTAGTCTTTCAGAATTATTAAATTCTACTCTTACAAAAAATAATTATACTTAATATTTTTTAAATATATCTAAATTATGGCTGCTCTTAAAAGCAGCCAAAGCAAAAAAATAATAATTTATATTGATTAATTAGTATATCAATCAGTATGATAACAAAATATTAATTTATACATTTAAAAATAGTAATAATTATATAATCAGCTTATTTATTAAAATAAATAATATTATAGTATTATTTGTTTCCGAACTATAATTAAAAATTTTTAAAAATATTAATTTAATACTTCTTAATTCATCAAATTAGTGATGTGTATTAGTTGCTTTATTGCTGTATAGAAATAAATTATTTGATTGAGTAAAATAAATATTTTAATAAAAAATTAATATTAATTTTCATATATAAAAAATTATTACTTTAAAAGTATATGCTATCTGTTTTATTATGACGATGTATATTATACATTAAAAATTTTTTTTAATTTAATCAATTTTATCTTACTTTTCTTTATTTTTATATTTATTTTTTATTAAAATAAAATTTTATAATATGATAAATAAAGATATATTTTTTCTTTTTATATCAAATATATAGAAAAAATTTACATATCAAAATACGTTTTAACATAAATTTTTCTATCTAAATTTATAAAAATAATATCTAAATTATTAATTTTTTACATTCAAATAAAAAAGGAAAAATAATGAATAAAACTCAATTAATTAATATCATTTCTAAAAAATCTAATTTATCTAAAATACAAGCTAAATCCACTTTAGAAGCAACGTTATCTACTATAATTGAATCTTTAAAAAAAGGTGAATCTGTACAAATAGTTGGATTTGGCACTTTTAAAGTTAATTTAAGAGCTTCTCGTATAGGACGTAACCCTCAAACAGGCAAAGAAATACAAATTCCCGCCACCAAAGTTCCTAGTTTTACATCCGGTAAAACACTAAAAAATGAAATTAAATAATTTTAAAAAGCTTATATTTTAAAGTATTTATATAGGGGCATAGTGCCCCTAAAAAATTTTCTAAAAAAAACCTCATCCATATTAATATAAAAAATATAAAATACTTTTATTTATAAAATATCAAATATTCAATTATTTATTAAAAAAGACAATATATTATGCCCTTATCAAAAATAATAAAAAATGCTTTAATTAGTGTTTCAGATAAAACTAATATTTTAAAAATAGCACAAATATTAATAAAAAATAAAATTAATCTATTTTCAACAGGAGGAACATCTGAAATTTTAAAAAAAAATCAAATACCTATTACAGAAATATCAGATTATATAAATTTTCCAGAAATAATGAACGGACGTGTAAAAACACTACATCCTAAAATTATGGGTGGTATTTTAAGAAGACCAAGACAAGATCAAGATATTATGAAACTATATAATATAGAACCAATAGATATAGTTATCGTAAATTTTTATCCATTTGAAGAAGGGAAATATATTACAACAAATAATATAGATGATATTATCAATAATATTGATATAGGTGGACCTACACTTGTACGTGCAGCTGCAAAAAATTATCAAAATGTTATAGTAATAGTAGATCTTTATGATGTTGAATTAATTATCAATTCTATTATTAATAATACTTTTAATATAGAAAAAAGATTGTACTTAGCAACTAAAGCTTTTCAATATACATTAAATTATGAAAAAAACATCTCAGAATATTTCCTAAAAAAGAATACCTTGAATAACAATTATAGAAAAGATTTATTTCCTGAAGAAATAAAACTTTCTTTTATAAAAAAACAGGATTTAAGATATGGAGAAAACCAACATCAAAAAGCATCTTTTTATATAGAAAAAAACATATTACAATCCGGTACAATCAGTACTACTAATCAAATTCAAGGTAAGTCTTTATCATATAATAATATCTCTGATGCTGATATTGCTTTAGAATGTGTAAAAGATTTTCAAGAACCAGCATGTGTTATTGTAAAACATCAAAATCCATGTGGCGTTGCAGTAAGTCATTGTCTTTTAGAATCATACTTATCAGCATATCAAGCTGATTCTATTTCAGCATTCGGAGGTATTGTTGCTTTTAACTCATCAGTAGATGAAAATACTGCTAAAGCAATTATTAATACACAATTTGTTGAAGTTATTATTGCTCCTAAAATAAGCAATTTAGCATTAAAAACATTAGAAAAAAAACAAAATATACGCGTACTTATAAGTGGTTCAATAAAGAAAAATAAAATAGGACTAGATTTTAAAAGAATTACGAATGGATTACTAGTTCAAGAACATGACACTTGTGATGTAGATGATCAAAAATGGAAATGTGTTACACAGCGTTACCCTACAGAACAAGAACAAAAAGATGCTGTATTTTGTTGGAAAGTAGCTAGATTTGTAAAATCTAATGCAATTGTATACGGTCGCAACCAAACTACTATAAGTATAGGCGCTGGTCAAATGAGCAGAATTTATTCAACTAAATTAGCAAATATTAAAGTTCAGGATCAAGGTCGTAATAATATTATGGGTGCAACTATGGCTTCTGATGCTTTTTTCCCTTTTAGAGACGGAATTGATAGCGCAGCTTTATTTGGAATTAGTTGTATTATTCAACCAGGTGGTTCTATAAGAGATAAGGAAGTAATACAAGCTGCAAACGATCATAATATATCAATGATCTTCACTAATAAGAGACATTTTAAACATTAAAAAATTATTTTTTCTTTTAGAAGAAAATTTCTTTTATTTTTATAATATATAGAAAAATATATAATTATTAAATCATCATTTAGATATATATGACATCTAAAAGATGATTTAATATTAATTCATATTATTAATGTATAAAAAATAATTTAAATAAAATTTTTATTTTTAATTTTTTCTCTTATTTTTTTTGTTGCTTCTACCATATTTTTTAATGCAGACATAGTTTCAATCCAATTTCTTGTTTTTAAACCACAATCTGGATTAACCCAAATACGCTTAATAGGAATATATTTCATGGCTTTAGTCAATAAAATAGAAATAGATTCTATACTAGGTATATTTGATGAATGAATATCATAAACTCCAGGTCCAACTTCATTAGGATACTGAAAATCTCTAAATGATTCTAATAACTCCATATCTGAACGAGCTGTTTCAATAGTAATTACATCAGCATCTAATAAAGCAATAGAATCCATTATATCATTAAATTCACAGTAACACATATGTGTATGAATTTGTGTAGTATTTTTTACAGATGATGAACTTAAACGAAATGCATTGACTGCCCAAGATAAATATTCAGACCAAGCGCTTTTACGTAAAGGTAAACCTTCTCGTAATGCTGGTTCATCAATCTGAATTATTTCTATTTTTTCTTGTTCTAAATCTAGTACTTCATCACGTAGAGCTAAAGCAATTTGTGTTGCAATTTTTTTTAATTCTATATCTTCTCTCGGAAAAGACCAAAATAAAATAGTAACAGGACCTGTCAACATACCTTTTACTGGTTTATACGTTAAAGACTGAGCATATTTAGACCACTCTATAGTAATTGGTTTCGGACGACTAATATCACCAATAATAATAGGAGGTTTTACACAACGTGAACCATAACTTTGTACCCATCCATTATCTGTAAATACAAATCCATCTAAATACTCACTAAAATACTCTACCATGTCATTTCGTTCAGCCTCACCATGCACTAAAACGTCTATATCTAATGATTCTTGTGCTCTTATTACTTTTTTAATATTTTTTTTAATATTAATAGAATATTCTTCTTGATTAATTAATCCTAATTTAAAATCACGTCGTAATTGTCTTATATTAATAGTTTGCGGAAAAGACCCAATAGTTGTCGTTGGTAAAATAGGTAAATTAAACTTTTTATTTTGTTCTATAGCACGTGAATGATAAGAGTCTATACGTTGAAACTCATTACTTGAAATTTTTGATAAACGTTCTTCTACTTCAATTTTATGAACTCTTTTTGAAAAACTACGATCATAAATAGGAGCACTCCATTCTTGAATAGAATCAATATTACTATTATTTAAAGCATCTGATAATAATGATAATTCTTTACATTTTTGTACAGCAAAAGAAAACCATTGTTTTACTTCTTCATCTAAATGTTTTTCTGTTTTTAAATCAATTGGTGTATGTAATAAAGAACATGAAGAACCAATTAAAATTTTTCTACGATGTTGTAAAATTTTTGAAATCTCTTTAAACCATTTTATAAGATCAGACTTCCAAACATTACGACCATTAACGACTCCTAAAGATAATATCCATTCTGATGGTAATTGAGTATTAAAATCAACTATATTATATTTTCCAAAAACTAAATCAATATGAATCCCTTGTACCGGCAAATTACGAATAAAGTTTATATTATGTTCAACACTATCAAAATATGTTGTTAATAATATTTGTGTTATTCCATGCAATTTATTATAAACGTAAGAATAAGATTCTTGCCATTTTTTAGGTAATTCTAACACTAAAGCAGGTTCATCTATCTGAACAAAATCAATATTACGCTTTGCTAATTCCTGTAACACTTCTTGATATATTGGAATAATATCTTTTAGAATATCTAAACGATCAAAATACTTTCCTTTTACTTTTCCTAACCAAAGATATGTAATCGGACCTAAAAGTATAGGTTTAACTTTATGTCCTAATAATAATGCTTCATCTACTTCATCTAAAATTTGTCTCCAAGAAAATTTTAAAATTTTATCTTTATAAAATTCAGGAACAATATAATGATAATTAGTATTAAACCATTTAGTCATTTCTGATGCTGAAATATCTGGAGAACAACCTCGTGCAATATTAAATAAACAATCTAAATCAATAGAATCATTAATTTTACTATGTCTTTCTGGAATATTACCTAACATCATACTAGTACTTAATACATGATCATACCAAGCAAAATCTCCAACTGGTATATAATTTATTCCAGATTCTTTTTGTTGTTGCCAATGTCTTTTTCTTATTTCATATCCCACTGACAATAAATCTTTACGTGAAATCTTACTAGACCAATAATCTTCTTGAGCTTTTTTTAATTCACGATTTAAACCTATTCTTGGAAATCCGAGAGTATGATTTAAAATTGCCATATTATATTTCCTATTATTTATTATAAAATATTTTTATAAATAATTTATAATTGATTTATTTAAAAAAATAGATAATCTATAATTCTAGTATTAAAGAAAATTAGCAAGCGTAAATAGTTAATTCTTGATATGAAGGAATCTCATGATTGAAATTAAACATCTCCGAACACTGCAAGCACTCAAGAATAATGGATCATTAAGTGCAGCCGCTATTCAATTACATCAAACACAATCTGCAATATCGCATCAGTGCAATGAACTAGAAAAAAAATTAGGATTTAAATTATTTATTAGAAAAAGCCATCCTATAAAATTTACTATTCAAGGTAAAATTTTACTGCAATTATCTGAAGAAATACTACCTAAAATACAAAAATCAATACAAAAATGTACAGACTCACATCATATGATCATTCGATTAGCCATTGAATGTCATAGCTGTATTCAATGGTTAACACCAGCATTAAAAATATTTCAAAAAAAATGGCCGAAAGTAGAAATAGATTTTTATTCAGATATGACATTTACTCCTCAACCATTTCTTCAACAAGGAAAAATAGATATTGTACTTACTTCTGAAGTATTTCCAAGAAGTAATTTATTTTATGCACCAATGTTTGATTTTGAAGTGCGTTTAGTTTTATCACCTAATCATCCTCTTGCTTTAAAAAAAAATAATATTCTTCCAAAAGATTTAGAATCTGAAATATTAATGACTTATCCTGTTGAACGACATAGATTAGATATATGGAAATATTTTTTACAACCATCTGGTATTATACCTATTTTTAAAAACGTTAATAATACATTACTTTTAATTCAAATGGTATCAGCACAAATGGGAATTGCCGCACTACCACATTGGGTAGTAGACAATTTTGAACGTCAAGGTTTAATTGTAACAAAGAAAATAGGAAATGGCATATGGGGAAGACTTTATGCTGCGATACGAAATGGTGAACAAAAAGAATTAGTAATACAAACTTTTATTCATTCTATACGCTTACATGCTATAAATAATTTAAAATTTATTCGTGGTGTATTACAACCACGATTTTTTAAAAAAATTAAAATTTAAACATATTATTTTTTTCTATTATTTATAATATGTTGTTATTTTTGAAGAAAAATTTTATTTAAACATATTGCAACACCATTATTATTATTACTTCCAATAATTTCTGCATTCGGTAAAGCATTTTTTAAACGTTCATCTGCATTTTGCATAATATATGATTTTCCAGAAATACTAAGCATTTCTAGATCGTTCATTCCATCTCCAAAAGAAAAAAAATTATCTAAAGGAATATTTAATAAATTAGATATTAATTGTAATCCATAACCTTTTGAAGTTTTACTAGATATAACTTCAAGACAACCTGGAACTGAAAAACTAATATTTACTTGATCACTATAATTGCTAATAATTTTTTTTTCAAGATCATATAATTTTTTAATATTTTTACTTGTATAAAAAATCTTACTAATATTACTAGGTTGTAATCTATCTAAATGAAAATATTCATACTTTAAATTAGTAAGAGCCGGACAAAAATTATTATCTATTTTATTATTATTTATATACCATTTATTATTTTGATATAATTGAGTAATAATATCTTGATCTGCATATACTATATTACATAATTTAATAGAAATATCTTCGTCTAAATTATTATTAAATATTAACGTATTATCTAGATTATAAACACTGGCCCCATTAGAAGTAATCATAAAAGATTTAATATTTAAAATATCTCTAATTTGTATAACATCTGTATGATGACGTCCTGAGGCAAGAATAAAATAAAATTTCTTTTCTATTAAAAATTTAATAATTTTTTTAGTATATTCTGTTATTTGATTCTCTGAAGAAAGTAAAGTACCATCTAAATCTACTGCAATAATTTGATACATAAAAACAACCTTAGGAGAAAGTATAATATATTTTATCATAATAAATATATTATGTAGACAGATATACTGTATACCCGCATCTAAAAAATCACTTATTAAAAAATTCTTAATTTCTTAAATTAATATTATTAAATATCAACGTATTATTAATAATTACATTTATTTAATTAAAAAATTTTATTTAATATCAATGCATATATTATAAAAAAGGTTTTTTATGTCAAAGAAAGAAATCAGTGTAGTAATACTTGCAGCTGGAAAAGGAAGTAGAATGAACTCTGATTATCCTAAAGTGTTACATTTTTTAGGAGGTCAGACAATGCTAGAACATGTAGTTCAGACAGCACAATCTATAAAACCAAAAAAAATTATATTAGTTTACAATGGTGAGAAAAAAATTGAATTATCTAATGTTCATAACGTATCAATTCAATGGGTAATACAAAAAAAACCAGAAGGAACAGCACAGGCTATATTATTAGCCTCAAAAAAATTTTCAGATAATGAAAATGTACTAGTTTTATATGGAGATGTACCATTAATTTCAGTCGAATCAATAAAAAAATTAGAAATTTCTAAAAAAAAATCAATCATTAGTTTATTAACTATGAAAGTAAAAAATCCTAGCGGATATGGTCGTATTATAAGAAAAAAAGGTAAGATTAGTGGCATTGTAGAAGAACAAGATGCAACTTATGAACAAAAAAAAATAAAAGAAATATATTCTGGAATTTTTATAGCTAATAGTAAAGATTTAAAAAGATGGTTAAAAAAAATTGATAATAAAAACAAAAAGCAAGAATTTTATGCTACTGATATTATCTCTTTAGCTTATCTTGAAGGTAATGTAATTCAAAGCATTCAACCTTTAAAAGCTCAAGAGATACTTGGTGTAAATAATAAATTGCAACTATCTATTTTAGAAAAAATTATTCAAAAAGAACAAATTAATAAATTATTAATTGCTGGAATTATATTAAAAGATCCTTCTCATTTTATTTTAAGAGGAACGTTACAACATGGGAAAAATATTGAAATAGATACCGGTGTTATTTTTGAAGATAACGTCATCTTAGGTGATAATATTAAAATTGGTGCAGGATGTATTATCAAAAATAGTATCATTGATAGTAATACTAATATTCAAGCATATACAATAATAGAACATGCTAAAATAGGTAAAAATTGTATTATAGGTCCTTTTGCTCACTTAAGAATGAATACTTTATTAGATCAAGAGGTACAAATAGGTAATTTTGTTGAAATAAAAGATACTACCATTAAAACACAATCTAAAGTAAAACACTTAAGTTATCTCGGCAATGCTGAAATTGGTTCTAAAGTAAATATTGGAGCCGGTAGTATTACATGTAATTATGATGGAGTGAATAAATTCAAAACTATTATTGGCGATAATGTTTTAGTAGGTTCTAATACACAGTTAGTTGCACCTATTAAAATTATAAAAAACACAACTATCGCAGCAGGTACTACTTTAATTAAAGATGTCAATACGTCCTGTTTAGTTTATAACTCTAAAGAGCAAAAATATAAAAAAAATTGGATACGTCCTAATAAACTTGATCAAAAATCATGATTAAAACTTATTTCAAAAATATATTTATATTTTCAAAATAAGACGTTTTAATAAAAACTTAAAAAGGTATTAATATATGTGTGGTATTGTTGCTGCAGTAACACAATCTAATATTATCAATATTCTTATTGATAGTATTAAAAAATTAGAATATCGTGGATATGATTCTTCAGGATTAGCTGTAATAGATTATAATAATAATATTATTAGAATTCGTTGTGTTGGAAAAGTCGACGAACTTATTAAAGAAGTAAATAAAAAAAAAATATTTGGTAGTATTGGTATGGCTCATACCCGATGGGCCACTCATGGTAGAATTTCAAAAGAAAACACTCATCCACATATATCTTCAAATATTATTGTTGTGCATAATGGCATTATTAATAATAATGCAATATTACGTATTTTTTTACAAAAACAAGGGTATATATTTTCTTCTGATACTGATACAGAAGTCATTGCACATTTATTACATTGGGAACAAAAGAAAAAAAAAGATTCTCTGCATACAGTCATACAAAAAAGCATAAAACAATTACATGGCAATTATAGCATGGTAGTAATAGATAAAAACAATCCATCACAATTAATAGCAGTTAGATCTGGAAGTCCATTAGTTATAGGATTAGGAATGGAAGGAAATTTTGTAGCTTCTGATCAAATCGCATTATTACATATAACAAAACGTTTTATATACTTAGAAGAAGGTGATATTGCTATTATTCAAAAAAAAGAAATTAATATTTTTAATAAAAAAAACTTTAAAATTCAAAGAAAAATAACTAGATCTCATGTAGAATATCAGTCAGTAAAAAAAGGAAAATATTCTCACTATATGGAAAAAGAAATATATGAACAACCAAGATCTATTAAAAATACTTTAAAACATTATCTACAAAAAAATAATACAATATATTTTCCAGAATTAAAAAAAAATAATATTTTTTATCATGCAGAACATATTCAAATAGTTGCATGTGGTACTTCATATAATGCAGCAATGGTCTCAAGATATTGGTTTGAAGCACTAGCTAATACTCCTTGTGATGTAGAAATCGCTTCTGAATTTTCTTCAAGAAAATTAGCAGTAAAAAGAAAAAGTTTTTTAATTACTCTATCTCAATCAGGTGAAACTGCTGATACCTTATCAGCATTAAGACACTCTAAAAAACTAGGATATTTAGGTAACTTAACTATATGTAATATGGAAGGATCTTCTTTAGTCAAAGAGTCTGATTTTTGCATATTAACTCATGCTGGAATAGAAATAGGAGTAGCTTCAACAAAATCTTTTACTGCTCAATTAACTGTTTTACTTATGTTAGTATCTAAAATAGCAAATTTTAAAAAAAATTACTTAGTCTCAAAAAACATTATTCAAGTTTTGAATACATTACCTGATAAAATTGAAGAAATTTTAAAAAAAAATGAATTAATCAAAACTATTGCTAATAAATTATCTAATAAAAAAAATATATTATTTCTTGGAAGAGGCGAACAATATCCTATTGCAATTGAAGGAGCTTTAAAACTAAAAGAAATTTCTTATATTCATGCTGAAGCATATCCAGCTGGTGAACTTAAACATGGACCACTTGCTCTTATTGATAAAAATATGACAGTGATTATCGTTGCACCTAATAATGCATTATTAGAAAAAATTAAAAATAATATAAAAGAAATATGTTCGAGAGAAGGTATTATTTATGTTTTTTCAGATCAAGATTTTGATTATGAAGAAAATATTAATATTATTAAACTTCCGTATATAGAAGAATTAATAGCACCTATTTGTTATATTATTCCTTTACAACTTCTTGCTTACTATATTGCTTTGAGTAAAGGAAAAGATATTGATCAACCGAGACATCTAGCTAAATCAGTAACAGTAGAATAAAGTTTTATTTATTATTTTAATGTTTATAAATAGAAAAAAATTGATTATTTTTTTAGAAAAGAGTATGAGTTTTCAATTTAAAAAAACTTAATCTCATACTCTATATAAAAACTTTATAAATAATTTTTTGAAATATTTAATTAATTTTCTATAGCTATTCTTAACTTTTTCATTGCATTTTTTTCTAATTGTCGTACACGTTCTGCAGAAATTCCATAGTTATTTGCTATAGTTTGTAAAGTATTTTTTTTATTTGTATCTAACCAACGTGCGTGAATAATGTCACGACTACGTTCATCTAGCCTTAATAACGCATCGCTAAGTTTATTAGTAGCATGTTCTTCCCAATTATCTTGTTCTAATCCATTAGCAAAATTAGATTTTTTATCTTGTAAATATTGCATGTTACTATTACTTTTACCATCTATAAAATCATCTTCTGGTAACGGATTAAAAGTAACATCTTGAGCAGACATACGAGATTCCATTTCTCTTACATCTCTACTACTAACACCTAATTCTTTAGCGACTATTTTAATTTCTTCCTCATTAAACCAACCTAGTCTTTTTTTTGTTTTTCTTAAATTAAAAAATAATTTTCTTTGAGATTTTGTGGTTGCTACTTTAACAATACGCCAATTTCGTAAAACATATTCATGTATTTCAGATTTAATCCAGTGCACAGCAAAAGAAACTAGACGTACTCCTATTTCTGGATTAAATCTCCGTACTGCTTTCATTAATCCAATATTACCTTCTTGTATTAGATCAGCTTGAAGTAAACCGTATCCTGAATAGTTTCGTGAAATATGAATTACAAAACGGAGATGAGATAAAATTAATGTTTTTGCGGCATCTAAATCACTATTATAACGTAAACGTTTAGTTAATGATTGTTCTTCTTCAATTGATAGCATTGGCCATAAATTAGCAATTCTAATATAAGTATCTAAGTTACCTGGTGGTGTTACAGATAAAATCTGCACTTTATTAATCATTTGAATTCCCGCATCAACGAATTATACTTACTAAATTATGAATATGTGGGACATTTTTATAATACTTTAATTAAGAGTATAAATCAAAGATTTATATAAATTAATTTTATAAATAAAATATTTTAAACACATGTATTAAGATAAAAACATATATTATATTTCACTAAATATTGCGTTAATAAATTCTGTACTATTAAAAACACCTAAGTCTTGAGTGTTCTCACCGATTCCAATATAACGAATAGGAATATTAAATTGATCAGATAATGAAAAAACTACACCTCCTCTAGCTGTGCCATCTAATTTAGTAATTACTAAACCTGTTAAATCTAATGCTTCATGAAATATTTTTGTTTGTTGTATTGTATTTTGTCCATTACAAGCATCAACAATTAACATTTTTTCATGTGGTGCAGATGGATCTATTTTTTTGATAACTCTCACTATTTTTTTTAATTCTTCAATTAAATGCAATTTATTATGTAAGCGTCCTGCTGTATCAATAATTAAGATATCTATTTTTTTTGATTTCGCTGATTGTACTGCATCAAATATCACTGCTGCAGGATCAGCTCCAGTATGTTGTGCTATTACTGGTATATTATTTAATTTACCTAATGTTTGTAATTGTTCTATTCCTGCAGCTCTAAATGTATCTGCAGCAGCTAATATAACAGATTTTCCTTCTGATTTATATTTTTTTGCCAATTTGGCAACTGTTGTTGTTTTACCAGTACCATTTACTCCTACAACTAAAATAATAAACGTTATATGATCAGATATTTTTAAAGGTTTTTCAACTTTTTTTAAAATACTATACATATTTTTTTTTAATAAACAGTATACTTTTTCAGAACTTTTTAAATCTTTACGATTTATATCTTTAATTAAATTCTTAATAATATGATTAGTAGTATTAATTCCAATATCGGCAAGTAACATTTTTTCTTCTAATTCTGTAAAAAGAATCTTGTCAATTTTTTTTGATGAAAAAATTTGATTAATTCCATCACCAAGAAATTTTTTTGTCTTTTTTAAACGAGTCTTTAAACGTGTAAAAAAATTTATTTTTTCTATAATTTCTTTTTTTGGATTCAATAAGTTTTTCGAAATATACAGTTTTTCATTACTATCAATACATTTTTTTTCTTCATTTATGATTTTCTTGTATGATGAGCAATTATTTTTTTTTATTTGTTCTTGATGATTTTCTTTTATATCTAATTCTTTACTTGTTTTTATTTTAGAACTTAACCAAGAAAAAAAACTATTTTTTTTACTATCTTTCATTTTATTTACCTTGTTCTTTATAAAAAAATTATTTTAAAAAAATCTATTAAAAACTTTAAAAAAAAATAAAATATTTATTTGAGTTATTATGAATAATAAAATAAATTATATCACCAACATAAACAAACTAATAAAATGAACAATAATTTTTTTAAAAAAGGTAAAGTTTATATTATTTCTGGAAAATTTAAAGGTAGAAAAATATCTTTTAACAATATTTTAAATGTACGTCCTACTACTAATCGAATACGGGAAACACTATTCCAGTGGTTATCTAAATATATCAAAAACTCAAGATGCCTCGATTGTTTTGCTGGAAGTGGTGCGCTAGGATTAGAAGCTATATCTCGTGGTGCTGCTTTTTTAACTTTACTGGAAATAGAAAAAAAAACTTTTTTTACTCTTCAAAGCAACATTAAAAAATTAAATATAAATAACTTAGAACTAATACATACTAATGCTTTTAGTTGGTTAAATAAAACTGGAAAACCATATGATATAATCTTTATTGATCCACCTTATCATCAAGGATTAGTTGAAAAAACTATTGTTGTACTAGAAAAACAAAGATGGATTAAAAAAACATCTATAATTTATATAGAAAAAGAAAAAAATCAAGATTTGATAATCCCAAAACATTGGATTTTATATAAAAAAAAAACTACAAATCACATAGAATGTTATCTATATATCTTTAATACCTAAAATGAATAATTATCACAATATTTTACATTCAAATATTTCATATTATATAATAATTAATATATTTAAAATAAAAAGGTAAAAAATATTTATGAAAATTCTACTTTCTACTAGTACAAATCTTGATTTATTTTGTAAAAATCCTATTAAAATATTAGAAACATCAAATAATGGAATTATAGAAATTTTAAAAGACAATAAGGCTGTATTTTATGCAATTACGCCATGTTTTTTACAAAAAATTTTTGATGTTGAATATAATCTATCATGTAAAGATAGACTAAAAAAAAACACATATAAAAAATTTTCCATGCATCAAAATTGGAGACCTGATAAAGATTTTATTCGTAAATCTGCACTATGGGGAATTATATTAACTGAAGAAATATCAAAATCAGAATTAGCATGTTTTATTACTTATTGGCAAGCTGAAGGTTGTTTTTTTCATCATATACAATGGCAACAAAAATTTGCTAGAAGTTTACAGAAAAGTAGATCTCTGAATCAATTTTCACAAAAAAAACGCGATATCACTTATATTCCAACACCTGATAAAACTGTACCAAGTGGATTTAGAGGCAAATAATGACATTCTATACTGAATTCTTTAAAAGACTTCAACGTCTTATGCCTAATCATATCAAACCAAAATTTGATAATGACGAAGATTTATTATCTTGGAATCAAGAACAAGGTAGACTATCTTCTGAATCTATATTACGAGAAAATAAAGCAATGAAAATGCAACGTGTATTAGGAAGATCAGGTATTCGAGAACTATATATGAATTGCTCATTTGATAATTATAAAATTGAACATGACGGTCAAAGAAAAGTACTAGAAGCATCTAAACGATATGCAGAAGAATTTAATAAAAACATTGCTAGTTTTATTTTTTCAGGAAAACCAGGAACTGGTAAAAATCATTTAGCATCAGCTATTGGAAACTACTTGATTCTACACGGAAAAAGTATTTTAATCGTAACAGTAGCTGATTTAATGTCTAATATGAAAGGAACATTTAGTGGTACTAGTAATATTACTGAAGAAAAATTATTACATAATCTTAGCAGTGTTGATTTGTTAATGATAGATGAAATTGGCATGCAAACAGAATCACGTTATGAAAAAGTAATTATTAATCAAATAGTTGATAGACGATCATCATCTAAACGCTCTACTGGGATGTTATCTAATTTAGACCATAAAGGAATGAAAACTTTATTAGGTGAACGAGTTATCGATAGAATGCGCCTAGGTAATAGTTTATGGCTAACTTTTGAATGGGACAGTTATAGACAATATGTTAAAGGTAATGAATATTAAAAACTATATAAAATTTTTTTATTGAATTCGAGATACATATTCACCAGATCGAGTATCTACTTTAATTAATGATCCTACTTGAACAAAAAGAGGGACTCTTACAACAGCACCTGTACTTAATACAGCTAATTTAGTCACCCCAGTATTAACTGTATCACCTTTTAAAGTAGCCTCTGTTTGTATGACTTTTATTTCTACAAAAGTATTAGGTGTAACAGAAATTGGTTGATTATTCCATAAAGTTACAATACATGTATCTTGTTCTAATAGCCATTTTTTATGAGTACCAATAATTTTTTTTTCTACTGATAATTCTTCAAAAGTATTATTGTTAATAAAATACCAAAAATGACCATCATTATATAAATAAGATAATATATACTCTATAACATCAGCTATTTCTAAAGAATCTGTAGATTTAAATGTTTTTTCTATCAATTGTTTAGTTAATAATTTTCTTAATTTTACACGAACAAAAGCCTGACCCTTTCCAGGTTTAACAAACTGACTAGATTCTATCAAACAAGGTTCATTTTCAAATATAATCTTACAACCTGAACGAAAATTATTGCTATGATATACTATCATGTCCACCTCTCTTGCTATAAAATATATGAAACTAATAACAGTAAAAAATGTAATTTTAAAAGATCAATGGTTATATGAATTATCGAATTCTATTACTGAACCTAAAAAATTATTACAAATTTTAAATTTAAAAAAACATCCTGAATATCATCACTATAAATCAAACACACTATTTCCATTTCGTGTACCATATTCTTTTGTATCAAGAATGCAAAAAAATAATCCGAAAGATCCATTGTTATTACAAGTAATTATAAATAATCAAGAATTTTTACATTCTTCAGAATATATTCATGATCCTATAAAAGAAAAAAAAAATATTGTTTTACCAGGATTATTACATAAATATAATGACCGCATACTATTACTCGTAAAAACTAATTGTGCAATTCATTGTAGATATTGTTTTCGAAAATATTTTCCATACGAAAAAAATCAAGGTAGTAAAATAAATTGGATTAAATCACTTGAATATATAAAAAATAATAAAAACTTAAATGAAGTAATTCTATCAGGTGGAGATCCATTAATAGCTAAAGATCATGAATTATCATGGCTTATTACATCAATATCTGACATAAATCATATAAAAAGATTAAGAATTCATACTAGATTACCTATTGTTATACCTAATCGTATAACATCTAATCTTTGTAAAATATTTCTTCAATCTCGTCTAAAAATTATTATAGTAACTCATATTAATCATCCACAAGAAATAAATAATCATTTAAGTAAAAGTTTATTAAAATTAAAGCAATCTGGTGTAATTTTACTTAATCAAAGCGTTTTATTAAAAAATATTAATGATGATCCTACTATTTTAGCAGAATTAAGTAATCTTTTATGTGAGAATAATATTCTTCCATATTATTTACATCTTTTAGATCAAGTTACTGGTACAATGCATTTTGCAGTATCATTAACAAAAGCTAAATCTATTATGAAACATTTGATGAAAATGATATCTGGTTATCTAGTTCCTAAATTAGTATGTGATACTGGATCAAAAGATAATAAATTAATTATCATTTAAATAGCATTTTTCACTTTTAATAAAAAATATTAATTAAAAATAAAAAACTTTCCTCAGAATTATTCAGTCTGAGGAAAGATATTTTTAAAATAATTTAAAATGACTTTAATCAAAAATAATTTATTACATCATTCCGCCCATTCCACCCATTCCACCTGCAGGAGAGGAACTAGAATCAGAAGCTTTATCTTCTTTTGGCAGATCAGTAACCATACATTCTGTTGTTATCATTAGACCAGCAACAGAAGCAGCATATTGTAAAGCAGAACGTGTAACTTTTGTAGGATCTAATATACCAAAATCTATCATATCACCATATTGATCTGTAGCCGCATTGTAACCATAGTTACCTTTACCATCTTTAACGTTATTAGTAACTACAGAAGGCTCTTCACCTGAATTTGAAACAATTTGACGTAATGGAGCTTCCATTGCACGTAAAGCTACTCGAATACCTACATTTTGATCTTCATTTTGACCACGTAAATTAGATATTTTTCCTGCAACTCGAACTAATGCAACACCGCCACCTGCAACTACACCTTCTTCTACAGCTGCACGAGTTGCATGTAATGCATCTTCAACACGAGCTTTCTTTTCTTTCATTTCTACTTCTGTAGCTGCACCTACTTTAAGTACTGCAACCCCTCCTGATAATTTAGCTAAACGCTCATTTAATTTTTCTTTATCATAATCAGAAGTAGCTTCTTGAATTTCTTGACGAATTTGACTAATGCGACTTTGAATTGTATGTTTTTCTCCAACACCACCAATTATAGTCGTTGTATCTTTACTAATAACAACACGTTTGGCTTGACCTAAATCTTCTAAAGTAGATTTTTCTAATTCCATAGCTAATTCTTCAGAAATTACAGAACCGCCAGTTAGAATAGAAATATCTTGTAACATTGCTTTACGACGATCTCCAAATCCAGGAGCTTTTACTGCTGCTACTTTTACAATACCTCTCATAGAATTAACTACTAATGTAGCTAAAGCTTCACCTTCTAAATCTTCTGAAATAATTAATAGAGGTTTTCCTGATTTTGCAACAGATTCTAATATTGGTAACATTTCACGCACATTAGATATTTTTTTATCAGCCATTAAAATGTATGGATTTTCTAACTCGACAATACCTGTTTCTGGCTTATTAATAAAATAAGGCGATAGATATCCTCGATCAAATTGCATACCTTTAACAACTTCTAATTCATTTTGTAATCCTGTTCCTTCTTCTACTGTAATAACTCCATCATTACCAACTTTTTCCATTGCTTCTGCAATTAAAGCACCAACTTTTTCATCTGCATTCGCAGAAATAGTTCCTACTTGTGTAATAGCTTTAGAATCAGAGCATGGTACAGATAAATTTTTTAATTCTTCTACAGCGCTAATAACAGCTTTATCAATTCCACGTTTCAGATCCATGGGATTCATTCCAGCAGCTACTGCTTTTAAACCTTCATTTACTATAGATTGTGCTAATAATGTTGCTGTTGTAGTACCATCACCTGCTGCATCATTTGCTTTTGATGCAACTTCTTTGACCATTTGAGCTCCCATGTTTTCGAATTTATCTTCTAATTCAATTTCACGAGCTACTGATACACCATCTTTAGTAATACTAGGTGCTCCAAAAGATTTATCTAGAACAACATTTCTACCTTTTGGCCCTAAAGTTACTTTAACTGCATCCGCTAATACATTAACTCCACGAAGCATTTTAATTCGGGCTTCGTTACCGAATTTTACATCTTTAGCAGCCATTTTAACATTCCCTTAAATAAATTTTTCAATGGATATAGCATATATTTTACTATTCAACAATTGCTAAAATGTCACTTTCAGTTAAAATTAATAATTCTTCGTTATCAATTTTTTCTGTTTTTGCACCATAACCTTCATTAAAAATAACAGTATCGCCAACTTGAACATCTAATGGTTTAATATTTCCATTATCTAAAATACGACCTTTACCGATAGCAATGACTGTGCCTCGAGTAGATTTCCCTGCAGCAGAACCTGTTAATACAATACCACCTGCAGATTTTGATTCAACTTCTTGACGCTTAACTAGCACACGATCATGCAACGGACGAATTTTCATATGATAATACTCCTGTCAATAATCTTGCTTAATTATTTTAAAAAAAATTATTTTTTAATCTAATATGTTCTATTACTTTTAAATATAGGGTTCTTTATTACAACTTTCAAGGGTAAATCTTATTTTTTATTTTTTATTTTTTATTTGTATTTTAACTTTATTATGTTTAAACAAAATGAATTACTCATCAATAAAAAATATTCAATAAATATAGTGATATTATGGTAATAAAAAAATATTGACAATACTTCATATTTGATGATTTAATATAAAAAAGCCCGGATAGCTCAGTCGGTAGAGCAGGGGACTGAAAATCCCCGTGTCGGTGGTTCAATTCCGCCTCCGGGCATATTAAAAAAATAATTTTTATAAAAAATTATTTTCCAATACAAAAATTAGAAAAAATATGTTTCAATAAGTCACTAGAAGTAAATTGACCTGTAATTTCTCCTAAAAATTTATGGATTATATTAAGTGAATCAGCTAATAATTCAAAGCTTCTAGAAACTTTCCAATTTTTTTCAGCCTCTAAAAATTCGTTGTATGCCAAATCAATTTGCTTAATGTGACGCCTGCGAGCAATAAAAATACTTTCTTTATTACTATTAATAGAAATATTTATAATATGATTTCGTAGTATATCAATACCCTGACCTGTTTTTGCTGAAATATTAATACATGATAAACCCTCTATTATCTTAATACCATATTCATCTTGTACTAAATCATTTTTATTTAACAAAAAAGTTATTTGAATATTATTAGAAATATTTTTAGAAATATTTTTTATAAATTCATTGCGTATTTTTTTTTGTTCTGATTCAATCATCGTTTTATCCATGACAAAAAGAATATGATCAGATTTTTGAATTTCTTCCCAAGCACGGATAATACCAAGACGTTCTATTTTATTGTTTGTATCACGTAAACCAGCTGTATCGACTAATTGGCATGAAATACCATTAATAACAATATTTTCATAAAGAAGATCTCTTGTAGTGCCTGGAATATCAGTTACTATAGCTCTATCAGAACATGATAAAATATTTAATAAACTAGATTTTCCTGCATTAGGAGGGCCAATAATTACTATTTTTTTTCCTTCTTTTAACAAACTGCCTTCTGAAGTTATTTTCTGTATTTTTATAAATTTACGATGTAGTTCTACGAATTTTTTATTAATTAAATTATTCAGATTAATGTTAATGTCTTCTTCTGAAAAATCTATACTTAATTCTATATTAGTACGTAATTCAATAAGTACAGCTATTACTTTTTGTATATAACGAGAAAAATCTCCCTGTAAAGAATTTAAAGATGCACGAATAGATAATTCTGTTTCTGAATTAATTAAATCATCTATTGCTTCTGCTTGAATTAAATCTATTTTTCCATTCAAAAAAGCACGTTCAGAAAATTCTCCAGGTCTAGCCATTCTTAATTTATCAATAGATAAAATTCTTTTAATCAATAAATCCATAATTACTGGGCTACCATGCCCTTGAAATTCTAATACATCCTCACCTGTAAATGAAAAAGGGCTAGGGAACCATAAAAATATACCTTGATCTAATACTATATTATTTTGGCCTAAAAATTTAGAATAAGTAGCAAATCTTGCACGAGGAACTTTTCCTAAAATCTTTAAGGCAACTATTCTCGCTTTAGATCCAGATATTCTTAATACTCCAATAGCACTTTTTCCTGGATAAGTGATTTGAGCAACAATAGTTTCATTACGAATCATAAAAATTTTTCTTAAAAATAGATACTAAAAGTTTAAAAATTGATATTTTTAATAAAAATAAAAAAATATTTTTAGATAATTATTTTATTAAATTAGAAAAAATAAACTTTTGTTGTATAATAGTCACTAAATTACTAATAATATAATATAAAACTAATCCTGAAGGAAACCATAAAAAAAATGCTGTAAAAATAATAGGCATAAAATTCATAATCTTTCTTTGAAAAGGATCAGAAATATTATTAGATGATGTTTGCTGAATAAAAAACATAGTTAAACCCATTATTATGGGTAGAACATAGAATGGATCTTGACTAGATAAATCTTCAATCCATAATATAAAAGGAGCATGACGTAATTCAACAGAACCTATAAGCATATAATAAAGAGATAAAAAAACTGGCATTTGAATAAAAATAGGGAAAAAGCTACTTAATGGGTTAATTTTTTCTTTTTTATATAAAAGTATCATTTCTTGACTAATACGTTGTTTATTATCTGCAAACGATTCTTTTATTTCTTGTATTTTAGGTTGTAATGAACGTATTTTTGCCATAGAAATATACTGTGATTTTGTTAAAGGATACGTAATCATTTTCATAATAAAAGTAATTAGAATAATAGCAACTCCCCAATTACCTACAACATTATATAAAATAGTTAACAATTTAAACAATGGTTGAGATAAAAACCATAACCAACCATAATCTACTGTTAAATCTAAATTTGGTGCTACTAATTTCATTTCTTCTTGTATCTCAGGACCAATCCATAATTTTGATTTTATAAAAGATTTTGAGTGTGGTGAAACAGTAATAGAAGGTGATGTATAACCAATGGCTGCAACACCGTCATTTAGACTAGAAGTATATATTGTATTTTGACCTCTATTATCAGGAATCCATGCAACAGCGAAATACTGCTGTAACATTGCAATCCATCCATTCTGTGTCATCACATTTAAATTTTTATTATTTATAATAGAATCAAATTTATATTTTTCATATTTATTATCAACACTAGAATAAGCTGCACCACGAAAAGTTTGAAGAGCAAAATTTCCACTATAAATATTACGTTTTTCAGGTAACTTGATCGTTTGTTTAATTTGACCAAACATATTCATGTGTAACATATTTTCACTTGAATTAAAAATATCATATTCTACTTCGATATCATATCTATTAGGTTTAAGAATAAAAGTTTTAGTATAAATTACACCTTTTTTATTATTCCATTGTATTGGAACACGTAATTCTTTTTGATTTTTTTCTAATTCAAAAACATGTTTATCAGCAAGATATAATGGTCGAGTATTATGTATCGAACTATCTGGACCATCTTTTCCAATTAATCCGCTTTGTGCTTGATAAACAAAATCAGATGTAGTTTCAAGTAATCTAAAAGGTTTAGATGAATGCAATTTTTCTTTATATGTAAGTAAATTAGCTTCTTCTATATCTCCTCCATACATATTCACGAGTAAACTAACTACTTCATTTTTAATCAGAATTTGATTTTTATGTGTTTTTGTATCAATAAAATGAAATATAGGCTCCATTTTTTTATTTTCTTTATCCCTAAAAAATGATTGATTTTGCCATGCTTGCCAAAGTAAAAAAGACACAAATAAAAAAGCTAAAATAAAAAAATTGCGTTGTACTTCCATAATTAATATTCACTATTATCTTTAATACTTTAAGGTAAATAATTATATCTTTCTACTATTAAAAGACATTATCTTAATAAAAAATAAATCGTTAAAACGATATAAAAAATGAAATAATGTATTATGAAAATATATAGCATAAAGACATTAATTTAATGACATGCATTATAAGATAACTGTTAATTAAATAACTAAAATAATTATCGATGGTAATGCGCCCATAAGCTCTTTAACATATCTATTATCTTTTTATTATCTAAATTAAGAATATTTTTTTTTGCTATAACAACAAAATCCATAGAAATTAATTGATGTTGTAATAAACGAAATGTTTCTCGAACCAATCGTTTAATTAAATTTCGATTATGAGCATTCTTAATATTTTTACGAGGTATACTAAGACCTAATCTAGGATATCCTAGTACATTTGAACGTCCTAAAATACTTATTTCTAAGGTATTTTTTTTAGAAGACTTACTAAAAACATATTGAAAATTTACAGAATTAGATAATCGTAATTTTTTTTTAAAGAAATAATCAAACACAATACTAACCTGCTATTTGCTAGAAACAGTTAAACGTGTTCTTAATTTGGCACGTCTACGTGATAAAATATAACGACCATTTTTTGTTGCCATACGAATTCTAAATCCATGTGATCGATTACGTTTTAATACTGATGGTTGAAAAGTTCGTTTCATTTTAATATTTACCTAATAATTTTTTATTAAATATAATTTATAACATTTACTTTCGATAAGAGTAAATATTCTTAATCACATAGTCAATTAAACTTTTAAAAAATATGATTTAACAAGTAATTCTTATTTAGAATACATCTACTAATGAAATAAATTTTAAATTAACTTATCTAAAAAAATATTTTTAATATTGTATTCTGTTATGATAACTATGTTTATTTTAAAAAAATAAACTATACATCTAAAAATCACTTCTTTAGATAAATAAAATATCTCAATAATATATTACATCCTTTTCGTTATACTCACCCATATTAGCTTGTATAACTTTTAATGTAAAAAAAATATAATTTTATATACATTGTTTACATACAATTATGTATATCAAAATTAACATATAAAAAACAATAATTTTTCAAATTTTATTTTTTATTAATTTTGCTCGATTGGAGTCTACTGTGTCACTTTGTCTTTGGAAACAGTGTCTTGACCGGTTGCAAGATGAGCTACCAACTACAGAGTTTAGTATGTGGATACGCTCTCTTAAAGCCAAGCTAAACAATAACATATTAGAAATATATGCTCCAAATAAATTTGTGTTAGATTGGGTAAAAGATAAGTACTTAATTCATATTAAAATAATACTAAAAGAATTTTGTGGTTCTAATATTCCATTAATAAAATTTAACATATATCAGAATTCCGAAGAGAAAAAGTTTAAAAAGAATATTTCGAATAGCTTTAATAATAAAAATAAAAAATCAATTTGGGACGAGATACCAGTATTTAAAAAATTATCTTATCGTTCTAATATTAACAAAAAACATAATTTTGAAAATTTTATAGAAGGAAAATCTAATCAACTTGCACGTGCTGCAGCATCTCAAGTAGCAAATAATCCTGGAAATTCTTATAATCCATTGTGTTTATATGGTGGTACAGGTTTAGGAAAAACACACCTACTTCATGCAATAGGTAATGGAATTTTAGCATATAAATACAATATTAAAATTATTTATATGCATTCTGAACGTTTTGTACAAGACATGGTAAAAGCTCTTCAAAACAATGCTATTGAAAAATTTAAATTATATTATCGTTCTGTTGATGCATTATTAATTGATGATATTCAGTTTTTTGCTAATAAAGAACGCTCACAAGAAGAATTCTTTCATACATTTAATGCTTTATTAGAAGGTAACCAACAAATTATTTTAACATCAGATCGCTATCCTAAAGAAATAAATGGCGTTGAAGATCGTCTTAAATCAAGGTTTGGATGGGGTCTTACTGTTGCTATAGATCCACCAGAACTAGAAACTAGAGTTGCAATTCTTATAAAAAAAGCTGATGAAAATAATATTATATTATCTGACGAAGTAGCTTTTTTTATTGCAAAGCGACTACGTTCTAATGTACGTGAATTAGAAGGTGCTCTTAACCGAGTTATCGTCAATGCTCATTTTACACATCGTACTATTACTGTAGATTTTGTTCGTGAAGCACTTCGCGATATACTAGCTTTACAAGAAAAACTAATTACAATAGATAATATTCAAAAAACAGTAGCAGAGTATTACAAAATTAAAGTAGCAGACTTACTATCTAAAAGACGTTCACGTTCAGTAGCTCGTCCCAGACAAATGGCGATGGCAATGGCAAAAGAGTTGACTAATCATAGTCTACCTGAAATTGGCGATGCTTTTAGTGGAAGAGATCATACAACTGTATTACATGCATGTCGTAAAATCGAACAATTACGAGAAGAAAGTCATGATATTAAAGAAGACTTTTCAAATTTAATCCGAACTTTATCAGTGTAATTATATGAAATTTAATATTAAAAATAATATTTTAATTAAACATTTACAAAAAATAAACCGCTTAATTATTAAAAATACTTCATTTCCTATTTTAGAAAATATATTAATAACAATTAAAAATGGAATTTTATCATTAACAACAACCAACTTAGAAATAGAATTAATTTCTAATATTAAAATATCAACAAAATACACGCCAGGAACCACAACAATTTCTGGTCGAAAACTTTTAGATATTTGTCGAAATTCTTTAGGATCATCAGAAATAAATATGCAATTACATGAAAATAAAATGCATATTGCTTCTCATAATACTAATTATATATTAACTACTTTACCTGCTGATAATTTTCCTAATCATAATAATTTCCATTATATTTCTGATTTTGTTATATCTTCAGATATCTTAAAAAAAATGATAGAAAAAACTCAATTTGCTATGGGTAAACAAGATGTACGATATTATTTAAATGGTATGTTATTAGAACACAA
Organism: Buchnera aphidicola (Brachycaudus cardui); assembly: GCF_005081945.1. Taxonomy (NCBI): domain Bacteria; kingdom Pseudomonadati; phylum Pseudomonadota; class Gammaproteobacteria; order Enterobacterales; family Erwiniaceae; genus Buchnera; species Buchnera aphidicola. The sequence continues at coordinate 12,053 of NZ_CP034879.1, read as the reverse complement.
TGGTACACAATTATATACTGTAGCAACAGATGGATATCGTTTAGGAATGGCACAAGCTCCTTTACAAAAAAATATAGTTCCTTTTTCAATAATTATTCCAAGAAAAAGTATCATTGAATTATACAAATTATTGAATATTCCAGCTCAATTAATACGAATTTTAATTGGTCAAAATAATATTAGAATATATATAGAAGAATCAATTTTTACTAGTCAATTAATTGAAGGGAAATATCCTGATTATAACAGCATTTTACTAAACACAAAAAATGATCCTATTGTATTGAATTGTAAATTATTAAAACAATCATTACTACGTGTCGCTATCTTATCTCATGAAAAATTTTGTGGTATAGAAATACATATTAGAGATAATCAATTTAAAGTACTCTCTGATAATCAAGAAGAAGAAACAGCAGAAGATAAATTTAATATTAATTATTCTGGTAATAAAATAGAAATATCTATTAATGTTTATTATATGCTAGATGTATTAAATACTATTACTAGTGATAATATTTTTTTATTTATAAATAAATATAATAATTCTATTCAAATAAATTCAGAAAATGATGCTTCAACTTTATATATTATCATGCTATTAAAACGCTAAAAAAATTTATTTACGATAATATCTTAATTAAAATATTTTTTTTAAAAATTAATTAGATTAATAGGAACATCTATGATAAATACATACAACTCTTCTAATATTAAAATTTTAAGAGGATTAGATGCAGTTCGCAAACGCCCAGGCATGTACATTGGAGATACAGATGATGGTAGTGGTTTACATCATATGGTTTTTGAAATCGTAGATAATTCTATCGATGAAGCATTGTCAGGTTATTGTAAAGAAATTATAATCATTATTCATTCAGATAATTCAGTCTCTGTACAAGATAATGGTAGAGGTATTCCTACCGATATCCATCCTGAAGAAAATATTTCAGCTGCAGAAGTCATTATGACAGTATTACATTCAGGAGGTAAATTTGATAATTCTTCATATAAAATATCAGGTGGATTACATGGTGTCGGAATATCTGTTGTCAATGCTTTATCAGAAAAATTAGAACTCATAATTTATAAAAACAATAAAAAATATCAACAAATATATAAATATGGAAAACCAGAAACACCCCTTTCTATTATTGGAAAAACTAATATAACAGGAACATATATCAGATTTTGGCCTAGTTATAAAACTTTCACTAATAATACAACATTTCAATATGAAATATTATCTAAACGTTTACGCGAACTATCTTTTCTTAATTCAAATATTTCTATTTATTTACAAGATAACAGAAGCAATATAAAAAATCATTATCAATATAAAGGAGGTATTAAAGCATTTATTAAATTTTTAAATATAAAAAAAACAGTAATTCATTCACGTATATTCTATTTTCGTTCTATAAAAGATGAAATAGAATTAGAAATTGCTATGCAATGGAATGATTCTCATAAAGAACATATATTATGTTTTACTAATAATATACCACAAAAAGATGGTGGTACACATTTATCTGGTTTTCGTTCCGGTATGACACGAACATTAAATTTATATATAGAAAGAGAAGGATATAATAAAAAAAATAAATCCACTATTATAGGAGAAGATGTACGTGAAGGACTAACAGCTATTATATCAATTAAAATACCCGATCCAAAATTCTCTTCTCAAACTAAAGATAAACTAGTGTCATCTGAAGCAAGAGCAGTCATAGAATCGTTAATTAATGAAAATCTTATTGAATATCTTTTAGAAAATCCAAATGATACAAAATCTATTATCCAAAAAATTATTAATGCTTCAAAAACAAGAGAAGCTGCACGACGTGCTAAAGAAATAAACAAAAAAAAAGGAATACTAGATTTAGGAACATTACCTGGAAAATTATCTGATTGCCAAGAAAACGATCCTAAACTATCAGAAATTTATTTAGTTGAAGGTGATTCTGCAGGTGGTTCTGCAAAACAAGGAAGAAATCGCATAAATCAAGCAATACTACCGCTTAAAGGAAAAATATTAAATGTTGAAAAATCTAAATTTGAAAAAATGCTTTTATCTCAAGAAGTTTCTTCTCTTATTACTGCATTAGGCTGTGGTATTGGTAAAAATGAATATAATATAGATAAATTAAGATATAATTATATTATTATAATGACAGACGCGGATGTAGATGGTGCACATATTCGTACATTGCTTTTAACTTTTTTTTATCGTCAACTACCTGAATTAATTGAAAAAGGACATATTTATATTGCACAACCTCCATTATATAAAGTAAAAAAAGGAAAAAAAGAAGAATATATTAAAAATGATGAAGAAATGAATAAATATCAAATTAAAACTGCTTTAAAAGATATAACATTAAAAAGTCATAATGATCTTGATATTAACAAAAATATTAAAAAATTTAAAAAAATAATATCTGAATATAATTCTATTGAAATAATAATGAAACAAAGTAAATATTACTTCCCAATAGAAATATTTAATGAAATAATTTATCATCCACGTTTATATAATCTAAAAAACATAAAAATAGTTCAAATTTGGATAAATACCTTAGTAGACAAGTTAAATAAAAAAAATTATAACAATAATTATTATTCTGTAGAAATAATTAAAAATATTAATAAAAATATCTTTGAACCAACTATAAAAATATCTAGATACTCATATCATGTAAAATATGACTTTAAAGAAGATTTTTTAACAAGTGGAGAATATTTATTAATAACAAATTTAGGTGAAAAATTTAATACTCTTTTTCAAAATAAAGTTTTTATAGAAAAAGGAGGTAGTATCTATCCAATTGATAATATAAAAAATACATTGGAATGGTTAATTAAACAATCTAAACGAGGCTTATTTATACAACGTTATAAAGGACTAGGGGAAATGAATCCGGAACAATTATGGAATACAACAATGAATCCAGAAACTAGAAATATGTTACAAGTAACTATTCAAGATGCAAGTTCAGCTAATGATTTATTTAATACTCTTATGGGAGATGCTGTAGAACCAAGACGAAAATTTATACAAAAAAATGCTTTAAAAGTAGAAAATATTGATATTTAAAAAATACTGCTTAACTAGTAAATTTTTTAAAATACTTGCGGCAGGAAACAACCAGCCGCGAAAAATTTTTCTTCATTTAGATTTATCCATCATTTCAAGAACACGTAATTTTGCAATTTCTTTAGAAATTTCTAATAATATTTCATTCTTATTCATTTTAATACTGTCATTTTTCATATTTTTTTCAGCATGTTTTTTAGCTTGCAAAATAGATTTTTTATCTAAATCAATTGCACGAATAGCAATATCTGATAAAATAGATACAACAGATGGTTGAATTTCTAATATACCACCAGATATATAAATACATTCTTCTTCTCCATTCTTATGAAGAATACACACCATACCAGGTTTAATTATAGTTAATAACTGGACATGCCCCGGGTAAATTCCAAGTTCTCCTTCACTTCCAGATACTCGTATTTTCTTTACTAATCCAGAAAAGATACGTTTTTTAACACTAACTACATCTAAATAAAAATTCATAGATATATCCTAAATTTTTTATAAAAAATATTATAAAGTTTTAGCTTTTTCTATAACTTCTTCAATACAACCTACCATATAAAATGACTGCTCTGGTAGATGATCAAATTCACCTTCTATAATACCTTTAAAAGCTCGAATATTATCTTTTAATGAAACATATTTTCCTGGAAAACCAGTGAATACTTCTGCTACAAAAAATGGCTGAGATAAAAAGCGCTGTATTTTACGTGCTCTTGATACTAATAATTTATCTTGTTCTGATAGTTCATCCATTCCTAAAATAGCAATAATATCTTTTAATTCTTGATATCTCTGTAATATAGATTGGACACCTAATGCTGTTTTATAATGCTCTTCACCAACTATATAAGGGTCTAATTGACGACTTGTAGAATTTAAAGGGTCAATAGCAGGATAAATACCTAATGATGCTATTTGACGACTTAAAGTGACTGTAGAATCTAAATGTGCAAATGTTGTTGCCGGTGAAGGATCCGTTAAATCATCAGCAGGAACATAGACAGCTTGAACAGAAGTTATTGAACCTTTTTTAGTAGAAGTGATTCTTTCTTGCAATAAACCCATTTCTTCTGCTAAAGTTGGCTGATATCCGACTGCAGATGGCATACGTCCAAGTAATGCAGAAACTTCAGTACCAGCTAATGTATAACGATATATATTATCAATAAATAATAGAACATCTTTTCCTTCATCACGAAATTTTTCTGCAATAGTAAGACCTGTAAAAGCAACTCGTAATCTATTGCCTGGTGGTTCATTCATTTGTCCATATACTAAAGCAACTTTATCTAATACTTTAGAATCATTCATTTCATGATAAAAATCATTTCCTTCACGAGTCCTTTCTCCTACTCCAGTAAAAACTGAATAACCAGAATGTTCTATTGCAATATTACGAATCAATTCCATCATATTTACTGTTTTACCCACACCTGCACCGCCAAATAGACCAACTTTTCCACCTTTTGAAAAAGGACAAATTAAATCAATAACTTTTATACCCGTTTCTAATATTTCTTGAGAGCTTGCTTGTTCTTGATAGCTGGGAGGAGTACGATGGATTTCCCAATATTCTATATCAGAACTATTATTTTTATTTTTTAATAAACCTTTATTATCAATCGTTTCACCTAATACATTAATAATACGTCCTAATGTTGCTTCTCCTACTGGTACTTTTATATAATGTTCAAGATCAACAACAACTAAACCTCTTTTTAAACCATCAGAAGAACCCATAGCAATTGTTCGAACAATACCTGCTCCTAACTGTTGTTGTACTTCTAAAATAAGTTTTTGTTCTTTATTTTTTACTTCTAAGGCATTATATATTTTTGGAACTGAATTTTGATGAAACTCCACATCAACTACGGCACCAATAATTTGGATAATCTTTCCAGTAGCCATTATAGTTTACAACCTCTAACTGATTTTTAATTAGTTGAAACTGCTGATGCGCCTGCAACAATTTCAGTTAATTCTTGTGTAATATTAGCTTGACGTACTCTATTGTATACTAATTGTAATTCTTTAATTCGATTTCCACTATTATCTGTTGCTGTTTTCATAGCAATCATACGAGCAGCTTGTTCACTTGCTATATTTTCTAAAATACTTTGATAAATTTGAGATTCTATATATCGCTTAAATAATATATCTAAAATCAACTTAGATTCTGGTTCATATAGATAATCCCATTTTTTATTACTTATGTTTTTACTATTTAATCTAGATAAAGGTAATAATTGAATAATTTTAGGTTTTTGCAACATTTTATTATAAAATTTATTATAAGCAATAAAAATTTTATCAATACGCCTATATTTATATGCATCTAATATCACTTCTATAGAACTAATTAACTCTACTAAATTAGGATTTTCTCCTAAATGAGTTTTTGTAGAAAGAATTCGAGTACCACATAATTTAAAAACTGATAAACTTTTTAAACCAAATAAAACTAAATCACAAGGAATATCAGTTGTAGTAAATTTTTGAATTTTAAATAAAACCTTTTTAAAAAGGTTAGTATTCAAGCTACCACATAGACCTCTATCAGTAGAAACAACAATGATTCCAATACGTTTAACAACTCTATTTTCTAGATAACTATGTTTATATTCTAAATTTCCTTGTACAACATGATCAATTACTTTTCTGATAATATCAGAATATGGCCGACCTGATTGCATTCTATATTCAGTTTTTCGCATTTTAGATGCTGCAACCATTTCCATAGCCTTGGTGATTTTTTTAGTATTAATGACACTTATTATCTGATTTCTGATTTCTTTTATACTTGTCACTATTTTCTCTTTTTAACATATTAAAATATTTCATTAAAAGTGCTTGTCTTTAAAATTAGTAACTAATTTTATAAATTCTTCTTGTATACTCATATCAAAATCACCCACTTCATTAATTTTTTTCATTAAATCAGAATAATGATTATATGCATAAAGCAATATTGATTTTTCAAATGTAAGAATTTGATCAACAGAAATATCATCAAGAAAATTATTTTCTGCAGTAAATAGCATAAGTCCTTGTTCAGCTATAGATAAAGGTGAATATTGTTTCTGTTTTAATAGTTCTGTAATTTTTTGACCATAATTTAATTGTTTGCGAGTAACTTCATCTAAATCAGATGAAAACTGTGAAAAGGCTGCAAGTTCTTGATATTGAGCTAATGCTGTTCGAATTCCAGAAGATAATTTTTTTATAATTTTACTCTGCGCTGCACTACCTACGCGAGAGACAGATATGCCAGGATTCACTGCAGGACGAATCCCTGAATTAAATAAGTTCGATTCTAAAAATATTTGACCATCAGTAATAGAAATCACGTTGGTAGGAACAAATGCAGAAACATCTCCAGATTGTGTTTCAATAATAGGTAAAGCTGTAATAGAACCAGTTTGTCTGATATTTTTATTTTTATTAATATCTTGAATATGCTTTAAAGAAATACGAGACGCTCGCTCTAATAAACGCGAATGCAGATAAAATATATCTCCTGGAAAAGCCTCTCTACCTGGTGGTCTACGTAGTAATAAAGAAATCTGACGATAAGCTATAGAGTGTTTCGTCAGATCATCATAAACAATTAATGTATCCTGTCCTTTATTACGAAAATATTCCGCCATTGCACAACCAGAATATGGAGCTAAATATTGTAAAGCAGCGGCTTCAGAAGCAGAAGCTACAACTACAATTGTATTGGATAAAGCATTATTTTCTTCTAACTTTTTAACAACATTAATAATTGTAGAAAGTTTTTGTCCAATAGCAACATAAATACATTTAATATTAGATTTTTTTTGATTGATAATCGTATCAATAGCAAGTGCAGTCTTTCCTGTTTGTCTATCACCAATAATTAACTCACGCTGTCCTCGACCAATAGGAATTAGTGCATCAATAACTTTATAACCTGTTTGTATTGGCTGATTAATAGACTGTCTTTCAATTACACCAGGTGCATTAGCTTCTACTGGAAAATAACCATCATTTTTTATAGACTCTTTACCATCAATAGGACTACCTAAAGCATTTACTACTCGTCCTAATAAGTTAACACCTACAGGAACCTCTAAAATTCTTCCTGTACACTTTACTTTAATACCTTCTGTAATATGAATATAAGGCCCCATAACTACTGCACCAACTGTATCTCTTTCAATATTAAAAGCGATAGCATATTCATGATTAGGTAATGAAATCATTTCACCTAACATTACATTAGATAGACCATTAATTCTTATAATACCATCACTAACAGAAATAATAGTACCTTCGTTATAAGATTCATTGAATACTTCAAATTGAGCTATTCTTTCTTGAATTAATTTACTAATTTCTGTGGAGTTTAATTGCATATATTATTTTTCTCTTAAAAATTTAAAGCATCTGATAATTGTTTAAGATAACTTCTAACAGATAAATCGAAAACGATGTTATTAACTTTTATAATAATACCGTCAAGTATAGAACAATCAATTTTATATATAAATTTAATTTTACTTGACAAAGATTTTTCTAGTACTTTTCGTATTTTAATAATCTGTTTTTCTTTTAAAAGAAATGCTGTTCTTAATTCAACAATTAAAATTTTTTTATAACATGCTTCTAACTGTAAAAATTGTTCTAATATATTATTTAGTATTTTAAAACGTTGATTTTCAGCTAATAATTTTATTAAATTTTTTGCATTTTTATTAATTATATCACCAGCAACGGTAATAAATACTGATGATAAATATTTAGGTGAAAGAGACCCTGATAAAAATCTTCTGATTTTTGGACAAGAAGCAATCATATTAAGAAATATTAATATTTCTTTCCATTCTTGAATGGAATTCTGACAAATAGCTATATTAAAAATTGCTCTGGCATAAGGTCTAGCAATAGTATTTTCTACAGACATTAATGTTTTACCTCTGACAAAGAAGTAATTAATTCGTCTACTAAATCGCGATTCTCATCTTTACCAATATTTTTTTTAATAATTTTTTCAGCCATAGAAATAGATAAATTAACTATCTCTTTATGTAAATTTTTACGTGCATCTAAAATTTTCATATCAATTTCTAACTGAGTATTTATAAGAATTTTTTGACTTTCTTTCAATGCTTTTGATTTTGCGTCTTCTAAAATTAATAATCTTTGTTCATTAGCTTCATTAACAATATTAAATGCTTTTTCTTTTGCCTCTTTAATTTTTTTATCTATTGATTTTTGAATTATAGATAATTCTTCTTGAGCTTGCTGGACATTAAATAAAGATTCTTTAATTTCTTTTTGCCTAGTTTCAATAGCTAAAATAATAGGAGGCCAAATATACTTCATACAAAACCAGACAAAAAAAACAAATGATATCGCTTGCCCAAGAATTGTCGCATTAAGATTCACAGCAATGCACCTTTCTATATTAAAATAAAATTAATCTTTACGTTATTCAAAAAAACGTAAAGATTCTACTCGAAAATCAAAATAATATTGATTTAAAAAACAAAGTACAAAATTATGAAATAGCAAAAAGCATATATAAACCTAAACCTACAGCAATCATTGGAATAGCATCAACTAATCCCATAACAACAAAAAACTGTGTTCTTAATAAAGGGATTAAATCAGGTTGTCTAGCTGCTCCTTCTAAAAATTTACCACCTAAAATACCAATTCCAATTGCAGCTCCAATTGACGCTAATCCTACCATTATAGCTACAGCTATATAAAGCATATCAACATTTAAATTTCCCATTATACACTCCAGTTTTTAATAAATTCATAGAATATTTTAATTTTCATGAGATTTTGATGAAGCCATTGACAAATAAACAATAGTTAAAACCATAAAAATAAAAGCCTGCAATGAAATTATTAAAATATGAAAAATAGCCCATGGTACATTTAATAAACATTGAGACCACCATGGAAGTAATCCTGCAATCAAAATAAAAATCATTTCCCCTGCATACATATTTCCAAAAAGTCGTAATCCTAAAGATATTGGTTTAGATAACAATGAGACAAATTCTAATATTAAATTAACAATACAAAATATAGGATGATTAAAAGGTTGCAAAGTAAGTTCTTTTAAAAAACCTATAAAACCTTTCATTTTAATAGTATAAAACAGAATTAAGATAAAAACACCAAACGACATTGATAATGTAATATTAATATCAGCAGAAGGCACAATACGCATAGCTGGTAATTTAAATACTTTTTCAGAAATAAAAGGAAAAAAATCAATAGGAACTAAATCCATTAGATTCATTAAAAAAACCCAAACAAAAACTGTCAATGATAAAGGTGCAATAAGAGCATTTTTACCTTGATACATACTATTCACATTCGTACTAATAAAATCAAAAATTAATTCAATAGAAGTTTGTAACTTACTTGGCACATTCTGAGTAACTTTTCTTCCTATTATATAAAAAATAATTAAAAAAAAACTTCCTAATATGAAGGAAAAAAATATTGAATCAACATTTAAAACCCAAAAATGAGAAGAAAATGTTCCTGGCATAATAATTTTAAAAGTACACAAGTCTATCTGTAAATGATTCAAATGATGACTAATATATTTTTGAGGATCTAATATCTTTTCTAAAATCATAGTATTTTCTCATTTTTTATAATTTTAAAAAAGATTATACAATAAAACAAACATTACAAAATTAAAAAATATTTTTTAAATTTTTCAAAAAAAGTAAATTAATATTTAATACACAATTATTATGTATTTTAAATTTATTAAAATCAAATTTTAATTTTTATAAACGATAGAAATATTAAATAAGCATAATTCATTGAATAATTATATATTATAACAAATTTCTATAAGACTCTTTTTTTAAATAAATCAATAAAATTGATATACATGCTGGTGTAATACCAGAAATACGCGATGCTTGACCAATAGAAAGAGGTTTATAATCATTTAATTTCATAACAGCTTCATTAGATAAACCTTTTATTTTTTTATAATCTTGAATAGAAGATAAAAAGGTATGTTCATTTTTTATCTGTCGACTGATTTCTTCTGATTGTCTTTTAATATAGCCTTCATATTTAATTTCATTTTCTATCTGCTCAATAGCTTCTAAGTCATAAATACCTTCTTGAAAAATATTTAAAGATTTTAATTTTTTATATGTAATTTCTGGTCTTTTTAATAATTCAATTACACTAGTTTCTTTTATTAAATGTATATTCCATAATTGATTAAGAACATTAGCATCAGATGATAAAGGATCTATTTTTATTCTTTTTAAACGATTAGTCTCATTAGTAATATTTAGAACTTTTTCATTATAACGGATCCATCTTGTATCGTTAATTAAACCAAGCTTACGACCAATATTAGTCAAACGCAAATCTGCATTATCTTCTCTTAATATTAATCGATATTCAGCACGTGAAGTAAACATACGATACGGTTCTTGTGTACCCTGTGTAGTAAGGTCATCTATTAATACACCTAAATATGCTTGATCGCGTCTAGGAAACCAAGAATCAGTATTCATTGTATACAATGCTGCATTTAAACCAGCTAATAACCCTTGTGAAGCTGCTTCTTCATAACCAGTGGTACCATTTATTTGACCAGCAAAAAAAAGACCTTTAATTAATTTACTTTCTAAAGTAAGTTTTAAATCTTTGGGATCAAAAAAATCATATTCAATAGCATATCCAGGACTTATAATCTTAGATTTCTCTAAACCTTTAATCGACCTTACTATTCTTTCTTGAACTTCTAAAGGAAGACTAGTTGAAATACCATTAGGATAAATTTTAACACTAGATAATCCTTCTGGTTCTAAAAAAATCTGGTGTGCTTTTCTATCAGGAAAACGTACAATTTTATCTTCAATAGAAGGACAATATCTAGGACCTAAACCTTTTAAAAAACCTGTATATATAGGACTTTGATCTAAATTATTACGTATAATTTCATGTGTTTTTTCATTTGTATGTGTTAAATAGCATGGTATTTGTTTAGGATGCTGTAAAACATTTCCCATAAATGAGAAAACTGGAGTAGGGACATCACCATGCTGAATAAATAAATCATTAAAATTAATAGTGTTAATATCAATTCGAGGTGGTGTGCCAGTTTTTAATCTATTCACTCTTAAAGATAACTCTCTTAAACGAATAGACAAATCCATAGAAGATTTATCTCCCATTCTTCCAGCAGAATAACTACTTAATCCAATATGGATTCTACCATCTAAAAAAGTACCTGTAGCCAAAACAACTGTTCTTGAATAAAACTTAACTTCATTTTTTGTTAATACACCTGTAACAGTATAATTTTTAAAAATTAAATCTTTTACTTCTTCTTCTAAAATTAACAAATTCTTTTGTGTTTGTAATCTTTTTTTTACATGCTTATGATAAAGCACTCTATCAGCTTGAGCTCGAGTAGATCTAACAGCTGGACCCTTTTTAGAATTTAAAATTCTAAATTGAATACCAGCATAATCAATAACCTCAGCCATTATACCTCCTAATGCATCTATTTCTTTTACTAAATGACTTTTTCCTATCCCTCCAATAGCTGGATTACATGATAACGTGCCTAAATCTGTTATTTTTTGAGTTAATAATAAAGTTTTACAACCCATTCTTGATGAAGCCATTGCTGCTTCAGTACCAGCATGTCCTCCACCAATAACTATTACATCAAAATTTTTTAAATTACACATATAAAAAACCTTTTTTAGTACATTTAAAATTATTTTATATAAATACTAATATTTAATTAAAGATAACACATGTTAAGATTAAACATAAGATATTAAAAAAGATGTTTTTATTTTCTTTTATAATTTCTTTATTAAAAAATAAAAAAATATAATGATAATTATTATTATTATTAGTGAAGACAAAATCTGTGGATAAGTAGTCTGTAGCATTGATAATAAAAGAA